>DAOTWZ010000029.1:0-52196 GCA_034435615.1 Dehalococcoidia bacterium
CCCAGACGGTGCTGCAGGTGAGCGTGGGCGGCGAGAACGAGAGCGAGGTGGAGGGGTCTGGCGACGGTGGGGACGGCAACCGGGCGTCGGGCTCTCTGGGCGCGGTGCAGGTGGGGGACGTGTCGCCCCAGACGGTGCTGCAGGTGAGCGTGGGCGGCGAGAACGAGAGCGAGGTGGAGGGGTCTGGCGACGGCAACGGCCAGGAAAGGCCCGGCGGTGACAACGGGAACGACCACGAGAGGCCCGGCGGCGGGACCGGCGGGCCAGGGTCGTCCTCGCCCGAGGGCAATCCGCCCGACGAGGGGATCGCGGGAGGCAACTCCCCAGCGGGCACCGACCAGCCGGTCAGCTCCGTCCAGGGTATTACGGTGAGTGGACGGCTCTCTGCTCAGGGGGCGATGGTCGGGCCCGCCAGCCTGCCGGCCGGCGGCTCGGGGCCCGTTGTCCTGCCCGAGAGCACGCTTGCGCTCTCCTTGGTCGCTCTCGGTATGGCCCTCGTGCTGAGGTTGGCGGGGCTGCTGGCGCGGCTGGCTGACCGCGGGAGCTCTCAGGCCTAGAGAGAACGTCAGGGGGTGGGGGCCTCCCCCACCCCCTCCCTCGGCTGGACAGGGGAGGCCCTCTGGGGTAGGGCCTCCCTCGTGGCGGCCTTCTCCCGACGCCGGCGACGGCGTGCAGGGTGGATGTCGCTTCCCCGCGCGGGGCGTCCCGCTTGTCAGGGGAGCGCTTCCCTGGCTACACTGAAAATTGGGCTGAATCTTCCGAGGTCGTCCCAGCGAGATGACTTCGGTGGATGACACGCTCCCATCTCTGACGCCTGAAGACCATCGCTCCGCCTCAGACGTCCCCGCCCGGGCACCTCTCGTCTCCGTCACCATACCTACCCTGAACGCTGCCAGGCACCTGACCCGCTGCCTGGAGTCGCTGCGGCGGCAGAGCTATACCCACCTGGAGGTCATCGTGGTGGACGGCGGCTCCCGGGACGATACCCCGCGCCTGGCGGCCGAGGGCGGGGCCACCGTCGTCACCTGTCCCGGCGGCCTCCTGGCCGCCCGCTGCGAGGGTGCCCGTCTGGCCCGGGGCGATTACGTCCTCCTGCTGGACTCGGACCAGGTGCTGGAGGGGACGGCCCTGGCGAGAGCGGTGGCCCTGGCGGAGGAGCGGGGCTACGACATGCTGGTGCTGGAGGAGATCTCGTGGCGGCCCCGCAACTGGCTGCAGCGGCTCTTCGCCGCCCACCGTCGTCTCGTCCATCGTCACGTGGGCCCGGCCTCCCTGGACCCCTACGGGGGCACCCTCCTGCCCCGCTTCTTCCGTCGGGCCCTCCTGACCAGTGCTCTGTCTACCATCCCCCAGGAGGTGGTGCAGAGGGTGGTCCACCATGACCACGCCATCATCTACCTGGAGTGCTGGCGACTCTCCCGCCGCGTGGGGCTCCTGCGACGGGCAGTCTTTCATCAGGAGCCGGCCAGCCTTCGCCAGGTCTGGCGACGCAACTTCCGTTATGGCCGCAGCCTGGCCGTCTTCGGCCCTCGGGCTCCCTACTGGGACCTGGTGCGAAGACGGGACCGTCGGCCCTGGCCGCGGCGCCTCGATTGGGAGGACATACCGCTGCTGGCCCAGTCCGCCCTTCTGATGGTTCTCCTACGGGGAGCCCAGTGGGCGGGCCTGGCCTGGCAGCGGGCCGGCCTGCCATAGAGGCCGCCGACACCCTGACGGGCGAGGAGGTGGACGTGCCATGACCTTCCTGGTGACCATAGGCAACGGCTCCATGGACCGCTACTCCCAGAAGCTGGCCCAGCACCTGCGCGTCCCCAAGCTCTTCACCGATTTCTACCAGCGAGTGGCCGAGCTCTTCAACGTCTCCTGCCTCAGCCCCAAGGCCCTCAAGGCCCTCTGGTGGGACATCAGGTTCATCCACCGCCTGCGGCGGCTGGGTGATGCCGTGCATCTGCCCAACCACCACCTGGGCCGCTACGCCCTCTTTCTGCGCCAGCCCTATGTCATCACCGTCCACGACCTCATCCGCTACTTCGACCTGCGCGGCTACGCCCTCTACATCCACCGGCCCAACGCTCGTGACCGCTTCTACCTGCGGCTGGACTACGAGGGGATCCGGCGGGCCCCCGCCATCATAGCTGTCTCCGAGACGACGAAGCGGGACCTGATCCGGCACCTGGGCATACCGGAGGAGCGCATCTTCGTGGTGTACGAGGGGATAGACCACAGCCTCTTCCGGCCGGTGGAGCGTCGCCTGGTGGATTACCCCTACATCCTCTTCGTGGGCTCGGAGCACCCCCGCAAGAACCTGGTCACCCTCCTGCGGGCCCTCAGGCTCCTCAAGGACCGGAACGGCCGCTTCCGCGATCTGAAGCTGGTCAAAGTGGGCGCGGCGGGAGGGGCCGAGGCGCCCTTCCGCCTGCGCACCCTGGAGGCGGTGCGGGAGCTGGGCCTGGAGCGGGACGTCGTCTTCACCGGCACGGTGCCGGACGAAGACCTGCCCGCCTACTACTCCGGGGCGGAGGCCTACGTCTCTCCCTCCCTCTACGAAGGGTTCGGCTTTCCTCCCCTGGAGGCGATGGCCTGCGGCTGTCCGGTCATCGTGGCCAACGCCGGCGCCCAGCCGGAGGTGGTGGGCGACGCTGCCCTGGTGGTGGACCCCCATGACCCGGAGGCGCTGGCCGCGGCCCTGGTGGAGCTCCTGACCGATGAATCTCTGCAACGGGACCTGGTCCAGCGGGGGCTACGGCGGGCTGCCCAGTTCACCTGGGAGCGGGCGGCCCGGGAGACGGAGGCGGTCTACTCCTCCCTCCCCGTTCTGGCCCCGTCCTGAGGGGGCGCCTGGCTGGCGCCTCACTCCTCGCCGAAGGTGATGTGGGCGCTCTCCCTCAGGGGGGCCTCCCTCAGCATCTGGCTGGCCAGAAAGGCCGTGAGGGCGATGGGCGCGGCCAGGAGGAACACCCAGTGGAGAGAGCGGGCGAAGGCCTCCACGACTCCGTGAAAGACCGGCGGCGGCAGCGCCCGCAGTCCCTCGGGGCTGCTGGTCAGGAGGCCGGGGTCGAGGCCCGCCATGGCATCGCGGGGGACCAAACGGGGGAGATAATAGTCGAGACGGTTGTTGAGGATGGAGCCGAAGACGGCCACACCGAAGGCCCCGCCCATGGAGCGGAAGAAGCTCACCCCCGAGGTGGCGGTCCCCAGGTCGCGGAAGGGGACCTCGTTCTGCGTAGCCAGTACGATGACCTGAAGCACCATCCCCAGGCCCAGCCCCAGCACCACCATGTACACGGAGACCTCCCAGAGGGGCGTGTCCACGTCCAGTCGGGAGAGGAGCAACAGCGCCCCCGTCAGCACGGCTGTGCCTGCTATAGGGAAGATGCGGTAGCGTCCCGTAACGCTGATGAAGCGCCCCACCAGCACCGAGCTGATCACCACCGACAGCATCAACGGCGTCAGACGCAGGCCGGAGCTGGTGGCGGAAGCCCCCTTCACCACCTGCAGGTAAAGGGGTACGAAGGCCAGGGCGCCGAACATGGCCATCCCCATGGACGCCATGATGAAGCTGCCGATGCCGAAGGAGCGCACCCGGAAGAGGCGCAGGGGTAGCAGGGGCTCCGGCGCTCGCCTCTCCTGCCACACGAACAGGGCCAGCAACGACACCCCGGCCAGCCCCAGGCCGACGATCATCGGCGACGACCAGGCGTACTCGGTGCCGCCCCAGGAGGCCACCAGCAGAAGGCAGCTCACACCGCCCACCATGAGGGCCGACCCCCAGTAGTCTATGGGCCGGCGCGTCGGCCGGTAGGGCAGGCGCAGGGCCAGCCAGGTGTTCAGAAGGGCCAGCCCGCCCAGGGGCAGGTTGATGTAGAAGACCCAGCGCCAGGTCAGGTGGTCGGTGAAGACGCCGCCCAGGAGCGGCCCGGCTACGCTGGCCAGAGCGAACACCGAACCTATGTAGCCCTGGTATCGGCCTCTCTCCCGCGGTGGCAGGATATCGCCGATGATGGCCTGGGCCATGGAGATGAGGCCGCCCGCCCCCAGGCCCTGCAGCCCCCGGAAGGCGATGAGCTGTACCATGCTCTGCGAGAGCCCCGCCAGCATGGAGCCCACGACGAAGAGGACGATGGCGATCTGGAACATGGTCCGTCGGCCGTAGAGGTCGCTGAGCTTGCCGTAGATGGGGGTGGAGGTGGTGGAGGTGAGGAGATAAGCGGTGATGACCCACGACAGGTGCTCCAGACCGCCCAGGTCGCCCACGATGGTGGGGAGGGCCGTGGCCACGATGGTCTGGTCCAGAGCGGCAAGAAGCATCCCCAGCATCAGTCCGCTGAAGACGATGAGCACCTGACGCCTCGGCAACGGCGCCTGGGCCGGCGCCGCGCTGCCGCGGGCCATCGCGTCCGCCATCTCGGGGCTCACTCCTCCTTCGCTCCGCCTTCGGTGTCGACGGTTAGTGCCCCGCGCCTCTCGGGCCTGCTGAACAGCAGCCGAGCCAGGGGCGCCAGGGCCTGCGAGGCCGCCGCCGCCTCCTCGGCGCTCAGTCCCTCCAGTGCCTGGGCCAGCCGCCCTACCGCCCGCTCGCGGGCCTCCTCCAGCAGCCGCCGCCCGGCGGGCGTCAGGTGGAGGACGAGGCAGCGACGGTCAGCGGCGGAGGTCTCCCGGGTCAGGAGGCCGGCCTGCAGGAGGCTGTCCGCCAGACGGGAGGCGCTGGACAGCCCCAGGCCCAGGTGCTCTGCCACCTCGGTGAGAGAGGCGCCGGGATGCCAGTAGATGTAGGCCAGGGCGCGGAACTGGGACAGGGCCAGGCCTCCCGGCCTGTGCCGACGCACCTCCGCTCGCAACAGGCCGATGGCGCCGGCCGCCACTTCCAGCAGCGTCTCCGCCAGACGTCGCTGCTGGCTATCCTGGCCCTCTGGCCCCTCGACAGTCCGTTGCATAATCGAATAGTTGTCTAATGACACTTTGTCTGCAGTGTAGCCCTGCCGGGGGCGTGGATCAACCCGCCGGGCCATACTCATCGCCTCGGCATGGTGAGGGCCCTGTCGCCTTTGGCTCTCTGCGGTGGCGCTTGGCGGGAGCCTCGCCTGACGGGAGAGCGGGAGAGTGTAGGGTATAGGCAGAGAACGAGGCAAGTCCTGCCGCCCTCGGCAGAGGAGCAAGGAGGAGAGGGAGCATGCCTGCCTACCCGGCCTATCCGCGGTCGCCGTTCTCGCGCCTCGCCCGGTGGACGGCGCGGGCGACGGGTCATCCCCTGGGCTTCCTGGCCGCCCTGGCAGTAGTCATCGGCTGGGCGGCCACGGGGCCTATCTTCGGCTTCGGCGACTCCTGGCAGCTCGTCATCAATACCGGGACGACCATCGTCACGTTTCTGATGGTCTTTCTGATCCAGAACACCCAGAACCACGACAGCGCCGTGGTTCAGCTGAAGCTGGACTAGTTGATCCGGGCGGAGCGTAGCGCTCACAATGCCCTGCTGGACCTGGAGGAGTTGACCGACGCCGAGATCGAGCGGTTGCGGGCCCACTACGTTGAGCTGGCGCGCCTGGCCCGCGAGGCCCTGCGGCAGGGTCGACGGGACATCGGCACCCCAGATGTCACCCTGGACTGGGACTCCACCGCCGAGGCCAGCCCCGACGAGTAGGCGCCGCGGCACTCGGGGCGGGCCTGGCGCCTGTGCGGCGCTGGCTCTTGCCAGGGAGCGCCCGGCGCCCCACAATGAAGGCAAAATCTGACGTTCCGAGGACAGGAGAGATGCGAGTCGAAACGTATGTCACTGGTCGCACCATCAAGGACATCGCCGCCTCGGCGCAGCGGGCGGAGAACCTAGGGTTCGATGGCCTGACCACAGCGGAGACGGGCCGCGATCCCTTCTTCCCCCTCCTCATCGCTGCCGAGCACACGCAGCGGGTCAGCCTGGGGACGGCGGTGGCCATCGCCTTCCCCCGCAGCCCCATGGTGACCGCCCAGATCGCCTGGGACTTGCAACACTTCTCGGGCGGGCGCTTTCAGCTCGGTCTGGGGACTCAGGTCAAGGGCCACAACGAGCGGCGCTACTCCACCCCCTGGGTGGGCCCGCCGGGCCCCCGCCTGCGGGAATACCTCCTCTGCCTCAAGGCCATCTTCAACAGCTTTCAGACCGGCGCCCGGGCGGACTTCCAGGGCAAGTACTATCAGTTCACCCTCATCACCCCTATGTTCAACCCGGGGCCTATAGAGCATCCTAACGTTCCCCTCTACATCTCCGCCGTCAACCCCTACATGTGTCGCCTGGCGGGGGAGCTGTGCGATGGCGTCCGCCTCCACCCCCTCAACACCGTCAAGTACACGCGGGAGGTCATCCTGCCCAACATGGAGGCCGGCGCCCGTAAGGCCGGCCGCAGCCTGAAGGACGTAGACATCGTCGCCTCCTGCTTCTTTGTGGTGGGGCGCAACCGGGAGGAGCTGGAGAAGGCGAAGCAGCCGGTGAAGAGTCAGATCGCCTTCTACGGCTCGACGCGCACCTACCACGGGGTGCTGGGCGTCCACGGCTGGGAGGAGCTGGGGCTGCGATTGCACCAGCTCTCTCTGGAGGGTAAGTGGCGAGAGATGGCGGAGGAGATAACGGACGAAATGCTGCAGGAGTTCGCCATCGTCGGCACGCCGGACGAGATCGCCGCCCAGGTGAAGGAGCGCTGGGGCGGCGTCGCCACCACCATCAGCCTGGAGTGGCTGACCTCCCGCGGGGCCGGCCTGGACGAGGGCACCCTGCAGCGCCTGGTGGAGGAGCTGCACCGCATCTGACCCCATGAGCGGGGACGGTTTCCTGGAGGTCAACGGCCTCCGCCTGCACTACCGGGACTGGGGTGGCTCTGGCCACCCCGTCCTGCTTCTCCACGGCCTCGCCTCCACCTGCCGCATATGGGATATGGTGGCCCCCCGGCTGGCCCGCAGTTTTCGCGTCGTGGGGCTGGACCTGCGGGGGCACGGACTCAGCCAGCAGCCGGACGAGGGGTACGACCTCCCCACCGTGGCCGGCGATGTCCTGGCCGCCCTGGAGGCGCTGGGCATGGAGACGGCCGTCCTGGTGGGGCACTCCTGGGGCGCCCACGTGGCGCTTGAGTGCGCCCTGAGGCGGCCCTTCCCTGCCCTGGTGCTGGTGGACGGAGGCTTCCTCGAGCTCTCGTCCTGGCTCCCCTGGGAGGAGGTCTGGCGAGAGCTGGCCCCGCCGCGCCTGGACGGGCTGACCCTGGACGCCTTTCTGGCCCAGGGCCGCCTCTATTACGCCTCCTTCTGGTCGCCGGCGGTGGAGGAGGTGGCCCGCTCCCTGGTGGAGGTGCAGGGGGATGGCACCATCCGACCTCGCCTGCGCCGCGAGAACCATCGACGCGTCCTGCAGGGGCTATACGAACAGCGGCCCTCCCAGCTCTACCCTCACGTCCGCTGCCCCGTGCTGCTGGTGGCAGCGCGGGAGGAGCCGCGCCGGGAGCGAGAGCGGCGCTGGCTCCTCCTCAAGGAGGAGGGAGTGCGCCAGGCCCAGCGGCTCCTGCCGCGGGCGCGGGTGCTGTGGCTGGAGGACACGGTGCACGACGTCCCGCTGCAGAGACCGGAAGAGCTTGCGGCGGCTATCGAGAGCTTCCTAAGGGGCGTCCTGTCCCCTATTGACCCAGGACGGGGCTAGTGTTATATATCCCACAAAAGGCAAATTGTTTAGACATTGAAAAATGCTATCCAACCTGGTGCTGAGGTGGGGAATTGGACATACCGTCGGTAGTGATAGACAGGCTTCCCCTGTATGCGCGGGCGCTTGAGCATCTGGAGCAGGAAGGGCGGCAGGTGGTGAGCTCGCAGGAGCTGGGGCAGCGTTTGGGAGTGACGCCAGCCCAGATCCGCAAAGACCTGAGCTACTTCGGTCGCTTCGGGAAGCAGGGCCGGGGCTACAACGTGCGCGTCCTGCGGGAGGCCTTGCGCCAGATCCTGGGGCTGGACCGGCAGTGGCGCATCGCTGTGGTGGGCGTGGGGCGCCTGGGACGGGCCATCATCGGCTACGAGGGTTTCGCCTCCCAGGGGTTCCGAGTCGTCCACGCCTTCGACAGCGACCCCGCCATCATCGGCCAACAGACCAACGGCGTCATCGTCCGGGACGTGGCCGAGCTGGAGAAGGTCCTGGCCGAGGAGCCGGTGGACATAGGCGTCGTCGCCGTCCCCGCCCGGGCGGCCCAGGAGGTGATAGACCGCCTGGTGCGGGCCGGCGTCCGGGCCATCCTCAATTACGCCCCCATAACCGCCCGCGTCCCCAAAGGCGTCCAGATACGGCGCATAGACCCCGTCCTGGTGCTCCAGGGGATGACCTATTACCTGAAGCAGCAGCGCGAGGGCAGCCTGACCGCCCGCCAGGTGGGCGGCTAGAGGGCCACCGCCCACTCCTCCTGGGGCGGCATCGCCCGCCGGATGAGGTCCAGGTGGTCCAGGGCTATCCCGGCGCCCAGGGCCACGCACTCCAGCGGATTGTCGGCCACGTAGCAGGGGACGCCGATCTCCCGCGTCAGCAGCCGGTCCATGTGGCGCAGGAGCGCTCCTCCCCCCACCAGCACGATCCCGCGGTCCACGATGTCCGAGGCCAGCTCGGGAGGCGTCCGCTCCAGGACAGCGCGCACCGCCCCCACCACTGCCTGCAGGGAGTCCTGCAGCGCCTGGTGCACCTCGTTGGCCGTGATGGTGATGGTCTTGGGGAGGGCGGTTATCAGGTCGCGGCCCCGCACCTGGTAGGAAATGTCCTCCTCCAGGGGCAGGGCGGTGCCGATGGCGATCTTGATCTCCTCCGCTGTGCGGTCGCCGATGATCAGGTTGTAGCGTCGCTTGACATAATTTGCGATAGCCTCGTCGAAGCGGTCGCCGGCCACCCGCACCGATTCGCTGGCCACGATGCCGTAGAGGGAGATGACAGCCGCCTCGGTGCGCCCGCCGCCGATGTCTACTATCATATGGCCACGCGCCTCGTCAATGGGGACGCGGGCGCCCAGGGCGGCGGCCAGCGGCTCCGGTATGACGTTGGCCGGCCGACGGGCGCCGGCCGCCTCGCAGGCCTCCTGCACCGCCCGTCGCTCCACGCCCGTCGCCCCGGCGGGGGCGCAGATGACCACCTCCGGCTTCACGAAGGAGAAGCGCCCCACCGCCTTGCCGATGAAGTAACGCAGCATCGCCTCCGTCGTCAGGTAGTCGGCGATGACGCCGTGACGCATGGGCCGGATCACCTGGATCGCCTCCGGCGTCCGTCCCTCCATCTCCCGGGCCTCCCGGCCCACGGCCACGATGCTGTTGTCCCTGAGGGCCACCGCGACGATGGACGGCTCGTTGATGACGATGCCCCGGCCCTTCACATAGACCAGGACGTTGGCTGTCCCCAGGTCGACGCCGATGCACTTGGCCAGCATCTGGGCTTACCTCCTAGTCCTCTCTGCCGCCCCCTGTCCGCTGCCAGCGGCCGGCCTAGGCCACCACCCGCTCCACTACAGCGCCCAGGCCGCGCAGCTTGGTGTCCAGCTCTTCGTATCCCCGTTCCAGGTGGTAGATATCGGTGATCTCGGTGCGGCCGCGGGCCACCAGCCCCGCCAGAACGAGGGCCGCCCCGGCCCGGACGTCCAGAGCGCGGACTCGGGCGCCCATGAGGGGGGTGGGGCCGGTGATGATGGCCGTGGTGGTGCCGGTGGTGACCACCTCCGCCCCCATCTTGCGTAGCTCCCCCACGTAGAGCAGGCGGTTGTCGAAGACCCGCTCGTGCACGTAGCTGACGCCCCGGGCCTGGGTGAGGAGGGCGGCCACGGGCGCCTGCAGGTCGGTGGCCAGGCCGGGGTAGGGGAGGGCCTGGATGGTGAGGGGGCGCAGTTCGCCGCGGCGCCGCACCCGTAGCCAGTCCTCTCCCTCCTCCACCTCCACTCCCGCCTCCTGCAGCTTGTGGACGAGGGAGCAGAGGTGCTCCGGCACCAGCCCCCGCACCTCGACATCGCCCCCGGTGATGGCGGCGGCGATGGCGAAGGTGCCGGCCTCTATGCGGTCCGGTATGATGCGGTGCGTCACCCCTCGCAGCCGCTCCACCCCCTGCACCTCTATGGTGTGGGTGCCGGCGCCCCTGATGCAGGCCCCCATCTGGTTCAGCATATCGGCCAGGGCCACCACCTCCGGCTCGGCGGCGGCGTTGACGATGACCGTCCGCCCCCGGGCGGTGGCGGCGGCCAGCATCAGGTTCTGGGTGCCCAGGACGGAGGGGTAGTCCAGGAAGAGGCGGGCGCCCCGTAGCCCCTCGCTGCGGGCCACAAACTTGTCCCCCTCCCGCCACAGGCGCGCCCCTAGCATCTCGAACCCCTTCAGATGGACGTCTATGGGACGCTGGCCTATGACGTCTCCCCCGGGCGGGGCGCAGGCGGCGTTGCCGAAGCGGCCCAGCAGCGCCCCCATCACCAGAAAGCTACCCCGCAGGTTGGCCACCAGCTCAGATGGGGGCGATAGGGAGTGGATGCGGCTGGCGTCTATGCGCAGGCGATGGGGGCCGGCCTCCTCCACGCGGGCACCCAGGCTGCGCAGCACCTCCGCCATGGCCGCCACGTCCCCGATGTTGGGGACGTTCTCCAGGTAACACTCTTCCTCCACCAGGAGGGCAGCGGCCATAGCCCCCAGGGCGGCGTTCTTGGAGCCGCTCACGTGGACGATGCCCTTGAGGGGCCTGCCACCCTCGATGGCCAGGAAGCCCTCGGCCCGCCCTACGCTGGCAGCGGAGGATGGCCGCAAGGGCATGCCCCTCTGCTCACCTGCCCGGCGTCGGCCCCGGGCCGGCGCCCCGGCGGCGACGTCGCTCGGCGACGCGGAGGCGGGCCAGGGCGCGCCGCAGGGACGCCTCCAGCGCCGCCCGCTCCATCTCCTCCACGTGCGCCTGGGCCAGTCGCTCCTGGGCGCGGCGCCGGGCGGCCTCCGCCCGTTCTACATCTATCTCCTCGGCCCGCTCGGCGGCGTCGGCCAGGACAGTGACGCGGTTGTCCCGCACCTCCAGGAAGCCGCCGTGGATGGCCATCTCCTCCTCCTCGCCACCGCGGACGATGCGCAGCAGGCCCGGCTGGACCATGGTCATGAGGGGAGCGTGGCGGGGCAGCACTGTCAGCTCGCCCATGACGCCGGGCGCCGTGACCCGGTCCACGTCCTCGGCGGAGTAGACCACCCGCTCGGCGGTGATAATCTCTACCTTGAGCTTGGCCATGACAGCTCCCTAGACGGCGGCCTCCTTGGCCATGCGCTCCGCCTGCTCCGCCGCCTCGTCTATGGTCCCCACCATGTAAAACGCCTGCTCGGGCAGGTGGTCCCACTTGCCCTCCAGGATCTCCTTGAAGCCCCGCACCGTCTCCCGGATGGGGACGTAGCGGCCCGGCCGGCCAGTGAAGGCCTCCGCCACGAACATGGGCTGGGAGAGGAAGCGCTGGATCTTGCGGGCCCGCATGACCGTTATCTTGTCCTCCTCCGAGAGCTCCTCCATCCCCAGGATGGCGATGATGTCCTGCAGGTCCTTGTAGCGCTGGAGGACTCGCTGCACCTCGCGGGCCACCGTGTAGTGCTCGTCTCCCACGATGCGGGGGTCCAGGATGCGGGAGAAGCTGGCCAGGGGGTCCACCGCCGGGTAGAGGCCCTGCTCGGCGATGGAGCGCTCCAGGGCGATGACGGCGTCCAGGTGGCCGAAGGTGGTGACGATACCCGGGTCGGTGTAGTCGTCGGCGGGGACGTAGATGGCCTGGAAGGAGGTGATGGAGCCGCGGCGGGTGGAGGTGATGCGCTCCTCCAGCTCGCCCATGTCGGTGGCCAGGGTGGGCTGGTAGCCCACGGCCGAGGGCATGCGGCCCAGAAGGGCCGAGACCTCCATGTTGGCCAGGATGTAGCGGTAGACGTTGTCGATGAACAGGAGGACGTCCTGTCCCTCCACGTCGCGGAAGTACTCGGCCATGGTGACGCCGGTGAGGCCCACGCGCGCCCGCACGCCGGGCGGCTCGTTCATCTGGCCGAAGACCAGCACTGTCTTGTCGATGACGCCGGAGGCCCGCATCTCGTGCCAGAGGTCGTTCCCCTCGCGGGAGCGCTCGCCCACGCCGGCGAAGACGGAGAAGCCGCCGTGCTCCGTGGCGATGTTGCGGATCAGCTCCATGATGATGACGGTCTTCCCCACGCCGGCGCCGCCGTAGGCGCCCACCTTGCCGCCCCTGGTGAAGGGAGCTATGAGGTCTATCACCTTGAGGCCCGTCTCCAGCACCTGGGGGACGGTGGTCCGCTCCTCCAGGGGTGGCGGCGGTCGGTGGATGGGCCAGCGCTCCTCGGCCTGCACCTCGCCCAGGTTGTCCAGGGGCTCCCCCAGGACGTTGAAGAGGCGGCCCAGACAGGCCCGCCCCACCGGCACGGCGATGGGCGCCCCGGTGTCCACCGCCTCGGCGCCGCGGCGGAGGCCGTCGGTGCTGCCCATGGCCAGGGTGCGCACCCAGTTGTTGCCCAGGTGCTGCTCCACCTCGGCCACCAACTTAGCTCCGTTTCCGGCGTCGATCTCGATGGCGTTGTTGATCTCCGGCAGCTCCTCCGGCGGGAACTCCACGTCCACCACCGTGCCGATGATCTGCACTACGCGTCCCCGTGTTCCCTTGGCCATCTACCTTGCCCCCTTCTGAGGTAGGTCTTCGCTCCTCTAGGCGCGGGAGGCGGCCAGCGCCTCCACGCCGCTGGTGATCTCCAGTAGCTCCTTGGTGATGGTCTCCTGGCGCGCCTTGTTGTAGACCAGGGTCAGCTCGCGGATCAGCTCGTTGGCGTTGTCGGTGGCGTTGCGCATGGCCACCATGCGGGCGGACTGCTCGCTCGCCACCGCCTCCAGCACCGCCTCGTAGACCTGACGCTCCACGTAGCGAGGCAGGAGCTCCGCCAGCACCGTCTCCCGGTCCGGCTCGTAGATGTAGTCTATCCCCCAGGTGGCCGCCTCCTGGGGCGGCTCCACGGGCAGGAGCTTCACCACCTCAGGCCGCTGCACCGTGGTGCTGACGAAGAGCGGGTAGAGGACATAGACCTCGTCCACCTCGCCGTTGATGTAGTCCTGGATGGCGATCTGGGCGATAGGACGGACGTCCTCATAGGTGGGGCGGTCGCCCAGGCCGATGAACTCGGCCACCACGTTCTGCCCCAGGCGACGGAAGAAGTCCCGCCCTTTGCGCCCCACGGCGACGATGCGCACCGGCTTCCCCTGCTCCAGGACGAACTGGCCGGCCCTTCGGTTCATGTTGGTGGGGAGGCCGCCGCAGAGGCCGCGGTCCGGGGTGATGAGGATGAGCTCCACGGCCCGCACTTCGGGGCGGCGTTGCAGCAGCGGGTGGAGTCGCTCCGGCTCCATGAGGGGGATGGTCTCGGCCAGGTCGGCTATGACCCAGCGCAGCCGCTCGGCGTAGGGGCGGGCGGCCAGGGCGGCCGCCTGGGCGCGCCGCATCTTGGAAGCGGCCACCAGCTCCATCGCCCGGGTGACCTTGGCGATGTTCTGGACGGAGCGGATGCGTCGGCGGATCTGCCTCAGGCTAGCCATGGCCGGACAGGTGCTCTAGCGCCCGGTGAAGCGGGGCTCCCGCTTCTCCACGAAGGCGCGCGCTGCCTCCTTGTGGTCCTCGCTGGCCATGGTCATGGCCTCCAGCAGGGTGGAGGTGTCCATGGCCAGGTTGACGCTGTCCCGCAGCCACTTGTTGAGGGCGAACTTGGTCCACTGGATGGCCTTGCGGGGGCCGTTGGCCAGCCGCCGCGCCAGGTCCAGGGCGGTGGGCATGAGCTGGTCCGGCGGGACGACGTGGTTCACCAGGCCGATGCGCTCCGCCTCTCGGGCGTCCAGCAGGGTGCCCAGCATCAGGTGCTCCTTGGCGCGGTTGATGCCCACCAGGAGGGGCCAGATGGGGACGCCGCCGTCCCCGGCCACCAGCCCCATGCGGACGTGGGTATCGCCGATGCGGGCGCCCTCCGCCATGACGACGATGTCGCAGTAGAGGGCGATGGTGGCGCCCAGCCCCGCCGCCGGCCCGTTGACGGCGGCGATCATGGGCTGCTCCACCTCCAGCATGTTGAGGATGAGGCGCCGCGCCCGCCCCAGAGGCAGGGAGGCACCGCCGCCCAACGCCTCGTCCAGGGTGCGGTCGGACATGGCGCGGGCGTCGCCGCCGGCGGAGAAGGCGCGGCCAGCTCCCGTCAGCACTATGGCCCCCACCTCGCGGTCCTCGTTGAGGTCCACGAAGACGTCCTCCAGCTCGCGGTGGAGGGCGGCGTGGATGGCGTTCAGCACCTCGGGCCGATTGAGGGTGACGATGGCAACGTTGCCGTCCTTCTCTACCTTCAGGAACTGATAGCGGCTGTAGTCTACCATGGCTCCCCTCCTGCAAGAGACCTACGCTCTACCTGCTGGCGGCGCTGACAGTGCCTCGTCCCTCCGCGTCTCATACCTCCTCAGTCCTGTCTGCCTCCCGTCCTGACACGCCCCTAGTCTAGCCCATATCGTGCCGGCCGGGGGAGACGGCCGCCCGCGCTCCCTCCTAGTAGGGCACCGTCTCCTTGAACTCCCGTATGGCCGCCCGCAGCGCCTCCTCGGTCTCCGGCGTCAGGTCCTTGCTCTCCTCGATGGCCTGGACTATCTCCGGGTGGTTGCTCTCCAGGAAGCGATGGAAGGCCACCTCGAAGTCCCGGACCTTGGCCACAGGGACGTCGTCCAGGTAGCCATGGATACCGGTGTAGATGATGGTGACCTCCTGCCACAGCTTCTGGGGCTGGAACTGGAGCTGCTTCAGGACCTCCGTCAGCCGCTGTCCTCGCTCCAGCTGGCGGCGGGTGGCCACGTCCAGCTCGCTGGTGCCGAACTGGGCGAAGGCGGCCAGCTCCCGGTACTGGGCCAGGGAGAGACGGAGGCCGCCCGCCACCTTGCGCATGGCCCGCGTCTGGGCGGCGCCGCCGACGCGGGAGACGGAGAGGCCGGCATTGATGGCGGGGCGGATGCCGGCGTTGAAGAGGTCCGTCTCCAGGTAGATCTGGCCGTCGGTGATGGATATGACGTTGGTGGGGATGTAGGCGGAGATGTCGCCTGCCTGGGTCTCGATGATGGGCAGGGCGGTGAGGGAGCCGCCGCCGTACTCCGGCGCCAGCTTGGCCGCCCGCTCCAGCAGCCGCGAGTGGAGGTAGAAGACGTCGCCCGGGTAGGCCTCGCGGCCGGGAGGCCGCCGCAGCAGGAGGGAGATCTCACGGTAGGCCCAGGCGTGCTTCGTCAGGTCGTCGTAGACGATGAGGGCGTCCCGGCCCTGCTCCATGAACTCCTCGCCCATGGCGCAGCCGGCGTAGGGTGCCAGGTACTGGAGGGCGGCCGGGTCGGCTGCGTTGGCCGCCACCACAATGGTGTGCTCCATGGCACCGTACTCCTCCAGGGTAGCCACCACCTGCGCCACCTTGGACGCCTGCTGGCCGATGGCCACATAGATGCACAGGAGGTCGCCCCCCTTCTGGGCGATGATGGTGTCCAGACAGATGGCCGTCTTGCCGGTGAAGCGGTCGCCGATGATGAGCTCCCGCTGGCCACGGCCGATGGGGATCATGGCATCGATGGCCTTGATGCCGGTGTGGACGGGGGTGTTGACGCTCTGCCGCACCACCACGTTGGGGGCGATGCGCTCCACCGGACGTGTCTTCTCGTAACGGATGGGCCCCTTGCCGTCCAGGGGGCGGCCCAGGGGGTCCACCACTCGTCCCAGGAGGCCATCGCCCACCGGGACCTCGATGATGCGGCCGGTGCTGCGGACCTCGTCCCCCTCCTTGATGTGGGTGAAGTCGCCCAGGATGATGGCGCCTACCGTGTCCTCCTCCAGGTTCAGAGCGAGGGCCAGGGTGCCGTCCCGGAACTCCAGCACCTCGCTGTAGGCGCAGTTGCGCAGGCCGTAGATACGGGCGATGCCATCGCCGGCCTCGACGACGACGCCCACCTCGGCCGCCGTGACGGTGGCGTCGAACTCCTCTATCTGGCGGCGGATGATAGACGCTATCTCCTCAGGTCTGACTGCCATGATTACCCCCTCTTTGCCCCGGACTCTCCAGGGACGTCCCTACAGGGCGGGCCGTTCCCCGCCCTGGCGTCAGGGCCAGGCCCCGCCAGGGGCCGCCCCTTCATCCCAGGATACCACCGGGCGGGCCGCGGCCTGCCTATACCCTCGCCTCCTCCAGTTGGCGGCGCAGGGCCAGGAGCTGGCTCCGCGTGCTGCCGTCAATGATGCGGTCGCCTATCTGGACCACCAGCCCGCCGATGATCCCTTCGTCCACCTCCGTCTCCAGGACGACGCGACGGCCTGTAAGCTGCTGCAATCGCTGGGCCAGCGCTTCCCTCTCCTCGTCGGTGAGGGGGACGGCCGTCTTCACTCGCACGTGGGCTATCCCCTGCTCCTCGTCCAGCATCTCCCGGTAGACCTGGGCGATCTGGGGGGCGAGGGCCGTCCGCCCCTTGGCGATGAGGAGCCTGGCCAGGTTGAGGACGTGACTGTCCAGGCCCCCCAGCCCTTCCTCCACCAGTTGCAGCTTGGTGGTGACGGGGATGCGGGGGCTCTCCATGAGAGCGGCCACGTCCGGATGGCTGAAGAACTGGACCATGGCGGAGAGGGCCTCCGCCCACTCCGCCATCTGCCCCCTCTCCTTGGCGATCTGGAAGACGGCTTCGGCGTAGCGTCGGGCTGCGGTCTGCCGGATCACCCTGTCCTGTCCCCTCCGCCGCCGTCAGGTAGGGCGGCCTGGGCCAGGGTCTCCTCGATGAGCCGCCGGTGGGCCTCCCTGTCCAGGCTCTGCCGGATCACCCGCTCGGCAGCACGGATCGTCAGGTCGGCGAACTCTCGCCTCAACTCGGCGATGGCGGCGTCCCGCTCCAGCTGGATCTCGCTACGGGCCCGCGCCAGGAGCTGCTCCGCCTCCCGGCGGGCCTGCGCCCGCGCCTCCTCCTGGATGCGGTTGGCCACCTGCTGGGCCTGGGCCACCAGGGCCTGCCCCTCCTGGCGGGCCCGCTCCAGCTGGGCCTGCACCTCCTCCTCAGTGCGGGCCAGCCGGCGCTTGGCCTCCTCTGAGGCCTCCAGCCCCTCCTGGATGCGGCGCCTTCGCTCGTCCAGGTAGCGGAGGGCGGGCTTGTAGGCCAGGAAATACAGCACCACCAGGAGGATGGTGAAGTTGATGAGCTGCGCCAGCAGGCTGGGCAGGTTGATGCCCAGAGCCCTGAGCCCTTCTACGAAGCCTTGCAGGAAGGGCAAAGGCATGCCTTCACATCCCCTCGCTCGCCTAGAAGACGAAGCCGATCATGACGGCCGTCACCAGGGCGTAGATGCCGATGGCCTCGGCGAAGGCCAGCCCCAGGATCATGTTGGTCTGGATGGCCGGCTGGGCCTCGGGGTTGCGCCCCAGCGCCTCCATGGCCCTCCCCACCAGGTTGCCGATAGCCAGCGCCGGGGCGATGGCCCCCACCCCCATGGCCAGGCCAGCCGCCAGGAAGCGCAGCCCCTCGTCTGAGAGGACGATGTTGGTCTGCTCCTGGGCGGCCACCCTCAGGGCGTCCGTCAGGGGTCCTGCTACGGCGAGGAACCAGTCCATCGGGCACCTCCTTAGTGCATTAATGGTGACTCGATCTCTCCGTTGACGCGGCCAGTGTCGGCGCTGCCTCGCCCATGTGCTCCTCCGCTCCCGCCTCACCGTGGGCCTCGCCGTGGGAGACGGCCATGCTGCCGAAGACCAGCGTCAGCATGGCGAAGATGAACGCCTGGATGACCCCTACGAAGAGCTCCAGGCCGTAGAAGGGAAGGGTCAGGAGCAGGGGGGTCAGGAAGGTGAACATCAGGATGACCACTTCCCCGGCGAACATGTTGCCGAAGAGACGGAAGGTGAAGCTGATGATCCGCACCAGCTCGGAGATGAGCTCCAGGAAGCCCACGAAGGCGTCGATGGCGCCCTCGAAGATGAGAGAGGGCTTGAAGCTCAGGAGCCCCTGGCGCAGCCGGCGGAAGTTGAAGAACTTGCTACCGTAGGCCCCCAGCCCCAGGGCGCTTATCCCCCAGAACTCCACGGCGATGGCGGAGGCCAGGGCCAGGGCCAGAGGGGTGTTGACGTCGGTGTTGAGGCTGCGCAGGAAGGGGAAGAACTCTCCCACCAGCTTCCCCTGGGAGGTCTTCTCCTCGATCTTGGCCGCCGCATCGGGCTCGTCCAGGTGGACGGCCTCGCCCTGCCAGTCGCCCACGCCGGAGAAGTCGGTGTAGGCGATGGTCAGGGGCCCGACGTCCAGCCGCTCCATGACGAAGGCGGTGCCCTCGTGGGGCTCCTCTTCGGCCGCCGTGGGCTCCACGTGCACCTCTTTGACGAGCCCTATGACGTTGAAGATGGGCGTCAGGGCGAACCAGTTGGCGAAGAGGATGAAGAAGAAGATGGTGGCCACCACGGGGAAGAAGCGTCGTCCGTTCTTCTCTCCCACTACGTTGACCACCAGGTTGTAGAAGGCCTCGATGATGGCCTCCAGGACGTTCTGGGGGCCGCGGGGCACCAGCTCCCACCGGCGGGTCATCAGGAAGACGATGAGCACC
Source organism: Dehalococcoidia bacterium (assembly GCA_034435615.1). Lineage (GTDB taxonomy): Bacteria > Chloroflexota > Dehalococcoidia > SM23-28-2 > HRBIN24 > H17-190. Next base: position 18,600 of record DAOTWZ010000029.1, read on the forward strand.
ATCAGTGCCACCACCACCCAGCCGGTGAGCATGGTGTTGGTGAGCTGGAAAAGCCCGAGATCGGCCAGGACCTCGGGCCTGATCTGGATGTGGGGGCTGGGGCCTCTCAGGAAGACGAATCCCAGAATAGCCAGCAGGACGGCGCCCAGGGCTATCAGCCGACCGCGTCCCTTCATTTGCCTTCCGTGTCGTCCTCAGGTCTTTTGGGTCTCAGCGCTTCGTTCAGCATCCGGTAGCTGCCCCAGAAGGCCACCGTGAGCCCCAAGAACAGCCCCCCCAGGGTCAGGGCCGGGCGCGTCCCCAGCCACGTGTCCAGCAACACTCCCCCACCGATACCCAGCGCTATGGACAGCGCCACGTACCAGCCCAGCCCCACCAGGCGCACCGTGGGCGGTAGCCGTCCCATCGCTAGCGCCCCGGGAGGCCGGCCACGTGAATTGTATCACGACCTCCCACTAAGGCCAACCCACCCTGCCCAACATTAAGCGTCCCCCTCCAGCGGGGGACGTCGCCTGATCTACTGTGGGCCTCGCTGTCAGGACTCGGGACGCTGCTCGAAGTCGTCCAGGTCCAGGTTCTCGATCACTTCCCGGAAGGGAGAGAGCTTCTCCAGCTCCTCGGCCGTTATCTCCTTGGCGGCCTCGGCGCTCTTGCGCTCCCCTCCCTCCTCCAGGAGCTGGCCCTCCTCGTCCAGCCGCACGCCGGCCTTCTCGAGGACGGACTCTTCGGCGTAGATGGGGGAGAGGGTGCGCACCGCCAGGGCTATGGCGTCGCTGGGGCGGGAGTCTATCTCCAGCAGCCGCCCGTTGGTGTCCAGATAGATCTTGGCGTAGAAGGTGTCGTTGGCCAGGTCGTTGACGACGATGTAGCTGACGGTGGCCCCCAGCGCCTCGATGACGGAGCGGAGCAGGTCGTGGGTCAGGGGACGGGCCACGGCCACCTCCTGCAGACGAACAGCGATGGCGTCCGCCTCCGCAGGGCCGATCCAGATGGGCAGGTACCTGTCGGCGTGCTTCTCCTTCAGGATGACGACGCGCTGGTAGTTCACCAGGCTGACCCGCACGCTGTCAACTACCATCTCGATCACGCCTTATCGCCCCCTGCACCAAGGGTGCACCGGCATTCTAGCCAAACCTGCCCGCCCTGTCAACCGAAGCGGGACGCCTTCGCGGTGGTCTAGTCTCCCCTTCCAGCAAGCTCAGGACGGCGATCCCCGTGACCGCGAAGGCGATGATGAGCATGACTATGGTCACCCCGGGCGGGCCCGCCAGGCTGTCCAGTATGTCCGTCAGGCCGCCTATGAAGAGGACGGGCAGGAGGGCCAGAAAGTTGGCCAGTATCGCCTGGAGGGTGAAGATGCGTCCCCGCATATGGGGCGGCGCCCGCTCGTGGAGGACGGTCTGGGCGGGGGCGTTGAGGAAGGCGTAGCTGAAGCCCAGCGGCCCGGCGAAGACCATCGTCAGCAGCTGGAGCAGGGAGAGGCCCAGCAGTCGCTCCGGGTGGAGGGGGTCCGGCGCCGCCGCCATGGCCACGGCCAGGGGCTGCACCAGGGCCAGGGCCAGTAGGCTCAGGGCGATCCCCAGCATTCCCGCCGCCACCAACTGGCTCTTGCTGAGCCGTCTGGCCGCCCAGGGGAGAAAGCGTAGTCCTACCAGGGCGCCGATGCCCGTGGGAGCGAAGACGAAGGCGGCGTTGTCCGGTGCTACGCCCAGGATATCGTCCATGTAGCGAGGTATCAGGGTGGCGAAGAGGAGCACCAGGGTCTGGCTGGTGGTGAGCTGGAGCAGGGCCAGCGCCGAGGGACGGTCCCGCAGTAGCAGGCCGATGACCTCCCGCAGCTCTCCCGGCATGTCCCGGAAGACGGGGAGGGTGCTGCGGGCGCCTGCCCCCACGCCGCGGCGGGCCAGCCCGAGGGCCAGAAGAGCGGAGCCCAGCAGCATCGCCCCGCCGATGATGAACATCGCCTCTGCGCCTCGGTCCCCGCCCAGCTTCAGCGCTACGGGAGCGAGGAAGACCATCCCCAGCAACTGGGCCGCCGTCACCGTGAAGTTGTACAGGCTGTTCGCGCTCACCAGCCGCTCCTGGGGCACCAGCGCCGGTATCAGGGCGATGACGGAGGGATTGAAGAAGAGGGAGGCCCCCGAGAAGACCAGGCTCAGGCCATAGATGGCCCACACGTTGCTGTGGAAGAGGAGGTAGAGGACGCAGGTCGCCGCCCGCAGGAGGCTGGTGACGAAGAGGATCCGGTCCTTGGGCCAGCGGTCCAGCAGCACCCCCACCAGCGGCCCCAGCAGCACCGAGGGCATGATGAAGGAGAGGACCAGCAACCCGGTGTGGGTGCTGGAGCGAGTCTGCTCCAGCACTACTATCAGCAGGGTGAACAGGAGGGCGCTGTAGGCCACCTGGGCGAGCCCCTGGAGCAGCCATAGGGCCAGGAGCCGCCGGTCCTGCATCAGCAGGGGGACCGGGACGAGCTCTCGCTGGGTGGGCGGTCCGCGCACTATCATGGCCCCTCCGCCCTGGTGTGCGGCCGCCGGGGCCTGACCTCCTTGATGCGCCTCTCCAGTTCGCCCCGGGGCATGAGGACGCGGCGCCGGCAGCCCAGGCAGCGGAGCCCTATATCCGCCCCCAGGCGCACCACCTCCCACTCCAGGCTGCCACAGGGATGGGGCTTGCGCAGCCGGACGATGCAGCCCAGCGCCAGCTCCCGCACCGTGGGCCTCTAGCCTCCCCGTCTGCTGACCAGGACCTCGGCGCGACGACGGTTGATCTCGTCCCGCAGCGCCTCCGCCTGACGGCGGGCCGCCCGGGCGAAATCGCGGCCCGAAGAGGCGTAGAGCACCTGACGGGAGACGGTGATGATGACCCCCCCGCCCTGGGCGTCCAGCCCCCCGGCCAGGGCGGCCGCCAGGTCTCCCCCCTGCGGCCCGATGCCGGGGACGAGGATGGGCAGCTCCGGGCAGGCCTGGCGCACCCGGGCCAGCTCCCCGGGCGCTGTGGCCCCCACCACCAGCCCCACCTCTCCCCTGTCGGCCAGGGAGCGGGCCATCTCCGCCACCGCCAGGTAGAGGGGGCGGCCATCGGCCAGGGGGAGGGACTGCAGATCGGCGGCGCCGGGGTTGGAGCTGCGGCACCAGATGAAGATGCCCCGTCCTTCGTATTCCAGGAAGGGCTCCAGGGAGTCCCGCCCCCCGTAGGGGTTGAGGGTGACGGCATCGAACCCGTAGACCTCGAAGAGGGCGCGGGCATAGAAGCGGGCGGTGTTGGGTATGTCGCCTCGCTTGCCATCGGCTATGATGGGCACCTCCCGCGGCACGGGGGCCAGGCACTCCATGAGGACGTTCATCCCGGAGGGGCCGAGCGCCTCGAAGAAGGCCAGGTTCACCTTGTAGGCGCACACCTGGTCCAGCGTCGCCTCGACGATCTCCTGGAGGAAAGAGGGGATGTGCCTCCCCTCCAGCCGGTCCGGGTCGGGGTCGAGGCCGAGGCAAAGAAGGCTCTCGTTGCGGTCCTGGGCGGACCGCAGCCGCTCCAGGAAGCCCATCTACAGCACCGCTCCCTCGCTCGTGAGGCGATAATAGTAGCGTGGCTGGGCACGGTCAAGGCGAAGCCATCTCTCTGGACGTGGCCCTCCTGCCCCCTGCGGTGCGGCCGGTGGGCCAGGTCTGCGTAGTGGTGGACGTGTTGCGGGCCTCCTCCACAGTGACGGTGGCCCTGGGCCGGGGCGCCCGTCACGTCCTGCCGGTGGCTTCCCTGGGCGAGGCGAGGCGCCTCAAACGGCTCCTGCCGGATCACCTCCTCTGCGGGGAGCGGGGCGGCCTGCCGCCCCGCGGCTTCGACCTGGGCAACTCGCCCCGGGAGTTCCTGGCGACGTCCCTGGAGGGGCGCGGCCTCGTCCTCACCACCAGCAACGGCACCCGCCTCCTGCGACGGCTGGAGGGGGCAGCCGCCGTCTTCGTCGGCTGCCTGCTGAACCGTCGGGCGGTGGCGCGGGCGGCCCTGACGGAGGCGGCGGCCCGGGGAACGGGCCTGCTGGTGGTCTGCGCCGGCGAGGGCGGGGGCCGTCGTCTCGCCCTGGAGGACGTGCTGGGGGCGGGGGCCATCGTGGACGCCGCCCTGGCCTGGACCCCCGCCCCGGCCCTGGGCGAGGGGGCACGGCTGGCCCGCCTCGCCTTCCTGGCGGCCGCCGGAGGGCTGACGGAGGCCCTCAGGAGCGCTGCCCACGGCCGCTACCTGGTCTCCCTGGGGCTGGGGGAGGACGTGGACTACTGCGCCCGACTGGACGCCTGGACGGTGGTCCCACACCTGGAGCGAGGAGAAGACGGCCCCCGGCTGGTGGCCCGCCCTCAAGGCTTGACGGGCGCCCCTGACCGGGCCTAGTCTTTGGCCGGAATGCGGGCAGAGATCATCGCCGTCGGCACCGAGATCCTCCTGGGGGAGATACAGGACACCAACTCCCACTACCTGGCCTCCCGCCTTCCCGCCCTGGGCATAGACCTCTACTACATGACGGTGGTGGGGGACAACCTGGGCCGCCTGACGGAGGTGATAGGGCGCGCCTTCGGCCGCTCCGACCTGACCCTCATCACCGGCGGTCTCGGCCCCACCGACGACGACCTGACGCGGGAAGCCATAGCGGCCGTGCTGGGAGAGGAGCCCCGCGTAGACCCGGAGCTGGAGCGGCACCTGCGGGAGTTCTTCGCCTCCCGTGGCTTCACCATGCCTGAGAGCAACATCAAGCAGGCCTGGCTGATCCCCTCCGCCCGCGCCATACCCAACCCGCGGGGGACGGCGCCCGGCTGGTGGGTGGAGCGGGATGGGCGCATCATCGTCGCCATGCCCGGGCCGCCGCCGGAGTTGCAGCGGATGTGGGAGGTGGAGGTGGAGCCACAACTGGCCCGGCGGGCGGGGGGGCAGGTTATCGTCTCCCGCACCCTGAAGACCTTCGGCATCGGCGAGGGGCACCTGGACCAGGCCCTGGGAGACCTGCTCAAGTCCACGGCTCCCACCATCGGTGTCTACGCCCGGCCGGACGGCGTCCATGTGCGGCTCACCGCCAAGGCTGCCAGCCGGGAGGAGGCGCTGGCCATCATCGCCCCCATGGAGGAGAAGGTGCGGGCCATCCTGGGGCCCTTCATCTGGGGCACGGACGACGACACCATGGAGGCGGTGGTGGGCCGCCTCCTGAAGGAGCGAGGCCTGACGCTGGCCCTCATGGAGTCCTGCACCGGGGGGCTCCTGGCGGACACTATCACCAACGTGCCCGGCTCCTCGGCCTATCTGAAGGCCGGCTACGTGGCCTACCAGCCCGAGACGAAGGTGACGCTGGGCGTCAGGCGAGAGCTCATAGAGACCTACGGCGTGGTGAGCCCCGAGGTGGCGGCAGACATGGCCCGCGCCGCCCGCGAGACGGCCGGGGCCGATATCGGCGTGGGCATCACCGGCGTGGCCGGCCCCGACCCCCTGGAGGGAAAGCCGCCGGGCACCATCCACGTGGCCGTGCACGACGGCGTGGCCCCGCAGACGGCCAGCTTCACCTATTACCAGGGGCGGCTGGCTGCCAAGCGGCGGGCTGTCGCCATGGCCCTGGACCTCCTCCTGCGCCTCCTGCGCCAGCCCTCCGCCTGAGGGGCGAGAGGAAGCCCCTCTGTCTCCTCAGCCAGGACGCCCGCACACCGGGCGTCCTGGTGGAGGACGCCGAGACGGCCCGGGCCCAGGCCGATGCCATAAATGAGCACACGCTGGGCCGCTGGGGGCCTTACAGCCAGCCCCCACGGGAGGACCCTCGCCGCGCTCAGTACATAGACGGTGTGGCCCTGCGCACTGCCCTGAACCTGGCGGTGATGGGCTTCGGTATCACCGACCTGCTCGTGGGCCTGGGGGCCATACTGATAGTAGCTGGCGGCGCCACGGTGGGCCTGGCCACGCCGGCCCTCTACTTCCTGGCCGGCATGGTAGTGGCGCGGAAGCGCCCCGCCGGCTAGCCGGCTCCCCCGCGGGACGGGGCTCGCCGCTGGCCTACACCCGGGCGACGCCGGTGCTGATGGCCGCCTCCTTCACTGCCTGGGCCACCGCCTGGAACATCTCCCGCTTGAAGATGCTGGGGACGATGTACTCCTCCGTCAGCTCGCTCTCGTCCACGGCGGCGGCGATGGCCTCGGCAGCGGCCAGCTTCATCTCCAGGTTGATCTCACGGGCGCGGGCGTCCAGAGCGCCCCGGAAGAGGCCGGGGAAGCAGAGGGCGTTGTTGATCTGGTTGGCGTAGTCGGAGCGCCCGGTGGCGATGATGCGCACGTGGGGCCAGGCCGACTCGGGGCGTATCTCCGGGTCGGGGTTGGCCAGGGCGAAGACGATGGGGTCACGGTTCATCTTCTTGATGTCCTCCACCGTCAGCAGGTCGGCGGAGGAGACGCCCAGGAAGAAGTCGGCTCCCTCCATGGCGTCGGACAGGGAGCCTTGCCGGCGCTCCCGGTTGGTGTTCTGGGCCAGCCACTCCTTCATGGGGTTCATGGCCTCGCGGCGGCCTTCGTAGATGATGCCCAGGCGGTCCACCACCAGCATCTCCCTGACACCCAGCGAGAGGAGGAGCTTGGCGCAGGCGACGCCGGCCGCCCCGGCCCCGGAGATGACAACGCGCAGCTCCTCCAGGGACTTGCCCACCAGCTTGAGGGCGTTGCGGAGGGCGGCCACCACCACCACGGCCGTGCCGTCCTGGTCATCGTGGAAGACGGGAATGTCCAGCTCCTCCCGCAGGCGGGCCTCGATCTCGAAGCAGCGGGGGGCGGCGATGTCCTCCAGGTTGACGCCGCCGAAACCGGGGGCCAGCAGCTTCACCGTGCGGACGATCTCGTCCACGTCCTGGGTGGCCAGACAGATGGGCCAGGCGTCCACGCCGCCGAACTCCTTGAAGAGCATCGCCTTGCCCTCCATCACGGGCAGGGCGGCCTCCGGGCCCAGGTCTCCCAGGCCCAGGATAGCGGAGCCATCGGTGACGATGGCGACGCTGTTGCCCTTGACGGTCAGCTCCCAGACGGCCTCCGGGAAGCGGGCGATGGCCCGGCTCACCCTGGCCACCCCCGGCGTGTAGACGATGGAGAGGTCCTGACGGGTGGCCACGGGCAGTCGGCACTGGACCTGCACCTTGCCCCCGCGGTGCAGGTCCAAGACGCGGTCGACCACGGTGTGGACGGTTACATCGGGGAGGGAGGAGAGCTCATTCGCCACCCGCCGGGCGTGCTCGTCGTCCGTGACCCGCACCAGGAAGTCACGGACGATGCTCTGGGCGCTGGCCTGCACCATGTCCACGGCGGTGATATCGCCGCCGGCGTCGCCGATGGCGGAGGCCACTTTGCCCAGCATTCCGGGGCGGTTCGGGTATTCCACACGGACGGTAAAGGTGTAATCGCTGCCCAGCATGGTCGCCTCCTGGGGGGATAGAGACCGCTTTCCCAGGATACCACGCCCTGTCTTACGCTCCAGAGAGCCCCGGTCGCCGGGGGCGCTGGCCGGCGGGCGCTAACGGGTCAGCTCGCGATAGAGCTGGGTGATGCGGGAGGGGAGGGACTCCACGTCCGGCACCACGGCGTAGCCGATGTCCTGACACATCTGCTTCAGGTAATCGTGGCCGTAGCGGTCCACCGTCAGGCAGAAGGGGACGATCCCCTTGCGCTTGGCCTCCAGCAGGGCCATATGGGTGTCGTGGATGGCGTACTCCTTCTCGGTGCGGTCGCGGCCGTAGCCGTGGTCCTGGGGGCGGCCGTCGGAGACCAGGAAGAGGATGCGCACCTTGGCGTCCGTCTGGTCCAGCTTGTAGGCGGCGTGGCGGATGGCCGGCCCCATGCGGGTGGAGCGCACGGGGGCGATCTTGTCGATGCGCCGCTTCACCCGCTCGGAGAAGGGCTCGTCCATCTCCTTGATGATGTAGAACTCCACGTTCTCCCGTCCGTAGCCGGAGAAGCCGTAGATGCCGTAGGTATCGCCGATGGTCTCCAGGGCGCGGATGAGGAGGACGATGCTCTCCTTCTCCACGTCGATGATGCGCTTGGGCGGCGTCATCATCTCCTGGGCCCGCCGCGTCATCCACCAGGCGAAGTAGCGCCTGGGGTCGTCGTCGAAGTCGTCGTGCAGGAGGCGACGGGTGTGCTTGACGATCTCCTCGTCGGTGGAGGCGCTCATGTCCAGCAGGAAGGAGACGGCCACGTCCCGCTCCACCTTGTTGCGCCGCCAGTAGATCTTGCCGGGGGGCGAGGCGCCGGCCTCTCGCTCCACCAGGTAGTCCACCACGGCGTCCATGTCCAGGTCCTCGCCGTCCAGGAGGCGCTTGATCTTGCGGAAGAGCTCCGGCCGCAGCATCTCGAACTGGCGGCGGGTCTGGGCGGCGAGGGCGGCGTAGTGGGCCAGGGTGTGGTCGAAGTAGGCGGTGGTCCCCTCCCCCACCACGTATTCGACGATGCGGCACCAGCGGGGCTTGTAGTCGCCGGCCCGGAAGTCCCACTCGTCGTAGTAGTAGTGCCGCGGCTCCTGGGGCAGGGGCTGGTCGTCGGTGCTGGGGGTGCTGAGACCGCTGGTGCGCCGCACCTCCCGCCGGCCCTGCTTCTGGGCCTCCTGCTGCTCCTGCTGGGAGACCTCTTTCTGGAGGTTGGCCAGGAAGGCCTCTGCCGATTGCTGCAGGTCGTCCCCGGAGTCCTTCAGGTCTATCTCCAGGCTCTTCTCCAGCAGGGCCTGCACCTGCTCCTGAGTGAGGGAGGGCTGGGACTGCTGCTCTCCCCGTTGCTCCTGCCGCAGCTTGTCCAGGAGCTGGACCAGCTCCGGCTTGAACTCGCCGCGGAACTCCACCGGCTGAGGGCTCTGGTAGGGCTGCTGCTCTCCCCGCCCCTGTAGCTGCTGCAACATCTGCTGGCCGTCCTGCCCCATGGAGGTGGAGGACTGGGAGGACTCCTCCTCCTGGCTCTCCCCCTCCTCCTGGGACTGCTCCAGGTACACGTTGGGGAGGGAGCTGGCCAGCTCGTAGAGGCGGAGGGTAGCCTCGGCGGCGTCCTCCACGGTGGCCTCCGGGGCCTGGACGGTCTGCAGGATGCCCAGGGCCTCCTCCAGGAGGGACATGAGGCCGTCCGGCCACTCCAGGCGGTCCTGACCACCCAGGGAGGCTCGCACCAGGTTCTCCATGAAGGCCTGCTGCAGGGGCAGTTCATCGACCGGCGGGCGGCCTGCCAGCTCCTGCTCCTGCATGCGTCGGTATATCTGGCGGATGCCCGCGTATTCGCGGAGGATGCAGGCGTCTATGCGGCTGTCCTCCACGATGGTGAAGAGGTCTTCCGCCAGCCGCCGGTTGTCGAAGAGGTCGAAGAAGCGCTCCATGTCGGTGATGGGGGGGCGGTCAGGGTCGATGAGGCCCTGCTGGCGCCGCTCCTCCTCCCACTGGCGGCGACGGTTGGGGAAGAGGCGTCCCTCGCCCTCGAAGCGGAAGAGGAAGCTGCCGAACTCCAGGTGGCCCGCCTGGTGGGTGGCGTAGACCTTGTAGACGTTGAAGTTCTCCTGCTTGTCCTCGTACTCCTGCACCGCGGGCGGCAGGTAGATGGCGGTCCCCTCAGTGGTGGGGGTCTCGGCCCGTACCCAGCCTATCCCCTTCTCCGCCAGCGCCTCCGCCGAATGGATGGCCACGTCGGCGCCGGTGAGGGCTTTGCAGTACATGCGGAGGACGCCACTGACGCGGTTGAGGTCCAGGCGGGAGGAGAGGGCCTCCAGCATCTCCTCCGCTCGTATGGACTCCAGGCGGAAGAAGGCCTCCCCTCCCTCGCGGTTGACCTGGAGGAGGGCCAGCCCCTCCGCCTGCCAGGCCGCCACCTCGTCCTCGCGCAGGCGGGAGAGGACGCGGGGGAGGGACTTGAGGAACTCCATGGCTCCCACCGGGGAGTAGGTGACCAGCTCTTCGGCCAGGCTGATGAAGTAGCCGTGTCCCTCCGGCGTCACCTGGGCCAGGGAGCGGGCCGCCTCGGCGAAGTAGGTGAAGGCCTGTCGCCCCTCGTGGCCGATGACGTAGGAGGCGAGGCGGAGGAAGCGGCTCCGCTGCTCGGGGTGGATCTGGCCCAGGAGGGTGGGGCCCCGCTCCAGGTAGGAGCGGGCATCGGCCCAGCCGGCGTTGGCCAGGGACTCGGCGAAGCGCAGGAAGGCCAGGCGGTCCTCGTCCCGCAACGGCTCCAGGACGTGAGGGGCCACGCCCAGGCAGTGGGCGGCCAGGTCGTAGGAGCGGTCGCAGAGGATGTCCAGGAAACGTACCAGCATCCCCACCTCGGCCAGGGAGAGGCGGGAGAGGAGGACAGGGCTGTGCTCGAAGAACTGGACGGCCAGGGAGGCGGACCGCCAGCTACCCTTGTAGAGCTGCCGCCCCAGGGTGACCCAGCGGCCCAGCCCCTCCTGACCCAGGAGGGGGACGGACGCCGGGCTGGCGCGGAAGTAGGCGGCGGCCAGGGCGGAGGAGATGGTGGTCAGCTCCCTGCCCTGACGCGCCCATTCCCAGAAGCCGTGCGGGCCCAGGACGCGCGCCACCTGCGGGGAGGCCAGGTAGTACTCGCCGCTGGCCTCCCAGGCCCGCCAGGCCTGGCGCGCCATCTCCAGCCCTTCCTGGGCCCAGCGGGCCGTCTCCTCGGGCCCCAGCAGAGGGGCTATGTTGGGGAGGGCGCGCCGGAAGTCCGCCACCAGGGAGGGGGAGAAGGAGGAGAGCTCCCTCTCCAACTGCTCGAAGCCGCGTTGACCGCCTTTGTTATTCAAAGATCGAGTTCACCACCTCTTGGATGCTACGCTGGACGTCGTGCTCGTCGGTGAGGGCCCAGACCACCGCCACCTGGCAGGCCCGCCGCGGCGGTATCCCCCGGGCGATGAGCTTGCCGGCGTAGATGAGGAGCCGGGTGCTGGCCCCTTCGGTGAGGCCGTGCTCCTTGAGGTTCCTCACCTTCTCCCCCAGCTTGGCCAGGGACTCCGCCACCTCACGAGACACGCCCGCCTCGTGCTCTATTATTTTAGCCTCCAGCTCCCGAGGTGGGTAGTTGAACTCGATGGCCATGAAGCGCTGCCGAGTGCTGTGCTTCAGGTCTTTGAGGGCGCTCTGGTAGCCCGGGTTGTAGGAGATGACCAGGAGGAAGCCGTCCCGCGCCTCCACTATCTGGCCCAGCTTTTCGATGGGCAGGATGCGCCGGTGGTCCGTCAGGGGGTGGATGACCACCGTGGTGTCCTTGCGCGCCTCCACGATCTCGTCCAGGTAGCAGATAGCGCCGGCCTTGACCGCCCGGGTGAGGGGGCCATCGATCCAGCGGGTCGTCTCTCCCTCCAGGAGGTAGCGGCCCACCAGGTCGCTGGCGGTCAGGTCTTCGTGGCAGGCTACCGTGACGAGGGGCAGGCTGGTGCGCGGTGGCTCACGGCCGGTGACGTCCTTGATGACGGTGAGGGGCCGCCCCAGGCGGTAGGCCATGTACTCCACGAAACGGGTCTTGCCGCAGCCGGTGGGCCCCTTGAGGAGCACCGGTATCTTCTGCTCGTAGGCGGCCGTGAAGAGCTCCACCTCGTCCGCCACGGGGACGTAGAAGGGCTCGTCCTCGATGAGGTACTCCTCGATGGCGTACTGCCGGTAGCCGCCGTTGCCCTGCATCTCTCCCATCACCTACCCTTGACATGCAAGCGGGCCTGGAGCCTCTCCCATTCCTGGTGCACCTGCTGGCAGGTCTCCTCTATGGAGCAATCGGTGTCGATGACCACCTGGGCCCGCCTGACCCGCTCTTCGTTGCTCATCTGCGCCCTGACCCGCGCCAGGGCCTCCTCCAGGGGGATGCCGCTGCGAGCGGCCGCCCGCTGGGCGGCCACCTCGGGCGGTGCCACCGTCACCCAGACCTCGTCCACCAGGTCGTCCCAGCCGGCCTCTAGGAGGAGGGCGGCCTCCACCACCGCCACCTCCGTCCCCTGGGCGGCCAGCTCAGCCAGCCCCTCCTGGATCATCTCGCGGATACGGGGATGGGTGATGGCGTTGAGCCGCCGCAGCGCCTCCGGGTCGGCGAAGACGATGCTGGCCAGCCGCTTGCGGTCTATGGTGCCGTCGGCCGCCACCACCTGCTGGCCGAAGGCCTCCACCACCTCCTGCCAGGCCGCCCGGCCCGGCTCGTAGACTCTGTGGCCCAGCAAGTCAGCGTTGAGGACGGCAGCCCCCTTCTGGCGGAGCATCTCGGCCACCGTGCTCTTCCCCGACCCCAGGCCTCCCGTAAGGCCGATGGCGAACACCTCTTCCCCTGTAACCTCCCTATTTATATGGAACAAACGCCCCGACGGCCGTCGGGGCTCAGCGTCATTATATTGTGGGGCCGGTAGTGGCGTCAAGGCCGATGGGGCGGGCAGCGCCGCCCCCTCTCAGGCGGCCCGTTGACACCGGCCGGGGTGGCTGCTAAACTTAGCTAGCAAAATCGGATATACGGCCAAAGGCTGCGAACGGGGCTAGTAAGCGGCTGAGCGCAGCCCAGAGAGCCGGGCTGCGGGGGCTCGCTCCCGCATGGTGGGAGCCCGGTGCTGCAGCCGCCGCCGAATGGGCCCGGGAGCCGCCACCCGAAAGGGGCGGACTGGTCGCCCTCAGTAGGCGTGGACGGGTGGGGCGCCGTTATCCGCCCAGGGCATCGCCGGCCGGCGTTATGCCGCCTTCGTGTGGCGGCGCGGCTGGCCGTGCCCGCAAGGAGTGCCCGCCGGGGCACGGCGGGAACTAGGGTGGCACCGCGAGGAGGCCCTCGCCCCTAGGGGCGAGGGCCTCTGGCTACTTTAAGCGAGGAGACAGTGCGAGGAGGGCGCCATGCGTAACAAGTTCGTCCTGGACGAGGGCAGCCTGCCCACTCACTGGTACAACATCCTGGCGGACGTAGAGCCGCCGCCCCCACCTGTCCATCCCGCCACCGGCCAGCCTATAGGGCCGGAGGCGCTGGCGCCCCTCTTCCCCATGGAGCTCATCAAGCAGGAGGTCTCCCGGGAGCGCTACATCCCGATACCGGACGAGGTCCGGGAGGTCTACCGCCTGTGGCGGCCCACTCCCCTCTATCGGGCCCGCCGTCTGGAGCGGGCGCTGGAGACGCCGGCCCGCATCTACTACAAGTACGAGGGCGTCTCCCCCGCCGGCTCCCACAAGCCCAACACGGCCGTCGCCCAGGCCTACTACAACAAGGCGGAGGGAGTGAGGCGCCTCACCACCGAGACCGGCGCCGGGCAGTGGGGCTCCGCCCTGGCCATGGCCTGCGCCTTCTTCGGCCTGGAGCTGAAGGTCTACATGGTGAAGGTCTCCTATCACCAGAAGCCCTACCGGCGGGTGTTGATGGAGACCTGGGGCGCCCAGGTGGTGCCCAGCCCCAGCCCGGATACCCAGTCCGGGAGGGTGGTCCTGGAGAGAGACCCGGAGTCGCCGGGCTCTCTGGGCATCGCCATCTCGGAGGCAGTGGAGGACGCCGCCAGCCGGGAGGACACCAAGTACTCCCTGGGCTCCGTCCTGAACCACGTCCTGCTGCACCAGACGGTGGTGGGGCTGGAGGCGCTGCGCCAGATGGAGATGGCGGGCGATTATCCGGACGTGGTCATCGGCTGTGTGGGGGGAGGCTCCAACTACGCCGGGCTGGCCCTTCCCTTCCTGCGGGAGCGGCTCGTCCTGGGGAAGAAGACCCGCTTCATCGCGGTGGAGCCGGAGGCCTGCCCCTCCCTGACCCGCGGTCAGTACACCTACGACTTCGGCGATACGGCGGGCACCACGCCTCTCATCAAGATGCACACCCTGGGCCACACCTTCATGCCACCGCCCTTGCATGCCGGCGGCCTCCGTTACCACGGCATGGCGCCCATCATATCCAAGCTGGTGGCCGACGGCCTCATGGAGGCCAGGGCCTATCACCAGACGCGGGTCTTTGAGGCGGCGGTCCAGTTCGCCCGGGCGGAGGGGATCGTCCCGGCGCCGGAGTCGGCCCACGCCGTGCGGGCGGCCATCGACGAGGCCCTGGCGGCCCGGGAGGCGGGGGAGGCGCGGGTGATCCTCTTCAACCTGAGCGGCCACGGCCACTTCGATCTGGCCGCCTATGACCAGTACCTGTCCGGCAGGCTGGAGGACTACGCTTACCCGGAGGAGATGGTGCGGGAGGCGCTGGCCCGACTGCCTCGCGTGGGAGGTTGAGAGTATGGTGATACCCACCGTCGAGCCGAAGCCCAACTGGAAGCGCATGCTCACGGGGGACCGGCCCACCGGGCCTCTCCACCTGGGCCACTATGTGGGCTCCCTCAAGATGCGCCTGGACCTCCAGGACAAGCTGGAGTGCTACATCCTGGTGGCCGACCTGCACGTCCTGACCACCCGCATAGAGCGCCTGGGGGAGATCGGCCAGAACGTGCGGGAGGTGGTGCTGGACTACCTCTCCGTGGGCATAGACCCCCAGAAGACCACCATCTACCTGCAGTCGCTGGTACCGGAGGTGCTGGAGCTCACCTGGCTCTTCATGGCCCTGGTGGGGGTGCCGCGGGCCCAGCGCATCCCCACCATCAAGGAGATGGTGCGAGACCTGCAACTGGAGTCGGCTTCTATGGCCCTCCTCTCCTACCCCATCCTCCAGGCGGCGGACATCCTCATGGTGAAGGGCGACGTGGTCCCGGTGAGCCGTGACCAGCTCTCCCACCTGGAGCTGACGCGGGAGATCGCCCGCCGCTTCAACCGCCTCTACCGCCCTATCTTCCCCGAGCCGGACGCCCCCATCGGCCCCCTCCTGGTGGGGCTGGACGGCCAGAAGAAGGCCAGCAAGTCCCTGGGCAACGTCATCTTCCTGACCGACGACCCGGAGACGGTCCGGCGCAAGGTGATGCGCATGTACACCGACCCCAAGCGCATCCGTGCCGACATCCCCGGCCGTGTGCGGGGCAACCCCGTCTTCATCTATCACGACTACTTCAACGATGACCGTGCCGAGGTGGAAGACCTGAAAGAGCGCTACCGCAAGGGCCGCGTGGGCGATGTGGAGGTGAAGGAGAAGCTGGCACGCGCCATCAACCGCTTCCTGGACCCCATACGGGAGCGGCGGGCCCGCCTCGCCAGCCGGCCCGGGCTGGTGGAGGAGGTGCTGCAGGAGGGCACCCGCCGCGCCCGTGCGGAGGCCCAGCGCACCCTGGCCGAGGCGCGGGAGGCCATGGGCCTAACCCACTTCCGCGGGGCGGCGGTGGGGACGGGGGGATAGCTTGTACTGGCCCGCCATCTCACAGGTGCTAGAGCTGGCCCGTCAGGGAGAGGGGAATCTGGTGCCCGTCTTCAAGGAGGTGCCGGCCGACCTGGAGACGCCGGTCTCCGCCTACCTGAAGGTAGCCAGCGACGCCGACTACTCCTTCCTCCTGGAGTCCGTAGAGGGCGGCGAGCGGCTGGCCCGCTACAGCTTCATCGGCACGGAGCCCTACCGTGTGATGCGGGCCGGCCCCTATGCCCATCCCTGGGACGGCGCCGACCCCCTGCGCGAGGTGGAAGGCGAGCTCTCCCGTTTCCGCCTGGTGCGCCCGGCGGGGCAGGGGGCGAAGACGGCCCTACCGCGCTTCACCGGGGGTGCGGTGGGCTACCTGGCCTGGGAGACGGTCCGCCACTTCGAGCCACGGGTGCCCATAGGGGAGAGCGACCCCCTGCGGGTGCCGGAGGCCATGTTCCTCTTCGTCGATACCCTCCTGGTGTTCGATCACCTGCGCCACACCATCAAGGTGGTCTCTCACTGCCGCCTCGACGGCGACATCGAGGCCAGCTACCGTCAGGCCTGCTGGCGGATCGACGAGCTGGTGCGGCGCCTCTCCCGCCCCCTGCCCACCGTCCCCTACCCGGTCCGACGGCCGGAGGCATCGGCCCCCTCCATGAGCGCCAACCTGCGGCGGGACGAGTTCCTGGCCATGGTGGAGCGGGCCCGTCAGTATATCATCGCCGGGGACGTGATCCAGGTGGTGCTGGCACAGCGTCTCTACCGGCCCACCGCTGTCCATCCCTTCTCCCTCTACCGGGCGCTGCGGGTGGTCAACCCCTCTCCCTACATGTACTACCTGCAGATGGGGGACTTCCAGGTCATCGGCGCCTCGCCGGAGATGCTGGTGCGGGTGGAGGAGGGCGCCGTCCTGACCCATCCCATAGCCGGGACGCGGCCGCGGGGCGCCACGCCGGAGGAAGACGCCGCTCTGGAGGAGGAGCTGCGGGCGGACGAGAAGGAGCGGGCCGAGCATCTGATGCTGGTGGACCTGGCCCGCAACGACATCGGCCGCGTCTCCCTGCCGGGGACGGTGCGGGTGCCCCAGTTCATGGAGGTGGAGCGCTACTCCCACGTCATGCACCTGGTCTCCCACGTTAGTGGGCGGCTGCGGCCCGGCCTCACCTGCTACGATGCCCTGCGGGCCTGCTTCCCGGCGGGCACCGTCTCCGGCGCCCCCAAGATACGGGCCATGGAGATCATCGCCGAGCTGGAGCCGGAGCGGCGCGGTCCCTACGCCGGCGCCGTCGGCTACTTCGATTACTCCGGCAACATGGACACGGCCATCACCATACGCACTATCGTCCTGAGCCGGGGGGTGGCCCACATCCACGCCGGGGCGGGCATCGTCTACGACTCGGTGCCCGAGAGGGAGTACCAGGAGACCCTCAACAAGGCGGCCGCTCTCCTGCTGGCCATCGACGAGGCGGAGGCGGCGGAGGCGGAGCTCGCCACTGGCAGCCTCGGCTACTAACAGAGTGTAGCCTAGCGCTAGCTAGGTCATTGTCCTCAGAGGCGTTATGTCCTACGATAGAACGAAGCGTTCGCGGGCACAGAGAGGCAGGCGGTGAAATGAGGGGCCTTTCCACATTGCAGGGACTCCTCCCGGAGCCGGTGCGCAACATCATGCGGCGTCGCCTGCGCACCTCTCTCACCGTGCTGGGCATCACCATCGGCATCTTCGTCTTGGTGGTGCTGGGGGCCATGGCGGAGCGGGTGAACGTGCTGGTCCAGGGGGGAGAGCAGTTCCTCAAGGGGCGCATAGCCATCACCGAGGCGGGCGCCCATCCCTTCGTCTCCAGCGGTCTGATATCGGACAGCCTGGCCGACCGCGTGCGGGGGCTGGAGGGCGTGGCCTGTGTGGAGCGGGACATCAGCATGCTCCTCGACCCGGACGACGCCTTCTCCTTCGGAATGCCCCGCACCATATCGGGCATCGACGTGTCCGAGCGGCAGACGTGCGAGCGGGAGGCGCCGGGGCGGGCCTTCAAGCTCAACTTCACATCTGGCGGCTGGTGGCAGCCCGGGGAGACGGGGAAGACCGTCCTGGGGGTGGACGTGGCCCGGCACTTCGATGCACGCGTGGGCGACACCGTCTTCATGCGGGACCATCCCTTCCAGGTGGTGGGAGTCCTGGAGCGGACCCTCACCGGGCCGGACAACATCGCCTTCGTCTCTTTGGAGGACGCGCGGACGCTCCTGGCGGACGAGCGCCCCATCTTCCGAGAGATAGACCTTTCCGACAAGGTGATGAACATCTACGTGATCCCCCGCGAGGACGTCGATCCCGATGCCCTGGCCGCTACCATCCGTGACCGCAACCCCGACATGGGAGTTCTCTCCCCGAGCGAGCTCATCGGCCCCCTGGAGACCTCCGCTCAGGTCTTCAACTTCATCATCCTGGGGGTGGCCATGGTGGCCCTCATCGTGGGTGGCCTCTCCATCATCAATACCATGGTCATGTCGGTGGCGGAGCGGGTGCGGGAGATAGGCATCAAGAAGGCGGTGGGCGCCAGCGACTGGGACGTGCTGAAGGAGTACCTGAGTGAGGCCGCGGTCATCGGCCTGCTGGGCGGGGCCATCGGCCTGGCGCTGGGGGCAGCGGCCGTAGCGGTACTGAACGACCTGGCCACGGAGCAGACCGGGGCGTCTCTCTTCCTCATCACCGCCCGTCTGGCCGTAGGCTCTCTGGCCTTCGCCACCGGGCTGGGGGCGGCGGCCGGCCTCCTGCCGGCCATTCGGGCCGCCCGTCTGCGGCCCGTGGAGGCGCTGAGGGAGGAGTGAGCAGGTGAGGGAGACCATGCAGGTAAGGGAAGGCCGCAGGGAAGAGGCGCCCCCGGCCGTATTGGCGCGGGGACTGCGCAAGACCTATCGTCTGGGATCCTCCGTTGTGCGGGCGCTGGACGGGCTCGACCTGGTGGTGGAGAGAGGGGAGTTCGTGGCCATCATGGGCCGCTCTGGCTCCGGCAAGAGCACCCTCCTCCACGTTCTGGGCGGCCTGGACCGACCGGACGAGGGGCAGGTGGTCATCGAGGGCCAGGACATCACCCGCCTCAGCAACGGACAGGTGACGCGCCTACGGCGCGAGAAGGTGGGCTTCGTCTTTCAGGAGTTCAATCTGGTGCCTACCCTGACGGCGCTGGAGAATGTGGAGTTGCCGCTCCGCTACGCCGGCGTCTCCCGGGGCGAACGTCGCCGGCGGGCGGCGGAAGCGCTGGCCATGGTGGGGCTGGGAGAGCGGCTCCACCACCGGCCCTCCCAGCTATCGGGAGGCGAGCAGCAGCGGGTGGCCATCGCCCGGGCGCTGGTGAACCGGCCAGCCGTCGTCCTGGCCGACGAGCCCACGGGCGAGCTGGACTCCCAGACCGCCATGCAGGTGGTGGACCTGATGCGCGGGCTCGCCCGCGAGCTGGGCCAGACCTTCGTCATAGTCACCCATGACCCGGCGGTGGGAGAGCGCTGCCAGCGCATCATCCGCATGAACGACGGCCGCATCATCAGCGACGAGCGGGTAGAGAGCTAATATGCTCCTGCTCATCGATAACTACGACAGCTTCACCTACAACCTCTACCAGTACCTGAGCGAGCTGGGGGCCGCCGTCCAGGTGGTCCGCAACGATCGCGTCACTGTGGAGGAGATAGAGGCGCTCCGGCCAGAGGGCATCGTCATCTCGCCGGGGCCGTGCACGCCCCGCGAGGCGGGCGTCTCCGTGGAGACGGTGCGCCGGCTGGCCGGCAAGGTGCCCATTCTGGGGGTCTGCCTGGGCCACCAGTGCATCGGCGAGGCGTTCGGCGGGCGCGTCGTGGGGGCGGGGGAGATCGTCCACGGCAAGACCTCCCTCGTCCATCACAGCGGCCAGGGGGTGCTGCGGGGCCTCCCCGACCCCTTCGAGGCGGTGCGCTATCACTCCTTGATAGTGGACCGCGAGTCCCTCCCGGAGGAGCTGGAAGTGACAGCCTGGACGGAGCGGGGCCTCATCATGGCGCTGCGGCACCGCTGGCTGCCGGTGGAGGGCGTCCAGTTCCATCCGGAGTCCATAGCCACCGGCGTGGGCAAGGACATCCTCCGCAACTTCCTGGCGATGCTCTAGGGGCCCCCCGCGCCCCTCCTGTGGAGCTAAGGGCGGCCTCGGGTATAATGGGCCAAAACTCCTTGAGGACCGGAGCATGATCCGCGAGGCCATCGCTGCCCTGGTGAACGAGGGACGCCACCTCAGCGAGGAGGAGGCGGCCGCCGTCATGGAGGAGATCATGGCCGGCGAGGCCACGCCGGCCCAGGTGGCCGCCTTCCTCGTAGCCCTCCGCACGCGCGGGGAGACGGTGGAGGAGGTGGTGGGGATGGCCCGCGTCATGCGTCAGAAGGCGCTGCGCCTCGACGTGAGCGGTCCCCTCCTGGACACCTGTGGCACCGGCGGCGATGGCCGCGGCACCTTCAACGCCTCCACGGCCGCCGCCATCGTGGCGGCGGCGGCCGGGGCGCGGGTGGCCAAGCACGGCAACCGCGCTGCCTCCAGCCACTGCGGCTCCGCCGACCTTCTGGAGGCCCTGGGCGCTCGCATAGACCTGGGGCCGCAGCAGGTGGCCCAGTGCCTGCAGGAGACGGGCCTGGGCTTCCTCTTCGCTCCGCTCTTCCACCCGGCGATGCGCCACGCCGCCGGGGTCAGGCGGGAGATCGGTGTGCGCACCGTCTTCAATCTGCTGGGCCCCCTCACCAACCCGGCCGGCGTCCAGTACCAGCTACTGGGGGTGCCTCATCCCGCCCTGGGAGACCTGGTGGCCCAGGCGCTACAGCGCCTGGGGGTGCGCCGGGCCCTGGTGGTCCACGGGGCCGAGGGCCTGGACGAGGTGAGTGTCTGCGGCCCGACCCTGGTCTGGGAGGCCAGCGAGGAGGGGCTGCGCCACTACCAGATAACGCCAGAGGAGGCTGGCCTCTCCCGTTCGGCCCTGGGCAGCGTCCTCGGGCGTGACCCGGTCGGCAATGCTGCCCTGCTGCGGGCCGTCCTGGGCGGCGAGCGTGGCCCTCTGCGGGACTTCGTCCTCCTGAACGCCGGCGTCGCCCTGGTGGCGGCTGGCCTGGCCCGCGACCCGCGCGAGGGTACAGCCCTCGCCAGCGAGACCATAGACTCCGGGGCGGCCCTGCGCAAGCTGGAGGAGTTCGTGGCCACCACTCAGCGGCTGGCCGCCGCGGCCGCCCAGGCCTGACGGAAAGGCGAAGCTATGAGCACCGGCACCGTCCTGGACCGCATCCTGGCCGACAAGCGGGCCGAGGTGGAGGAATCGAAGCGGCGGCGCCCCTTGCCGGAGCTGCTGGCCGCCCTGGAGGGGGCGCCTCCGGCGCGCCCCTTCGCTGCTGCCCTGCGGGGCCCCGGCATACGCCTCATCGCCGAGGTGAAGGCGGCCAGCCCGTCTAAGGGCGTCCTGCGGGCTGACCTGGACCCCGTCGCCCTGGCCCGCACCTACGCCTCCGCTGGTGCCGCCGCCATCTCTGTCCTGACGGACCGGCCCTATTTCCAGGGCTCCCTGGAGCACCTGCGCGCCGTCCGCGAGGCCCTGCCCCAGGGACCGCCCCTTCTGCGCAAGGACTTCCTCATAGACCCCTACCAGCTCTACGAGGCCCGCCTCCACGGCGCCGATGCTGTCCTCCTCATCGTCGCTGCCCTGACGCCGTCCCTCCTGGGCGAGCTGCTGCAGGGGGCCAGGGCGCTGGGCATGGACGCCCTGGTAGAGGTGCACCACGAAGAGGAACTGCAGGTGGCCCTGGCGGCGGGGGCCGACCTCATCGGCGTCAACAACCGCGACCTCCGCACCTTCCACACCGATCTGGCCACCACGGAGCGGCTGCGCCCTCTGGTCCCCCCTCACGTCACCCTGGTGGCCGAGTCCGGAGTCCACACCAGAGACGACGTCGCTCGCATGGCGGCCTGCGGCGTCCACGCCCTCCTCATCGGCGAGGCACTGGTGGTGGCCCCCGACCCGGCGGCCAAGATCCGCGACCTCTTCCCCGAGATGTGATAGCCCCTCCGTGCACAGGGGTGCCCCGCCTGATGTATCATTGGACATAACCCGGGGAGACACCGGTGAGTAGCGGCCACTGCCTCGTCAAGATCTGCGGCGTCATGGAGCCCCAGCACGCCCGGGCAGCGGCGGCGCTGGGCGCCGACTTCATAGGCGTCATCTTCGCACCCAGCCGGCGCCAGGTGACGCTGGGGCAGGCCCAGAAGATAGCCATCGCCCTGGGGAAGCTGGACCGTCCGCCCCTGGAGGTGCAGGGTCCGGCGACCGCCGCCGACATCGAGCGGCTGCTGGAGCGCTCCCGGCCCCTCCTGGTGGGCGTCTTCGCCGACCAGGACGTCCAGACCATCAATGCCATAGCCCGGGAGTGTCGCCTGGACATAGTGCAACTGTCCGGATCTGAGCCGTGGGAGATGTGCGCCCAGCTCTCTCGCCCCGTCTTCAAGTGCGTCAAGGTGCGCCCAGGCCAGACGGCTGCCTCCGTCCTGGCCACCATCGGCGAGGGGGCGGTGCCTCTCCTGGAGCCCTACGTCCCGGGCGTTTACGGCGGGGCCGGGCGGGAGCTGGACTGGGCCGTGGCGGCCCAGGTTGCTCGCCAGAGGCCGGTGGTGCTGGCGGGTGGCCTCCATCCAGGCAACGTGGGGGAGGCGGTGCGCATCGTCCGGCCGTGGGCGGTGGACGTCTCCAGCGGCGTGGAGACGGAGGGGGCCAAGGACGTGGAGAAGATCCGCAGCTTCATCCTGGCCGCCAAGGCCGCGCCTACCATCTCCTGATGTCTGGGGTATCCTTCGTCGTCGCTCATGTCTTTTCCAAAGGTCGAAGCGAGGAAGCATCAGGCGTTCGCCGTGCCGCGCATTTGGGTAGAATATCGGAAGAGCAGGGCGAGAAGGCCCGGGCCAGCTCTTCGGTTACCGGGTGTCCTGGAGGAACCAGAGGGTCTTATGCGGACGACATGGGCTACTGGAAGGCAGTTAGCGCCGGCCAGGCGTCACGACTGCTTCTACCTGGCTCCCGGAGCTCTTTTCAAGTGCAGAGCATGGACGGTGGACAGGCGCCTGTAGCAGCGAGCGGCTCGCCTTCTCCCCTCGCTGAGCTGTGTGGGCCATGACTAGCAGGGAGACCGGCCTCAGCCTGCCCGACCAGAGGGGCCGCTTCGGCCCCTTCGGCGGCCGCTATGTGCCGGAGACGCTGGTGCCGGCCATCCTGGAGCTGGAGGAGGCCTATCTGGCCGCCCGAGCCGACCCCTCCTTCCAGCAGGAGCTGACATCGCTCCTGCGCCACTACGCCGGCCGTCCCACGCCCCTCTATTTCGCCCGCAACCTGACGGCCCACCTGGGAGGGGCCAAGCTTTACCTCAAACGGGAGGACCTGGCCCACACCGGCGCCCACAAGATCAACAACGCCCTGGGCCAGGGGCTGCTGGCCAAGCGGCTGGGCAAGCGTCGCATCGTGGCGGAGACGGGCGCCGGCCAGCATGGCGTGGCCACGGCCACCGTCTGCGCCATGCTGGGCCTGGAGTGCGTGGTCTACATGGGGGCCGAGGACATCCGTCGTCAGATGCCCAACGTCTTCCGCATGCGCCTCCTGGGGGCGGAGGTGCGGCCGGTGGAGACGGGCAGTCGCACCCTGAAGGACGCCATCAACGAGGCGATCCGCGACTGGGTCACCAACGTTCGCACCACCCACTATCTGCTGGGGAGCGCCGTGGGGCCCCATCCCTACCCCATGATGGTGCGGGACTTCCAGTCGGTCATAGGGCGGGAGGCGCGGGCGCAACTGCTGGAGGCGGAGGGGCGCCTGCCGGACTACGCCATCGCCTGTGTGGGCGGCGGCTCCAACGCTATCGGCCTCTTCCACCCTTTCTACGAGGACAGGGAGGTGCGGCTGGTGGGGGTAGAGGCGGCCGGGGAGGGCCTGGAGACGGGCCGCCACGCCGCCACCCTGAGCGCTGGCCGCCCGGGCGTCCTCCATGGCTCCCTCTCCTACCTGCTGCAGGACGAGCACGGCCAGGTGCAGACCACCCACTCCATATCGGCGGGGCTGGACTACCCGGGCGTGGGGCCGGAGCACGCCTACTACCGGGAGACGGGCCGCGCCCGGTACGTGGCCGTGACAGACGCCCAGGCCCTGGAGGGGTTCCAGCTCCTGGCCCGGATGGAGGGCATCATCCCCGCCCTGGAGCCCGCCCACGCCATCTACTACGCGGCGGAGTTGGCCCGCCAGCTCCCGCCGCAGCAGATCGTCCTGGTATGCCTGTCTGGCCGGGGAGACAAGGACCTGGGGGTTGTCGCGGTCGCTCTAGGCGTTAATATATAGTCGCTCAGACTCTCGCAGGGGGCGCCCATGATAGACTTCCGCATACCGCCCGAGACCGCAGCCATCGTAGAAGGACTCCTGGGCTTCATCGACGGGACGGTGCGCCCCCTGGAGGAGGAGCACCGGGAGCTTCTGGAGGACGATCACGCCTACTATGGGCCGGACGGTCGCCTGACGCCGCCGGTGCTGGACCTAATGCGACAGGTGCGCATGGCCTCCGCCCGGGCCGGCTACTACACCCTCTTCCTGCCGGAGGACCTGGGCGGTCGCGGCCAGGGGCCCCTCACCCTCTTCCTGGCCTGGGAGGCCCTGTACCACCATGTGGGCGCCAGGCGGCCTCTCTCCTACCAGACGCTGGCCCACTGGGCCACCGGGCCCAACACCATCATGCGTGGGCTGGCGGAGCACCTGAAGGCGGAGGCACTACCCCGCCTAGTCAGCGGCGAGGTGACCTCCTGCTTCGCCCTCTCGGAGCCGGGCGCCGGCTCCGATGCCTGGGCCATCCAGACCCGCGCCGAACGGGACGGCGATGGCTGGACCATCAACGGCACCAAGAAGTGGATCACCAACGCCCCCTATGCCACCTACGCCCTCCTCTTCGCCGTCACCGACCCGGAGCAGGTGGAGCGCCGCCAGGGGGGCGTCAGTTGCTTCTTCGTGGAGACCAGCAGCCCGGGCTTCATCGTGGAGGAGGTGATCCGCCTCTACGGCCATCCCGGGGGCAACGAGGGACTTCTGCGCTTCCAGGACCTGCGCGTCCCGGGCGACCGCCTGGTTGGAGAGCTGCACAGAGGCTTCGCCCTGGCCCTGAGCGGCGTCAATACCGGGCGCATATACAACGCCGCCCGCTCCGTGGGCCTCTCCCGCTGGGCGCTGGAGCAGGCCACACGCTACGCCCAGGAGAGAGTGGCCTTCGGTCAGCCCATCGCTGAGTACCAGGGTGTGCAGTGGCTGCTGGCCGACTCCGCCATCGAGACCTACGCCGCCCGCATGATGAGCCTCAACTGCGCCTGGCGGCTGGAGCAGGGGCAGGCGGCGGTGAAGGAGACGGCCATGGTCAAGGCCTTCGCCACCGAGGCCGGCTACCGCACCCTGGACCGCTGCATGCAGGTGCTGGGGGCCCTGGGGCTCACCAACGAGGCCCGCCTCTACGACGCCTGGCACCAGTTGCGGACGGTGCGCATCGCCGACGGCAGCGGCGAAGTGATGCGCCGCACCATCGCCCATCGCCTGTTCAGAGGTGACCTGGAGTTCTAGGGGGAGCTGAGCGTCCCGGTGAGGTGGCCGCCGGTCCACCGGCCCCGGACGCCTGGCGAAAACCGAAAAGGGGAGGGCAGAGAGCGATGCTCGTGATGGGTATCTTCAAGCTCAGGAAGCCGGCGGGGATGTCCGACAAGGAGTTCTACACCGTCTGGCAGAAAGAATCCGAGGCGGCCATGGAGGCGGTGCGCCAGGGGGCCATCAAGGCCATCTGGAAGGCGGCCGGCAACCCCTGGGTCATCGCCGTCATCGACGTGGGCTCCGGCGACGACATAGACCACGCCCTCCAGGGCCTCCCCATCTGGCGGATGGGCTACCAGCAGATGGTCGAGTCCATCGAGTGGATACCCCTCCGCCCCTACGAGAACTGGGCCGAGGACCTGAAGAGGCTGGCGGCGGAGGCGGCCCAGGTCTCCTGAGGGGGCCGCCTCGCGTCCCGTGACCGACCGCTGACGGCCTGCCCGCCAGCGGACCGGACGACGTGTGTGGGGAGGGGATTTCCATCATTTCACGAGGAGGGTAAAGGCCCCATGACACAGCCAGTGGTCTACATAGAGCGCGACGGGCCGGTGGCGGAGGTGGTCCTGAACCGGCCCGAGAAGCTCAACTCCCTGAGCTGGGAGATGATCGACCGTCTGGAGCAGGCGCTGAAGGAGCTGCGGGACGCCCGCGCCGTGCTGATCCGCGGGGAGGGACGGGCCTTCTGCGCCGGCTGGGACCTCAGCCAGCTCGACAACTCCCGCGATATAGGGCAGGTGATGCGGGCCCGCGTCCACCCCGTCCTCCTGGGCTGGTACTCCTTCCCGGTGCCCACCATCGCCGCCGTGCACGGGGCCTGCCTGGGCATGGGGCTGGGCCTCGCCTTCGCCTGCGACGTCGTCATCGCCGCCGAGGACGCCGTCTTCGCCTCGCCCTTCCGCCGTCTGGGGGCGGTGCTGGACTCCGGCGGCCACTACCACTTCGTCCGTCTGCTGGGACGACACCGGGCGCTGGAGCTCATCTACACCGGCCGGCGGCTGAGCGCCCGGGAGGCGGAGGCCTGGGGGCTGGTGAACCGCGCCGTGGGCAACGAGGAGCTCCTCCCGGTGGCACGCGAGATGGCGCGCCACATCGCCGATGGCCCCACCGTGGCCTTCAGGCTCTCCAAGGAGATAGTCCTGGCCAGCGACCGCCTGGACCTGGCGGGGATACTGGAGGCGGAGGCCATCGCTCAGGTGGAGGCCGCCCGCACACAGGACTTCCGGGAGGGGATGCGCTCCTTCCGCGAGAAGCGGGAGCCCACCTTCAGCGGCAGCTAGCACGGGATAGAGGTGAGGGGATGCAGGTAGGCTTCGTAGGCACCGGGGCCATGGGTCTGCCCATGGCCCGCAACCTGTGCCGGGCCGGCTTCCATGTCGTCGCCTACAACCGGACCAGGGAACGGGCGGCACCCCTGGAACAGGAGGGGGCGAGGCTCGTCGACCGCCCGGCCGACGCCTGCCGGGGGGCCGATGTGGTGGTCACCATGCTGGCCGACGACCGCGCCACCGAGGAGGTGGTCCTCCGGGACGGCGAATTCCTGCGCAGCCTGGGGCCGGAGGCGGTCCACGTCTGCGCCAGCACCATCAGCGTCGCCCTCTCCGAGCGGCTGGCGGAGGAGCACGCCCGCGCCGGGCGGGCCTACGTGGCGGCGCCCGTCTTCGGCCGGCCCGCGGTGGCGGAGGCGGGCAAGCTCCTCATCGTGGCGGCGGGGCCCTCGGCGGCCGTCGAGAGGTGTCGCCCCGTCCTGGAGGCCATGGGAGACCGCATCGTCGTCCTGGGGGAGCGGGCCGCCCTGGCCCACGTGGCCAAGCTGGCCGGCAACTTTCTCATCCTCTCCGCCCTGGAGGCCCTGTCCGAGGTGGCGGTCATGGTCCACAAGCATGGCCTGCCGCCGCGCCAGTTCCTGGAGATCATGACCAGCTCCTACTTCGACTCCCCCGCCTACCGCACCTACAGCGACCTCATCTGTAAGGGGGCCTTCGAGCCGCCGGGATTCCGGCTGGCCCTGGCCCTCAAGGACGCTGGCCTGGTGCTGGCAGCGGCCGAGGGGGCGCGGGCGCCCATGCCTCTGGCCAGCCTGGTGCGGGACCATCTGCTGAGCGCCATGGCACGCGGCTACGGAGAGCTGGACATGACGGCTCTCTCCCTCGTCATCGCTCAGGAGGGGGGCCTGGAGGGGCTGGCCACCTGAACCCTGGCCGCCCGGCCGCTGTTAGCGGTAGCACCGCCGGCGGCCCGGGCTGCGGCGCCTCCTCCGTTTGGCCGGATCAGCGCAGGAGGGCCAGCGCCAGGATGGCGTCCACCGCTGCCGCCAGTGCAGTGCCCGCACGGCCTCCTCGCCGGAGGAGCTCTCTCATGACGTGGCCCTCTGCACGGGCGGACCGACGACGCCTTCGCCTGGACGTTAATCCTCAGCGAAAAGGGGAGCCGAGCACAGGTTGCGGCTCGGGACCAGCGGCCCGCACGCGCGGCTGGACAGGCCAGAGGGACAGCGACCGGCTCAGGCTGTGTCCTGGCCAGCCGGGCCGGCGGTCTCTCCCACAGGGGTAGCCTTCCCTCGGGCGGCGCGGCTGGCGGCCAGGGCCAGGGCCCACCAGAGGATGAAGGAGAACTCCAGCAGGGCATCCAGCAGGTAGACCCGGGAGATGCGCCCCCGCCCCACGTAGTAGACGTCCACGGCAGCCAGGGCGCCCGAAGCGGCCACGCCCAGGGCCGCCAGCTCCCGGGTGACCCGCTGACGGCGCGCCGCGAGGCCGAGAGCGCCCCCGATGACGGCTATGAGCAGACCTACCGTCTTGACCAGCCAGTCATCGGCCTTGGGTCCCGTGATGGCGACGAAGCTGCGGTAGTGCACCAGCGGCCAGAGGCCGCTGACGACGAACACCACCGCCTGCAGGGCCGCCGGGCCGGCCAGAGCGGCCGCGGCGGGCCGGTCCCTGTGCCTCTTCCCCACCACAACCCCCTGTCAGCGGTACATCATGGTAACCCCGGATCGGGCAGGCCGCAAAGCGCCACGACATACCAATGTCGTTGCATCCTCCGCCCCCTCGTATCCGAGCGGGCATGGCGGGGGGCGCGGTCGGGGGCGCGGCGGGCTCAGGCGACGCGCCGCTGCCTCTGGGGGGCCAGCGGAGGAGCAGCGACCTGGGTATGGGGCCAGAGACCCAGCGCCAGCTCCGCCAGTAGCTGTCGTTGTCCCGGAAGGAACTCCACCCTCAGCTCCTGCGTGCCATCCGCCAGAGGTCGCGCGCCGCGGACGACGCAGCGCAGGGCCACCTCCCGGTGGGGCAACAGGAGGACGAGCCGCAGGGCGTCCCCCGCCCTCGCTGGCAGGGAGGCCATGGCGACCAGGCGAGCGCCGGACAGGGATACGTCCCGGGTCTCGCAGGGGACGCCGTCGATGCTCCCCTGGAGGGAGACAGGGAAGCGGACGCCGCGGCGCCGCTCGCCCCAGAAGCGCCTGTCCACGACCCGCCAGATGGCCGCCCCCAGCAGGGCCGCATTGGTAGCGGCGAAGACTGCCGCCCCGGCGACGGCCCCTAGCTGGCGGTACACCGTCGGCGTGGCCCCGGCCAGGGTGGCGCCGAACCAGGCGAGGGCACCCAGGGAGAGGGCCAGGAGCAGCCACAGGAGAGAGGGCACCCGCGGCCGACGCCGCCCCGTGGCCCCCTTGGAGGTCACTCTGAAGGGCACCTCCCGCCGGGGCAAGAGCAAGATGAGGGTGGCGGGCAGCACCGCCGGCAAACGGAGGATCTCGAACACCAGGGAAAGCAGCGGTGGGTAGTATCCGCGGGCCAGCAGCCGCAGGCTCACGAACTGGGCGATGAACGTGGCCAGGAACAGGGGGCCATACAGATAGCCCGGGGCAGCGATGGGTACGGCACCACTGAAGACTACGACGGGAGGCAGCAGTATGTAGGCCAGCGTACGCCAGGAATCGAACCAGGCGAAGAGAGTGGCCCAGTAGGATAGGCGCTGCCCGAAGCTCAGGCCCCTCAAGAGAGGCCCCTCCACCTTCAGCACCTGCATGCCTCCCTGGGCCCAGCGCTGCCGCTGTGTCCAGTACTGGGCGGCGTCGCTGGGGGCCAACCCCAACACCAGCACCTCGTTGTGATAGACGGTGCGCCAGCCCTGGCGGTGCAGGCGCAGGGTGGTATGCATGTCCTCCGCCACCGTCTCGGTGGCCACCCCTCCCACCGACCGCAGGGCTGCCACTCGCAGCAGGGCGTTGGTGCCGCACCAGAAGGCGGCGCCGAAGCGGTTCTTTCCTGCCTCGATGACCCGGTAGAAGACGGCCTCCTCATACCACCGGCCCTTCTCCCCCAGAGAGGCATGCTCGAACGAGTTCTGGTTATAGAAGAACTGGGGCGTCTGGACCACGGCCACCCTGGGGTCGTCGAAGTAGCAGAGGGTGTGCACCAGGAAGTTGGGCATAGGCACCTGGTCGGCATCCAGCACGGCCACGATGTCGGCCTCGATGCGTTCCAGGGCGTAGTTCAGGTTGCCCGCCTTGGCGTGACGGTTGTCGGGGCGGGCCAGATAGCGGGCGCCCAGCTCTGCCGCCATCTCCCGCACCCAGGGCCGACGACCGTCGTCCAGCACCCAGGTCTCGTGCGGGGGCGAGAGGCGGACGGCCGCCGCCACCGTGGGCAGGAGTACCTCCTCGGGTTCGTTGTAGGTGGGGATGAGGACGGCCAGGCGGTGGGGCGCGCTGTGCACCGGTCGCCAGGGAGGCCTGACATCGACGTCCCAGAGCTGGGTGGTGAACAGGAGGAGGCCCAGGGCGTTGTGGAGCTCGGCGGCGATGAGGGGCACCGAGACCCACCAGACGCCCAGGTTGACGGTGCCCGCCGCCAGGCGCCAGGTCAGGTAGCCCACCGTCAGGGCGATGGTGAAGAGGGCGAAGGAGCGCATGAAGGCCCGGCGAGCTGGCGTCTCGGCGGGCAGCCCTATGGCCGGTGCTGGCGCCCCTGCGGCCAGCCCATGGCCTTCCTCTTGCCAGCGCATCCCTGTCCGTGGGCCTATGGCGGCTGTGGGGACTCCCCGATGCGGGGCCCCCGGCGCAGCGAGTCTCACAAGAGGTGACGCAGCGGCGGAGGCGTCGTTACAGCGCCCTTGGCGCCAGGATAGCCGTTGTCAGGCCGTCCTGGCGTCGGTAGTCTATGGCCGAGGGGGAGAGAGGGGTGCGCTTCGGCATCATCTGTCTGGCCCGTTCGCTGGAGGAGGCGGTAGCCGATGCCCGCCTGGCGGAGGAGGTGGGCTTCAGTCTGGTGGGGGTGGCGGACAGCCAGTCCCTCTACCGTGAGCTGCACGTGACGGCCGCCCTGTGCGCCCGGGCCACGGGGCGGGTGTGGATAGGGCCCACCGTGAGCAACCCCATCACCCGCCACCCGGCGGTGACGGCCTCGGCCATCGCCACACTGGACGAGGCGTCTGGGGGCAGGGCCTTCCTGGGCCTGGGGACAGGCGACAGCGCTGTTCTGAACCTGGGGGAGCGGCCGGCGACGCTGGCGCATCTGCGCGCCTACGTGGAGGCGGTGCGCTCGCTGCTGGCCCAGGGGGAGGCCGAGTACGGGGGCAGGCGGCTGCGGCTGAGCTGGCGCCGGCGGTCGGTGCCCATCTATCTGGCGGCGGAGGGGCCGCGGACGCTGGAGCTGGCGGGCGAGGTGGCAGACGGCGTCATCGTCAACCTGGGTCTGGAACCCGGGACGGTCAGGGAGGCCCTGGCCCGCCTGGAGGCGGGGGCCAGGCGGGCGGGCCGCGAGCCCGGGGCCATCGAGGTCTGGGTGATGGTGCGGGTGAACGTGTGCGACGATGCGGCGGCCGGGCTGGAGGAGATCAAGATGGAGCTGGCCTCCAACGCCCACCACGTCTTCCGCTTCACCTTCGAGGGGAAGGGGGTGCCGGGGGAGCTGGTGGAGACGGTGCGGCGGGTGCAGCGGGGCTACCGGCCGGAGCAGCACGAGGAGATAGAGGGGGCCAACGCCGCCCTCATCGCTGGGGAGCCGGCGCTGCTGCGCTACCTGGCGGAGCGCTT
Source organism: Dehalococcoidia bacterium (assembly GCA_034435615.1). Classification (GTDB taxonomy): domain Bacteria; phylum Chloroflexota; class Dehalococcoidia; order SM23-28-2; family HRBIN24; genus H17-190. Next base: position 49,506 of record DAOTWZ010000029.1, read on the forward strand.
CGCCGTGGTGGGGCCGGCCGAGGCCTGTATCGCCAGGCTGCGCCAGGTGGCGGAGGCCGGGGTGACCAACTTCCTATTCACTGGCTTCGTGCGGGACAGGCAGCGTCTCATCCGTGAGCTGGGGGAGCGGGTGCTGCCCGGGCTGGCTGGCGGGCCCTCCTGAGGCCCTGTGCCGAGGCCGAGGCGATGACGGGGCGCTGGCTGACGGTGGTAGCGGTGGCCCTGGCCGCCCTGGGCTGCGGCGGCGGAGGCCGCTCCGCGTCCCCTTTCCCCAAGGCGTCCCTGTCCCTGACGGTGAGCAGCGACGCCTTCGCTCCCATGGGCGCTATCCCCGTGCGCTACACCTGTGACGGCGACAACGTGTCGCCTCCCCTCGCCTGGTCGGGGGCGCCCGGGGGCACCGCCTCCTTCGCCCTGGTGATGGACGATCCCGATGCGCCCCGCGGCACCTTCGTCCACTGGGTGCTGTACAACCTGCCCGCCGGCATCCAGTCCCTGCCGGAGGGCGTCCTCACCGTGGAGCGCCTGGAGAGCGGCGCCCTTCAGGGGAGGAACAGCGCCGGGCGCCTGGGCTACACCGGCCCCTGTCCACCCCGGGGCCCGGCCCACCGCTACCGCTTCAGCGTCTATGCCCTGGACACCACGCTGCCTCTGGCGCCCGGGGTCTCGCAGTCGGAGCTGGAGAAGGCCATGGCCGGCCACGTCCTGGCCCGGGGTCAGCTGGTGGGCACCTACGGCCGATGAGAGCGGGCCGGTGGGCTGACAACGGCCGGACCCTCAGGGGACGGGCCTGGTGACGGACCAGGTGTCGCCGAAGGTGGGGACGAAGGTGTTGTGCAGGCCGCCGGTGGAGCCGGCCACCACGATCATGAACTGCTGGGGCTCCCGCACCATGGAGACCTGGTCGCCCCGCAGGCGGCCCGCCAGCTCCATCCGCTCCAGGGTGCGCCGCGAGAACCAGGAGAGGGGGGCGCGGGCGTTCTCGAACAGATACTCCTTCAGGGAGTCCTTGCTCCAGCCGGCCTCCGCCAGGATGCGGGCGTGCAGGGGGTTCAGCACCAGGAGAGGCTCTCCCTGGCCGAGGACGAAGTTGTTCACTCCGGTGTTGACGATGCCGTGGGCCAGGGCGGTGAGGATGTCATCGGCGTAGGGGCTGAGCTCCAGGATGTTGGTGGTGCCCTGGGCACCCACAACGGTGACGGCGCTCTGATGGGGCGGGAGTCCTCGCTCCACGTGGAGGGGCTCCCAGGGCGACTCCTCCTCGTTCTCACCGAAGCAGAAGGTGTACTTGCCCGGGTAGCCCTGGACCGCCTTGTCCACCGTCCCCGGGGCGGCCCCACCTATATTGAGGAGCACCAGCCGCACCGCCCGGCCTATGGTGGCGTTGGCCCGCCAGCCTGGCCCCATGCACCCGGCGCCGCAGTTGATGCCGATGGCCGAACGCACGGGCCCGTTGACGATGACGAGGGGGCCCACGGGGTTAGTGGTGGCCTGGATGCCCATCAGGTTGAAGCGGGGCTCGCACAGGGCCTCGATGGCGGCCACCAGGACGGGGAAATACTCAGGGAGGCAGCCGGCCATGACGGCGTTGACGGCCAGCTTCTCCACGGTGGCCGGCGCCATGGCGGGCGGCACCTCGGCCACCACCTGGTCCGGCGGCCGTCCCAGAGCCTCGACGAAGGCCCAGACTCGCTCGGGGGTAGGCGGCACCACGGGGAGGCCGTCACTCATCCCCTGCTGGAGGAAGAAGTCGTAGACGGCCTCCCAGGAATCGGGCAGCTGCTGGCGGCGGGACGTGAGCTGACCCTGGGGCAAGGGGGCTGTCACCTCCCTCAGTCGATGGTCTGCTTGGAGGGCGCCTCCGGGTCGGTGAGGGCCTCCACTACCGCCAGGAGCGCCCGACGGGCGATCTCCCTCACCTGGGCCTCGGGCAGCGTCTCGTAGGGGTAGGGCAGGATGACCTGACGCAGGTCGGGGGCGCCCTTACCCCGAGCGGTGGTCTCGGCCAGGGCCTCAAAGAAGCGGGTGGAGAGGGTGACGGTGGGGACTCCCCTCTTCTCCAGCTCGATGCTGTCGTGGATACACCACGACGTGCAGGAGCCTCAGTTGCCCAGGCCGGTTATGATGGCGTGGGCGCGCCGGGCCAGCTCCTCCAGGTCGGCCTGGGGGAGAGGGCTGGACTTGGCCTTGGCCTTGACGATGAACTCCCGCACCTCCCACTGGCTGCGCAGGAGGTGCTGGAACTCGTCATAGGTGGTGTCCAGGGAGAGCCAGCCGTTGTTGATGAGGCCGATGGTGCTGCCGGCCAGGGCCTCCAGGCGGGGGGCCAGGCGCACCTGCTGGTCGCCCTCCAGCTCCGGGGTGGGGAGGAGCACCTCGATCTCTCGCTCCGCCATATCGCATCACCTGCCAGGGCTGGGCTGCGCAGAGAGTTTACCGAGATGCCGGCGTCGCTGACAAGGGGATAGCGAGGGGGCCGCTCCGGGCGCCTATATGAGCGGGGAGGAAGGAGCTCCCCGCACGGAGCGTTCGAAGCCTGGGCGACGGCGGGGGCGCGGGACCTACACGCTCACCACGGCGTCGGCGGAGAGGACGACGTCGTTGAGGGTGGCGGCGCCCACCACCTCGGCCCCCTCGATGAAGTCGCCCCGGTCCAGCCCCAGGAGCTGGCAGGACTGCTCGCAGACCAGG
>DAOTWZ010000030.1:0-14655 GCA_034435615.1 Dehalococcoidia bacterium
TGGGCGGTAGAGGACTCGAACCTCTGACCTCAGCGATGTCAACGCTGCGCTCTGCCCACTGAGCTAACCGCCCACCCAGCAAGATGGTAGCAACCGGGCGAAGGCCCGGTCAAGGCGGCCTAGCCGCCCGCCAGCTCCTTGCGGTAGGCTATGAGGGCCTCCCGCACCGCCTCGTCCTGGAGGGCCAGGATGGCGGCGGCGTAGAGAGCGGCGTTGCGGGCGCCGTCTATCCCCACCGAGGCCACGGGCACCCCGGGCGGCATCTGGGCGATGGAGAGGAGGGAGTCCAGCCCTCCCAGGGCGGAGCGCGCCAGGGGGACGCCGATTACCGGCAGGGTGGTCCAGGCGGCGATGACGCCCGGCAGGTGGGCGGCCATGCCGGCGGCGGCGATGACCACCTTCACGCCACGGCCCGGCGCCGCCAGGGCGAACTCCCGCACCTTCTCCGGGGTGCGGTGGGCGGACATGACGTGCACCTCGCACTCGATGCCCAGGCGGTCCAGGGTCTTCTGGGCCTCCTCCACCTGGGGCAGGTCCGACTGCGAACCGACGACGATGGCTACCTGTGCCACTCTTCACCTCCCGTATTCGAAATGCTCTCTCGGCTCAGCCCAGGACGGCGTCCTGGCTGGGTGCGGCGATGTCCTTTCGGTAGTGGGCGCGGCTGAAGTGGATATGCTGGACGGCCCGGTAGGCCTTGGCCCGCGCCTCCACCAGCGTCGGTGCCAGGGCCACCACCGTCAGCACGCGGCCGCCAGCCGTCACCACCGTGCCGTCCTCCCGCAGGGCGGTGCCGGCGTGGAAGACCAGCACCTCACCCTCCACGGCGCCCAGGCCGTAGATGGGGAAGCCCGTCCGGTACTCGTCCGGGTAGCCGCCGGAGGCCATCACCACGCCCACGCAGGCGTCGGTGCTCCATTCCACCGCCGCCTCGTGTAGGCGGCCGTTGGCCGTGGCCCACAGGACGTCCAACAGATCGCTCTTGAGACGGGGCAGCAGCACCTGCGTCTCCGGGTCGCCGAAGCGACAGTTGTATTCCAGCACCCTGGGGCCGTCCGCCGTCACCATGAGCCCGGGGTAGATGACGCCACGGTAGCTGACACCCTCGGCGGCCAGGGCCCGCACCGTGGCCTCCGTCACCTGCTCGTGGATGAAGCGCTCCGTCGCCTCGTCCAGCCAGAGGGCAGGGCTGTAAGCGCCCATGCCGCCGGTGTTGGGCCCCTCGTCGCCGTCCAGCGCCCGCTTGTAGTCGCAGGCGAAGGGCATGGGCACCACCGTGCGGCCATCGGTGAAGGCATGGGCGGAGACCTCCCGCCCCGTGAGCCGCTCCTCGATGACGACGGTGCGGCCGGCCTCCCCCAACGTCCCTTCCTGCATCAACTGGTCTATGACGGCCAGGGCTTCCTCCTTCGTCTCGCAGACGAAGGAGCCTTTGCCCCCGGCCAGACCATCGGCCTTCACCACGGGGACGCCGGGCAGGGAGGCCACGTAGTCCCGGGCGTCCAGGCGGGAGGTGAAGACGGCGGAGCGCGCATGAGGGATGCCGTAGCGCGCCATCAGCCCCTTGGCCCAGCCCTTGGACGCCTCGATGCGGGCGCCCTCCTCCCGCGGCCCGAAGACGGCGATCCCCTCTGCCTCCAGACGGTCGGCCAGGCCGGCGGCCAGAGGGGCCTCCGGACCCACCACCACCAGGTCCACCCGGTGCTCCTTCGCCGCCCGCACCATACCCTCGATATCGCTCAGCTTCACGTCCAGGTTGGTGGCTATGGCGGCGGTGCCGCCGTTGCCCGGCGCCACGAAGAGCTCCCCCAGCCGGGGCGACTGCCTCAGCTTCCAGGCGATGGCGTGCTCGCGGCCGCCAGAGCCTACCACCAGGACGCGCATCATGACGACTTCTTGACCTCCGAGGTGACGGGGATGGGGTTGGAGAGGGCGAAGACGGCGGGACAGCGGGCCATGGCCTCCTCGCGGGCCGCCTCCAGCTCGGCGGCGCTGGCGTCCGTCTCCACCTCTATGCTGAAGGTTACGCCCTGGACGGCCGGCGCCTCCGATACACCGAAGACCCGGCCGAAGTCCAGCTGGCACTCGCCGCGTGCCACCAGTCGCCGCAGTTCGATACCCCGAGCGGAGGCGGCCGCCACGAAGGTGCCGGTGAAGCAGGAGAGCAGGCCCAGGACGCACAGGTGCAGCGGGCCGGCGCGGGAGCCCTTCCCCCCCATGAAGCTGGGCGAATCGAGCTCCAGTCGCAGCTCTCCCTGCTCGTATTTGGCCACTACGCTCATCTGGGGGCCCGTCGGGTCGGTGTGCCACTCCAGTTCGCCACGGTTCAGACGCTGGCCCCGGGCCGGGTCTCGCCGGATGGCCTCCGCCTCGCGGGCGATGGCGTCCAGGTCTACGTTGTTGATGATGGCCATGGCCTTACCCCCTCGACCTATATTCTAGAGGGACGACGACGCCGGCGGCGAACCCCTCTCCGCTCTCGCTGCGGCCCTTCGGCCAGGACGCCCTCGTAGGCGGCACGGGCCAGGGGAAAGACAGGGCCGGCGGCGGCCATGCCCTCCGGCACCTCCACCCAACGCCCGAAGGGGACGCCCGGCCGCAGGTAGAAGGGCCGGGCGCCCGGCAGGGCCAGCGCCTCCCCGTACTCCCGGCCGGGCAAGCGCAGGACCAGGTAGCCACCGTAGGCGAAGGCGAACATGCGGCCACCGACCAGGAAGCAGTCGGCCCCGAACATGCGGCGCACGTAGACCTCCGGCAGCGAACACAGAAAGGCTACTACCTCCGGCCTCATGGGCGGCGAAGGGGCCGTGCGAAGCTGAGCTGATGGCCGTCCGGGTCCGTCAAGTGGAAGTAGCGCTCCCCCCACTCGGCGTCCCGGGGCGGTGCCTCCGGTCGCAGGCCCAGCGCCAGGGCCCGCTGGTACAGGGCGTCCACATCCGAGACGTAGAAGATGAGGCGGCCCCACCAGGCCCACCGTCGCTCCCGGGGCTGCAACGTCAGGTTCAGATAGTTGGGGCCGACCCTGAAGCTGGTGAAGCTGGCCTCCTCGCCGCCGTAGAGGAGATGGAAGCCCAAGGAGAGGTAGAAACGGACGGCCCGGGCCATGTCATGGGTGGCCAGCGTCACTGCCGATATGGACTCGATGCGCGGCTCCTCCGTCACGGTGTCCCCGCGGCCGCCCTCACTCCCACTCTATGGTGCCCGGCGGCTTGGAGGTGATATCGTAGACAACGCGGTTGACGCCCGGCACCTCGTTGACGATGCGGCTGGCGATCCTGGCCAGGACGTCGTAGGGGAGGCGGGCCCAGTCAGCCGTCATGGCGTCCTCGGCGGTGACGGCCCGCACCGCCACGGCGTAGCCGTAGGTGCGGTAGTCGCCCATGACTCCCACGGACTTGGTGTCCGTAAGGACGGCGAAGGACTGCCAGAGCTGGCGGTAGAGGCCAGCCGCCTTCACCTCGTCCATGACGATCCAGTCGCAGGCCCGCAGCATCTCCAGCTTCTCCCGCGTCACCTCGCCAATGATACGAATGGCCAGGCCCGGGCCGGGAAAGGGCTGTCGGTAGACCATCTCCTCGGGGAGCCCCAGCTCCAGTCCCACCCGTCGCACCTCGTCCTTGAACAGGTAGCGCAGGGGCTCCAGTAGCTGGAAGGCCATGTTCTTGGGCAGGCCGCCCACGTTGTGGTGGGTCTTGATCTTGGCGGCCGCCCCGGAGCCGGCAGCGCTCTCAATGACGTCCGGGTAGGTGGTTCCCTGGGCTATGAAGTCGAAGTGGCCCAGACGGGCCGCCTCCCGCTCAAAGACCTGGATGAAGGTCTCGCCGATGATGCGCCGCTTCTCTTCGGGGTCGGTGACGCCCCGCAGCCGCTCCAGGAAGTGCTCCGAGGCGTCCACGTAGACCAGGGGTATGCGGAGGTGACGCCGGAAGGTGTCCTGCACTCGCTCCGGCTCCTCACGGCGCAGGAGGCCGTTGTTGACGAAGATGCAGGTGAGCTGGTCGCCCACCGCCCGGTGGACCAGGGCCGCCGTCACCGCCGAATCGACGCCCCCGGAGAGGGCGCACAGCACCCGGCTTCTCCCCACCTGCTGGCGGATGCTGGCCACCGCCTCGGCGATGAAGTTGCCAGGCGTCCAGTCTCCCTGGCAGCCGCAGACGCGGTAGAGGAAGTTGCGGATGATCTCCTTCCCCAGAGGGGTGTGGACCACCTCCGGGTGGAACTGGAGGCCTATGAGACCCCGTTCGTCGGCCATGACGGCCGCCGCCGAGTTGTCGGAATGGGCGAGGCGCCGGAAGCCTGGAGGCAGCTCCACCACCCGGTCGCCGTGAGACATCCAGACCGGGAAGGAGCGGGGCAGGCCGACGAAGATGGGACACTCCGGCTCCTCCACCTGGAGGACGGCGTGGCCGTACTCCCGCCGCTCCGAGGGAGCCACCCGACCGCCCAACTGGTGGGCCAGCAACTGCATGCCGTAGCAGATGCCCAGTACAGGCAGACCGGAACGGAAGACGTAGTCCGGGGCCAGGGGTGCCCCCGGCTCGTAGACAGAGGCCGGCCCGCCGGAGAGGATAAAGCCCCTGGGGTTCAGCCGCCGCACCTCCTCCCACGGGGCGTCAGGAGGCAACAGCTCGCAGTAGACGTGGCACTCCCGCACGCGGCGGGCGATGAGCATGCTATACTGGGAACCAAAGTCCAGCACCACTACCGTCTCCGGACGGACCGGTGAGGGCTGGACGCCGGCCGAGGGGGCCTCCCCTTCCCGCTCTCGGGCGATCTCCAGGTAGGTGGAGACCTCGAGGTCGTCGGAGGTGGGGACGCGGTGGGTAGTCTCGGACTCTACCTCGGCCTGGGTCATGGCTATTTTATGACCTATGCTACAGCACGACCCGGTCACGTGTCAACCGATAAATCTCTTTAGCAGAACCACCGTCCAGGAGCCGCCTGGCCCAGACGAAAGGTGAAGAGATGGGGTTACTGCGCACCTTGAAGAGGCTGGTCCTCATGGGAGCGGCCGCCGCCGTCGTCGCCTCCGGCGTCAGGTACTATCGGGCACGCAACAGCCGCCTCGCCCTGCGTCGGCGTCAGCGCCTGCCGGGGCTGCGCGACCGGGCTGAGGTATTGCGGGACCGCTGGGGAGTCCCTCATATCTACGCCCAGGGCCTCTGGGACCTCTTCTTCCTCAACGGCTACGTCCAGGCCCAGGACCGGCTGTGGCAGATGGACTTCCACCGCCGCCTGGCCAGCGGCACCCTGGCCGAGGTGCTGGGCCCCGGCGCCCTCTCTCTGGACCGCCTCAGCCGCCGGCTGGGCTTCCCCCGCGTCTCGCAGGAGGACTGGGCGCGCCTGGAGGGGGAGGAGCGAGAGGCGCTGGAGGCCTTCGCCGCCGGCGTCAACGCCTATCTGGGGCGAGGGTATCTGCCGCTGGAGTTCCGTATACTGCGCTACCGGCCCCAGCCCTGGCGCCCCGAGGACAGCCTGGCCATAGCCCGGTTCATGGCCTGGGGCTTCTCCGGCAACTGGGACATGGAGATCCTCCGCTCCTGGACCGTCCAGCGCTTCGGGCCGGAGACGATGGCGGAGCTGGAGCCGGGCTATCCCCAGGGAAAGCCCCTGGTGGTGCCTCCCGGGGCCGAGGCCCGCGGCCCCGGCCCTGACCTGCTGGAGGACTACCGTCAGGCCGCCGCCCCTGCCGTGGGGCCGGGCCTCAGCAACAACTGGGCCGTGTCCGGCGCCAAGTCCGTCAGTGGTCGCCCCCTCCTGGCCAACGACCCCCACCTGGTGTTGGGGCTCCCCTCCCTCTGGTACGAGGTGCACCTGGAGGGGCCGGGCCTGCGGGTGGCCGGCGTGGGGATGGCGGGCGTGCCCGGCATCATCATAGGCCACAACCAGCGCATCGCCTGGGGCGTCACGGCGGCCATGGTGGACCAGGATGACCTCTACGTGGAGCGGCTCGATCCCCAGGACCCCGCCCGCTACGAGTACCAGGGCCGTTGGGAGGAGGCCCAGGTGCTGCGGGAGGAGTTCCGCGTCAGGGGCCAGGCCGAGCCGGTGGTGGAGGAGGTGGTGGTGACCCGTCACGGGCCCATGATAGGCCCCTGCATCCCGGGTGAGCAGCGTCCCCTGGCCCTGCGTACCGTCGCCCGCGAGCCGGCCAACCTGCCCAGGGCGCTCCTCGGGTTGATGCGGGCCCGCAACTGGCAGGAGTTCCGGGAGGCCCTCGCCCACTGGGCCACCTCTCCCCTCAACTTCCTGTATGCCGATGTGGACGGCAACATCGGCTACCAACTGGCCGGGTGGATCCCGCGACGGGCGCAGGGGCATGGCGTTGTCCCTGTGCCTGGCTGGACCGGCGAGTACGAATGGCAGGGCTTCGTCCCCTTCGACGAGCTGCCCTCCGTCTTCAACCCGCCTACCAACTGGCTGGCCACGGCCAACAACAAGATCGTGGACGACGACTATCCCCACTTCCTGAGCGCCCAGTACGTGGACAGCCCCCGCATGGAGCGCATCGTCCAGCTCCTGACCGCCAAGGAGAAGTTATCCATCGACGACTTCCGGGCGATGCAGCAGGACGTCTACTCCATCCCCGGACGGGAGCTGGCCCGTCACATCCTCTCCCTCCCGCCGAAGGACATCTGGCGGCAGCGGGCCCACTCCTTCCTCCGCGTCTGGGACGGCAACCTGGCGGCGGACAGCGTCGCCGCCACCATCGTGGAGGCCTTCTTCAGCCACCTGGTGCGGCGGGCCTTGGAGGAGAAGGTGGGGGCCTGGGCCGAGTTTTTCCTGGGCCGCAGCGTGCACCCCCTGCGCGTGGGCGGCCTCTTCTTCGTCGACGCCGCCTCCTGGCTCCTGCGCAAGATGGAGACGCGGCCGGACTGGTTCCAGGGGAAAGGGTGGCGGGAGGCCATGGAGGAGGCCCTGGACGGCGCCCTGTCCGAGCTGCGCCGCCTCCTGGGAGACGATATGTCCCGCTGGCAGTGGGGGCGTCTCCACCGCCTGACCCTAGTCCACCCGCTGGGTCAGGTGAAGGCGCTGGCTCCCCTCTTCAACCGCGGCCCCATCCCCCTGGGCGGCGACGCCAACACGGTGAGTCAGGCTGCCTTCGTCCCCCACCGGGGATACGGCGTCACTACCTTCGCCGTCTCCTGGCGCCAGATCATAGACCTGTCCGATTTCAACCGCAGCCTGGCCGTCCTCCCGGGCGGCCAGTCCGGCAGTCCCCTGAGTCGCCACTACAGCGACCAGGTGCGCCCCTGGGCCAGCGGGGAGTACCACCCCATGCTCTGGGACAGGCAGCAGGTGGAACAGCACCTGGAGTCGAGGCTAGTCCTGGAGCCCTAGGGGCATACATCGCTCGCTATCCATTACGGAGGTGAGGCTAGCATGCCCAAGAAGACGGTTCGAGACGTTGACGCGCGGGGCAAGCGCGTCCTCCTCCGCGCCGACCTGAACGTCCCCCTGGACCCCGCCAGCGGCGAAGTCCTGGACGACACTCGCATCCGCGCCGTCCTCCCCACCATCCGTTACCTGCAGGAGCGGGAGGCCCGCATCGTCCTCTGCTCCCACCTGGGGCGTCCCAAGGGACGCGACCCCTCCCTCAGCCTGCGGCCGGTGGCCCGCCGCCTCTCCCAGCTCCTGGGACGCGACGTCCCTATGACCGACTGCTGCACGGGGCCGGAGGTGCAACGAGCGGCCTTCTCCCTGGGCCCGGGCGAGATCCTCCTGCTGGAGAACCTCCGCTACCACCCCGAGGAGGAGGACAACGACCCGGAGTACGCCAAGGCCCTGGCCTCCCTGGCCGAACTCTACGTGAACGACGCCTTCGGCGCCGCCCACCGCGCCCATGCCTCCACCGCCGGCGTCGCCCAGTACCTGCCGGCGGTGGCCGGCTTCCTCATGGAGAAGGAGATACGCTACCTCTCCATGGCCCTGCAGCCGGAGCGGCCCTTCGCCGCCGTCATCGGCGGGGCGAAGATCAGCAGCAAGATGGGCGTTCTCCACAGCCTGCTGCAGCGGGCCGACAAGCTCCTCATCGGTGGCGGCATGGCCAACACCTTCCTGAAAGCGGAGGGCTTCGACGTAGGCGCCTCCCTGGTGGAGGACGACTACCTGGACGAGGCTCGCCGTATCATGGAAGAGGCGCGGCAGCGAGGCGTCCAGCTCCTCCTCCCCACCGACGTCATCGTGGCAGAGAAGGTGTCCCCGGACGCCCAGGCCCGCCGGGTGTCGGTCAAGGAGGTGCCACCGGGCTGGGCCATCGTGGACGTGGGGGAGACGACGCTGGACGTCTTCGCCCGCGCCCTGCAGGACTGCCGCACCGTGGTCTGGAACGGGCCCATGGGCGTCATGGAGCTGGAGCCCTTCGCCCACGGCTCCCGCCGCCTGGCTGGCGTCATAGCCGGGCTGCGGGACGCCGTTACCATCGTGGGCGGCGGCGAGACGGCGGCCGTGGTGGAGCAACTGGGGCTGGCCTCCCGCTTCACCCATGTCTCCACCGGCGGCGGCGCCAGTCTGGAGTTCCTGGAAGGGCGCGAGCTACCCGGTGTGGCCGCTCTGGAGGACGCGGACTGAGATGCTGCGCCCTTGCCCCTGGCCCTCGCAATCCTGGAAGATAGGACTTGGCCATGGAACTGGAGCTAGCGCGTGAGCTGACCGTAGAGGCCGAGAGCAAGATCGTCCTCCTGGTGATGGACGGCCTGGGCGGCCTGCCCCACCCGGAGACGGGCCGTACGGAGCTGGAGACCGCTTATACCCCGCACCTGGACCGGCTGGCCAAAGAGGGTATGTGCGGCCTCACCGTCCCCGTGGGGCCGGGCATCACGCCGGGCAGCGGCCCCGGCCACCTGGCCCTCTTCGGCTACGACCCCTACCGCTTCCAGGTGGGGCGTGGCGTCCTGGAGGCGCTGGGGATCGACTTCGACCTGCAGCCGGGGGACGTGGCTGCCCGCGGCAACTTCTGCACCGTGGACGCCCAGGGCCTCATCACCGACCGCCGCGCCGGGCGTATCGGCACGGAGAAGTGCGTGGAGCTCTGCCAGAAGCTGCGCCAGGCGCGGCTGGAGAGGGTGGAGCTCTTCATCGAGCCGGTGCGGGAACACCGCTTCGTCCTGGTGCTGCGGGGCGAGGGGCTCTCCGACCAGTTGGCCGATACCGATCCCCAGCGGGAGGGGAGGCCGCCGCTACCGGCCACCGCCACCGCCCCTGAGGGAGAGAGCACCGCCCGTCTGGTCAACGACTTCCTGGCCCAGGCGGCCACCCTCCTCCGCGACGAGGCCCCGGCCAACATGCTGCTGCTGCGGGGCTTCGCCAAGCGGCCGCACTGGCCCACCATGCAGGAGGTCTTCAAGCTGCGGGCCGCCGCCATCGCCTACTACCCCATGTACCGGGGGCTGGGCAAGCTGGTGGGGATGACTCCCCTCCCCTCCGGCCCTCGCCTGGAGGACGCCATCTCCTCCCTGCGGGAGAACTGGGGGCGCTTCGACTTCTTCTTCCTCCACTACAAGGCCACGGACACCGCCGGCGAGGACGGCGACTTCGACCGCAAGGTGGAGGCCATCGAGGCGGCGGACAAGGCCCTGCCCGCCCTGGTGGAGCTGGAGCCGGACGTCCTCATCGTCACCGGCGACCACTCCACGCCGGCCGTGCTGGCGGGACACTCCTGGCACCCCGTGCCCATCGTCATACGTGCCCGCTGGGCCCGCGCCGATGCCTGTGACGCCTTCAACGAGGTGGAGCTGCAGCGGGGCATCCTGGGCACCTTCCCGGCCAAAGACGTGCTCCCCCTGGCCCTGGCCCACGCCGGCCGGTTGAAGAAGTTCGGGGCCTGACGCCCCCGGAGGCACTGGCAATAACCTCACCCTAGACCGTACATGGAGCGTGGACAGATGCAGCGCACCCCTGTCATAGCCGGCAATTGGAAGTGCCATCTGCGCCTGGAGAGCGCCCGCCAGCTCGCCCAGGCGCTGCGGGAGGCCCTGGACGGCCTGGACGGCGTGGAGCGGGTGGTCTGCCCCGTCTTCGTCCACATACCAGCGGTGGCCGAGGCGCTGCGGGGCTCCCCCGTCCACGTGGGCGCCCAGGACGTCCACTGGCAGGACGATGTGGCCGCCACCGGCGAGGTAGGGCCGGCCATGCTGGCGGAGCTGGTAGAATACGTCATCATAGGTCACTCGGAGCGACGCCGCATCTTCGGCGAGACGGACGAGATGGTGAACCGCAAGGTGAAGGCGGCCCTGGCGGCCGGCCTCCGCCCCATCCTCTGCATCGGCGAGACGCTGGAGGAGCGTCAGGAGGGACGTACCGAGGAGGTGTTGCTCCGTCAGGTTCGGGCGGGCCTGACGGAGGTGGAGCTGCCGGACGGCTTCATCATTGCCTACGAGCCGGTGTGGGCCATCGGCACGGGGGTGGCCGCCTCCGGCCCCCAGGCCAACGAGGCTATCGGTTTCGTGCGGGAGGAGGTAGCCCGTCTCTTCGGTCGGGAGCGGGCGGGGACGCTGCGCCTCCTCTACGGCGGCAGCGTCGACCCGGCCAACATCGGCGAGTTCATGGCCCAGACGGAGATAGATGGTGCCCTGGTGGGCGGGGCCAGCCTGCGGGCCGACGCCTTCGTCCAGATCGTCCAGGCGGCAGCCCAGGCCCGGCCCGGCGGGAGGTGAGGCGGAGATGCCCCAGGAAGCGATGCTGGAGTCCCTGCGAAAGAGCAGGGAAATTAACATAACCGTTAAGGGCCGTCGCAGTGGCCGCGACATATCGCTCCCCGTGTGGTTCGTCCTGGACGAGGAGCGCCCCAGCCTCTGGCTGTTGCCCATACACGGCTCTCGCAGCCCGTGGTTCCGCAACCTGGAGGCCAGCCCCGTCCTGCGGGTGGAGGTGGGAGGCCACGCTGTCAGCACGCCGGTGAACCTCCAGCGGGACCCCGCGGTGGTGCAGCAGGTGATCGAGCGGTTCAAGGAGCGCTACACGGCTCGCGAGTTCGAGAAGTACTATCATGGCGTGGACGTGGCCATAGAGGTGCCCCTGGCCGATGGCAGCTAGGCGAGACACAGCGGAACGGCCCCTGGTGGCCATCGTCGGCGCCACCGCCACCGGCAAGACCCAGCTGGCGGTGGCCCTGGGCCAGCGCTTCGCCGGGGAGGTCATCAACGCCGACTCCCGTCAGGTCTACCGCTACATGGACATCGGCACCGCCAAGCCCACGGCCGAGGAGCGGTCCGCTGTACCCCATCACCTGGTGGACATCGTCAGCCCGGACCAGACCTTCAGCCTGGCGGGGTGGCTGTCGCTGGCGCGGGCCGCTCTGGAGGACGTGTGGGCACGCGGCCGCCTTCCCCTCCTGGTAGGGGGGACGGGCCAGTACGTATGGGCCCTGCTGGAGGGATGGACCGTCCCCCGCGTCCCGCCCCAGCCGGAGCTGCGTCGCCAGCTCCTGGAGCGGGCCGCCCGGGAAGGGGGCCACGTCCTCTTCCAGGAGCTGCAGGCCCGCGACCCGGAGGCCGCCCGCTTCATAGACCCTCGCAACCTGCGGCGGGTGGTGCGCGCCCTGGAGGTGCTCTACATCACCGGCGAGCCTTTCTCCCGGGCGCGGCGCAAGGAGCCGCCCCCCTTCCGCGCCCTCGTCCTGGGGCTCTGGCTCCCCCGGGACGAGCTCTACCACAGCATCGACGAGCGGGTGGAGCGCATGGTCCGGGAGGGGCTGGTGGAGGAGGTGCGCCGGCTGCTGGCGATGGGCTACGGCCGTCACCTGCCCGCCATGTCGGGCATCGGCTACAGAGAGGTGGCCCAGTACCTGGCGGGGGAGATGGACCTAGCCACCGCCGTGGCACGCATCAAGACGGAGACCCACCGCCTGGTGCGCCACCAGGAGGACTGGTTCCGCCGGGACGACCGTCGCATCCGCTGGCTACGGGCTGACGTTCCCGACCTGATAGACGAGGCGGCCTGGCTCCTGAGGACGGAGCTGGGGCTCCAGGAGTGGGCGCCCGTCAGGGGGCCCACGGGGCAGGGGTGAGAGGACATGCGTTTCGTCAAGATGCACGGCACCGGCAACGACTTCGTCCTGGTGGAGGCGCAGGGCGAGGAGCAGGACTGGCCGGCCCTGGCCCGCGCCGTCTGCGACCGCCACTTCGGCATCGGCGCCGATGGCCTTCTCCTGGCCCTCCCCTCGACGGTGGCCGATGTCCGCATGCGCATATTCAACCCGGACGGCTCCGAGACGGAGATGTGCGGCAACGGCATCCGTTGCCTGGTGCGCTACGCCGTGGAGCGGGGCCTGGTGCGGCCGCGAGGCGACGGGACCACCGTGGAGACCCTGGCCGGCCTCCGTACCGTCCGCCTGGAGTGGCAGGACGGACGGATAGCCCGGGTGACGGTGGGGATGGGACGCCCCCGCTTCTATCCGGCCGAGGTGCCAGTGGCCCTGGAGGCGCCCGGCCCGGTGGTGGACCACCCCCTGGAGGTAGCCGGGCACCTCCTGCGTCTCACTTGCCTCTCCCTGGGCAACCCCCACGCTGTCCACTTCCTGGACACCCCGGTGGCCCGCTTCCCCCTAGCGCAGGTAGGGCCCCAGGTGGAGCGGCACCCCCTCTTCCCCAACCGCGTCAACTTCGAGGTGGCGCGGCTCCTGGACCGCCGCCGCCTGGAGCTGCGGGTGTGGGAGAGGGGGGTGGGTGAGACCCTGGCCTGCGGCAGCGGCGCCACCGCCGCCGTCGTCGCCGCCCGGCTCCACGGCTGGGCCGACGAGGCCGTGGAGGTGGCGCTCCCCGGCGGCACCCTGGTCATCCGCTGGGACGGCGAGAGCGAGGCCCTCCTCTCCGGCCCCGCCGAGTTCGTCTTCGAGGGGACATGGCTGGGCGAGACCTTCCCCAGAGGCAGCGGCAACTGAAGGAGGTAGCCATATGGTCAAGATGATCGTCTGCCTGCGACGGCTGCCCCACCTCTCCCGGGAGGAGTTCCAGCGCTACTGGCGAGAGGTGCACGGGCCCCTGGTAGCCAAGCACGCCGAGGCCCTGCGCATGCGTCGCTACGTCCAGGCCCACACGGTGCCTGGCCCCCTGCTGGAGGCGCTGCAGCGACGCCGCGGCTTCGGCGAGCCCTTCGACGGCGTGGCCGAGGTCTGGTTCGACAGCCTGGAGGACATCTCCGCCCCCATGCAGACCCCG
Organism: Dehalococcoidia bacterium; assembly: GCA_034435615.1. Taxonomy (GTDB): domain Bacteria; phylum Chloroflexota; class Dehalococcoidia; order SM23-28-2; family HRBIN24; genus H17-190. Next base: position 13,158 of record DAOTWZ010000030.1, read on the forward strand.
GAGGGGCGGGAGGCCATGCGCCAGATCATGGAGGACGAGAAGAACTTCCTGGACGTGGCCCGCTCCGTCGCCATCATCACCGAGGAGCACTCCATCCTGGAGGGGACGGAGGCGGCCAAGTAGGCAGGAGGTCAGACGAGGTGCGCTTTTCCAGACGCCTGGACAGGCTGCCGCCTTATCTCTTCGTGGAGATCAGCCGCAAGATAGCGGAGAAGCGGGCGCAGGGGATACGCGTCGTCTCCTTCGCCATAGGCGACCCCGACCTGCCCACGCCAGCCCCCGTCATCGACGCCCTGGTGGAGGCGGCCCGTGATCCGGCCAACCACCGCTACCCGGAGACGGAGGGCTTGCCGGAGCTGCGGCAGGCCATCGCCAACTGGTACCGGCGCCGCTTCGGCTTGGAGCTGGACCCGGACACCGAGGTGCTGCCCCTCATCGGCTCCAAGGAGGGGATCGCCCACATCGCCCTCTGCTTCATCGACCCCGGCGACATCGCCCTGGTGCCTGACCCCGGCTACCCGGTCTACGCCATGGGCACCGTCCTGGCTGGCGGCGAGCCCTACTACCTCCCCCTGCGGGAGGAGAACGGCTTCCTCCCCGACCTGGACGAGGTGCCGCCGGAGGTGGCGGGCCGGGCCAAGCTCCTCTGGATCAACTATCCCAACAACCCCACCGGCGCCGTGGCGGAGCTGGACTTCTTCCAGCGGGTGGTGGAGTTCGCCCGTCGCCACGGACTGGCGGTATGCCATGACGCACCCTATACGGAAGTGGCCTTCGATGGCTACCGGCCGCCCAGCTTCCTCCAGGCCGAGGGCGCCAAGGAGGTGGGCGTGGAGTTCCACTCCCTCTCCAAGTCCTACAACATGACCGGCTGGCGCATCGGCATGGCGGTGGGGAACGCCGCCATGATACGGGCCCTGCGGGACGTCAAGTCCAACCTGGACTCCGGCATACCTCAGGCCATCCAGCGGATGGCCATAGCCGCCCTGGAGGGGCCCCAGGACTGCATCGAGGAGCACAACCGCGTCTACCAGCGCCGCCGCGACCGCCTGGTGGAGGCGCTGCAGGCGCTGGGGCTGCGCGTGGCCCCCAGCAAGGCCTCTCTCTACCTGTGGGCGCGCGTGCCCGAGGGCGAGACCTCGGTGAGCTTCGCCACCCGGCTGCTGGAGGAGGCGGCGGTGGTGGTGACCCCGGGCATCGGCTACGGCCCCAGCGGCGAGGGCTACATCCGTCTCTCCCTCACCCTGCCGGACGAGGACGTGGAGGAGGGGCTGCGCCGTATGGAACGCCTCTCCCGCGGGGAGCGGCCCCTGGGCTGAGCCGGCCTAGCCCTCCGGTGGCAGGGGCGGCCCCAGCACCCGCTGGCCGTAGCGACCGGCCACCTCCCTGAACTGCTCCGGCGACAGGGGCCCGCTGCGCTGCAGCGCCGACACCTCCTCGAACAGCCTCTCGTAGCCGCCGGGGGAGATGAAGGCCAGCACCCTCGCCGGCCGTGGGC
>DAOTWZ010000031.1:0-14187 GCA_034435615.1 Dehalococcoidia bacterium
ATGAGCTGCCTCCCCATCACCCCCAACTACCGCCCCATTGGCGACGGGATTTACGCCCTGGAGGGTGGCGGGGTCGCTCCCTCCGTCTCCCGCCTGGTGCGCTGGGCCCTCCGAGGAGGGAGAGGGGACACCCCCCGCCTCACCCGCCGTCGCCTCTCGGCCATGCGCCATGGCTCCACCCTCCACGAGCGGCTCCCCGCCATCGCTGCCAGGCGGCCCCTAGGTGAGGATGCGCCGCCCTGGGCGGCCAGGGCGGTCAGATTCTTATGGCGCTGGCCTGCCGCCCGCTGGCACGCTGAGGCCGTGCTGGTGTCAACCTCACCCCCACTGGTGGGGCGGGTCGACCTGCTCGGGGTGGGCCAGGAGGGGGCCCTGGTGGTGGACATCAAGACTGGGGCGCTACGTATCCGTGACCTCCTCCAAGCTGGCCTCTATGCCTGGCTGGCCTCTAGTGTCCTCCGCCGCCCCTGCATTGGGGCCTATGTGCTGACCTTAAGGGGCGACACCTGCTCCAGCGTCCGGGTGGGCAGGGAGTGGCTGTCTGCCGCCCGTGGCCTGGCCGCCCTCTGGGCTCTCACCCACGATGGCGAGGGCCGCCAGCTACCGGGCTGGCAGTTGGTGGAGGGTGAGGCATCACGGAGGGGCGGCCACGCTGTAGCGCTCCCGGCGTAACATAGCGCTAGGGGTGTAGCGAGATGGGCTACAAGGCGAGACGCTGCCCTTGGTGTGGCTGGTGTAGGAGACCTTACCGCGCCCGCCTCAACTACGGCCGCCTCACCGTCCTTCAGTGCCGCCGGTGTTGGCGTCTAATCGAGCATAGGGAGCGCGGGAAGGACGGAAAGGTGCGCGTTTATTGCTTCGGCCCCGACCAATTATTGGCCGCCCTTGCCGCCATTCGAAAGGAGACTAGGGCCGCTGAAGAGGCCAGGAGACAACGCAAGGGGCGAGGCGAGGCAGGGGCATCTACCCCTCGCCTCTCGCTCCTTGATGAGGCCCTGCGCCGCTTGGAGGCTGAGCGCGCCGCCCTCCGTGCCCAGGCGGGGGAGAGGGCATAATGCGCTGCTGGCCAACAGGCAGGGGCCCTCAGACAGCCCCCTAGCCTCAGCCCTTAGCCCCAGGCCCTGGGCAGTCTCCACCCCTAGCCCTCATGTGGCCCCTAGCTCCAGGCCCTCGGGCAGCTCTTCCAATCGCCACCTCCCCCAGCCTTACGCCCTCACCCAGGCCAGGGGCCCCAGAGTAACGCCAGGCTAGGGGGCCTAGCGTTACGCTCCCAGCCGCCCCTGGGCCCTTAGCGTAACGGCATCCCCAGCTCAACAGGGCCGCTTAATGCGGCGATGAGGGGGGTGTTTAGGGCCGTGACTCTAGCCCCCACTGCCAGCCAGCGCTGGCCCATTGGCCGCCACCGTGGGCTGCTGGGCGGGGCGGCCCCTCCAGATGGTGGCGCGGGTGGCGACAAGGCCAGGGCGAGGGCGGCCAGTCCCGTGGCGCTCCCTCCCCTCGCCCTGGCGGGGGTGGTGGCTGCCTAAAGCGCTTGACAATTGACCGGGTAGGCCCCCGGCCTACAATGGGCATTACCCCAGATTTACCCCAATAGTGGGCCGTCCAGGGGTGTCAGTTTTGGGGCCGATTTTGAGGGGTGTCAGATAGGGATTTCGGCCGCGCTCTGGGGGAGAAGGCGGAGGGCTTCCTGGCTCCCAGCCAGTGGGAGCCTGTCCTCCCGCTGGAGCCGGACATGGGGCCGCCGCCCCGGGAGGTGGCGAGACGGCTGGTCGCCCACGGCGCCGAACCGGACTACACCGCCGCCCAGGCGTTCGCCGCCGGCCTCATCGCCGGCCATTGCCTGGAGCGGGCCGGCACCACGGACGAGGAGGCGGTATGGCGGGCGGCCCTCTCTCTGCGCTGCACCACCTTCTTCGGCCACTTCGCTCTGGAGCCGGGGAGCGGCCGGCAGGTGGGGCACGAGGTGGTCTGGGTGCAGTGGCGGGGCGGCCGCAAGGTGACGGTCTGGCCACCGTGGGCCGGGGCCCCATCCGGCAGCCTCGGCCCTAGCGACGGCGGGCCAGGTCTCCCAGGAACTCCAGGAGTAAGCGGTTGACCTCCTCCGGCCTCTCCTGCTGTATCCAGTGGCCGCAATCGGCGATGAGCTCTTTGCGCAGGTGGGGCACCCAGCGCTCCATCCCCTCGGCCAGGGAGGGGCGCAGTACCGGGTCTTTATCGGCCATGAGGAGCAGAGAGGCGTGAGGGAGCATGATGTCGGCCAGGTGCTGTGTGGTCTCCCAGTTCAGGTCTATGTTGCGATAGTAGTTGAGGGGACCGGTGAGGCCGTTCTGACGGAAGGACTCCAGGTAGACGTTGAAGTCCTCCTCGCTCAGGAAGTCGGGGCGGGCGGCCACTCCCTCGTAAAGGCGGCGGAGACGCCCCCTCAGGTCTTCGCCGAAGATGCGCTCCGCTCGCCCTGGCTGCTGAAAGACCAGGACGTAGCGGAATGTCTCGTCGCCGGCGGCCACCCGGTCCTGCAGGACGCTGGTGGGCGGGAAGCCCGGCCGACCCTTGAAGGGGACGCCCAGGCTCACCACCCGCTCCACCCGCTGCGGGTGCATGGCGGCCACCATCCAGACGATGATGCCGCCCCAGTCGTGGCCCACCAGGACGGCCCGCTCCAGCCCCAGGGCGTCCAGGAGCCCCACCACATCCCCCACCAGGTGGTGTATGTCATAGGCCTCGATCTCGTCCGGCTTGTCGGACTCGCCGTAGCCGCGGAGGTCGGGAGCGATGGCCCGCAGGCCAGCGGCAGCCAAGGCCGGTATCTGGTAGCGCCAGGAGTACCAGAGCTCGGGGAAGCCGTGACAGAGGACGACGGGGAAGCCCTGACCGGCCTCTACATAGTGGAGCCGGATCCCGTTGGCGTGGACGAAACGGTGCTGCGCCTCCCGGGTCATGGCCGCTCGCCTCCTTCCTTCTCCTCCTGCGGGTCTTGCGGGCCGTCGTCCTCCTCGGCCTGCTTCTCGCCCTGGGCGCTGGGGACGGCCTCGGCAGGGCGGGGCTCCTCCCGCGGCCGGCCGAGACGGCGCAGCGCCTCGCTCATCTCCCGCAGGCGGCTGTCCACCAGGGCGTTGAAGCTACCCTCCGGGTAGGAGCCGTCCGGCTGGCGTTCCCCTGCCGGCATGCCGGTGAGCAGCTCTATGGCCTGGTCAACCGTATCCACGGCGTAGATGTGGAACTGGCCCTGCCGCACCGCCTCCACCACCTCCTCCCGCAGGGCCAGGTGCCTGCGGTTGCGGGAAGGGATGATGACGCCCTGCCGGCCGGTGAGGCCGCGCACCCGGCAGACCTCGAAGAAGCCCTCTATCTTCTCGTTGACGCCGCCCACCGGCTGCACCTCACCCTTCTGGGAGACGGAGCCGGTGATGGCCAGGTCCTGGCGCAGGGGCACCTGGGCGATGCTGGAGAGGATGGCGCACAGCTCGGCCAGGGAGGCGGAGTCTCCCTCCACCGGCTCGTAGGACTGCTCGAAGGAGATGCTGGCGGAGATGGAGAGGGGTTTGTCCTGGGCGTACTTCCAGCCAAGGTAGCCGCCCAGCGTCAGCACGCCCTTGTCGTGGATGCGTCCGCTGAGCTGGGACTCCCGCTCGATGCTGACGATGCCCCGCTGCCCCAGGAAGGTGCGAGCGGTGATGCGGGAAGGCCGGCCGAAGCGGAAGTCGCCCATGTCCAGGACGGCCAGGCCGTTGACCTGGCCCACCACCTCGCCCTCCACTTCCACCATGATGACGCCCTTGGCGATGAGCTCTCGCACCCGCTCTTCCACCAGATTGAGGCGGTAGACCCTCTCCCGCAGTGCCTTCTGGACATACTCCGCCGTCACCTCTGGGGAGCCGGCCATGCCCGCCCAGTAGTCGGCCTCCACCAGGATGTCCCGGAGCTGGCCGAAGCGAGCGGAGAGCTTCTCCTGGTTCTCCACCATACGGCTGGCGTGCTCTATGACCTTGGCCACGGCGGAGCGGTCGAAGGGGCGGAGCCCGTCCCGCCGGCAGCAGGTGGAGACGAAGCGGGCATAGGCCTCCAGGTTGACGTCGGTGAGGGGGATCTGGGTATCGAAGTCGGCCTTGACCTTGAACAGCTCCCAGAAGTCGGGGTCGTAGTTGGAGAGGAGGAAGTAGACGAAGGGGTCCCCGGTGAGGATGACCTTCATGCTGATGGGGATGGGCTCCGGTTGCAGCCCCTGCGGGATGATGAAGCCGAACTGCTCGAGGGGGTCCTCCAGGCGGGCCTCGCCCGTGCGGAGGACTCGCTTGAGCCCCTCCCAGGAGCCGGGCTTGGTGGCCAGGTCGTTGATGTCCAGGACCAGGTAGCCCCCGTTGGCGCGGTGGACGGCGCCGGGGCGCAGGAGGGTATGGTCGCTGTAGTAGGTGCCCATGTGAGTCCGCCGCTCGATGCGGCCGAAGAGGTTGGCCCAGGTGGGGTTCAGCTCGATGACGATGGGCGGACCCTCGGCGCCCGAGTTGTCCACCAGCAGGTTGCAGCGGAAGGCCAGGAAGGGGTCGGTGGGAGACTCCGCCCCGGGCCTCCCCGTGGGCGGGGGCGCCATAGGCCCCGCCTGACCCTCCCTGTCCCGGAAGAGGTCGACATGGGCCAGGGTATACTCCCGCAGCTCCTCCAGGAAGGCAGCCACCTGGGGCAGCGACTCGTACTCCCTGACGATGTGGCTGAAGAGGCCGTTGACGGCCGTCTGCGCCACCTGGCGGTCCAGCTCCCGCAGACGGTTGGTGACGTCGCGCTCGATGGAGCGGATGCGCTCGGTGACCTCTCCCACCTTCTCCGCTATCTGGCGGTACCGCTCCTCTATCTGACGACGCATAAGGGGGTCGAGGGCGGCCACCTCCTCGGGGCCCGCCGGTCGCCCGCCGATGACGGGGACGATGGCCACGCCCATGGGGGAGAAGCGGAGGGCGAAGCCCGCCTGCTCCGCCTCCTGCTGGGCCGCTTCCATCAGCCGCTGGGCCTCCTGCTGCCCCTCCTCCAGGAGCTCGCGGCGGCGCTGCTCGTACTCCTCGCTGGAGAAGGCGCGCCGCAGGGCGGTGCGCACGTCCCGCAGTAGGTCATCCAGGGCGTCCCGCAGCCGCGCCCCCTGGCCGGCCGGCAGCCGCAGGGCGCGGGGGCGGTCTGGCTCACGGAAGTTGTAGACGTAGCACCAGTCGTCCGGGGGCCGGAGCTGCCCCAGTTGCTTCTGCCGAGCGATGGCCCGCTGGATGTACTCCTTAATGGCGCTGGTGCGTCCCGTGCCGGTGAGGCCGCTGACGAAGATGTTGTAGCCGGGACGCTCCATGGCCAGGCCGAACTCCAGCGCCTTGATGGCCCTGTCCTGGCCCACGAACTCGTCCAGGGGGGAGACCTCATCGGTGCGGCGGAAGCGGAAGCGCTCCGGGTCTATGGTCAGCCGCAGCTCCTCGGGGGAGAGGCGCAGATGGTCGTTGTCTGGCATAGTACCTCCTCCTCACTCCTCGTCACCGAAGGCCCAGCGGTCCACGTCCCGCCGGTAGGAGATGATCTCGTCCTCGCCGAAGAAGAGGGCGATCTCCCGCTGGGCGGTGGCCTCCGAGTCCGACGCGTGGACCAGGTTGTGCGTTATGTCGAGTCCGAAGTCCCCGCGTATGGTGCCGGGAGCGGCCTTCTTGGGGTCGGTGGCGCCCATGCTCTGGCGCACCACCTCCACGGCATGGGGCCCCTCTAGCACGGCGGCGATGATGGGGGCAGAGGTGATGAAGCGGACGAGCTGAGGGAAGAAGGGCTTCTCGCGGTGCTCGGCGTAGTGGCGATGGGCCAGCGCCTCGTCCACCCGCAGCATCCGCAGGGCGACGATGCGCAACCCCCGTCGCTCCAGACGGGAGATGATCTCGCCGGCCAGGCCGCGCTGCACGGCGTCCGGCTTGATCAGGACCAGGGTCCGCTGGACGTCTCCGCTCATCGTTCACCTCAAGTCATGGGATTGGCTGAGGGGCCTATGGCCGGCTCCCTGAGATAGACGGGGCGCAGGGAGGCCGGCGGCACGCCGCCGTGGCGCACCAGCCGCCGGTAGCCCAGCTCCCCCAGGTAGGCGGCGCGGCGCCGCCCGGCGGCGCCCAGAACCGCCTGCGCCCCCGCTGCCTCTCGTAGCAGGCGGGCCAGCTCCTCGTCCACCTCGCCGCAGAGGAGCGCTCCGGCAGGGGCCTCCCGCGCCAGCGCCTCGGCGCTGGAGATGCGGGGCGCCAGCAACTGGCGCAGGTCATCGTCTTCCCCGGCCGCATAGGCTGCCCAGGCCAGGGCGCCCCGGCCCGCCCGGTGGACGGGCACTACCGGCCGCCCGCATCCCCGGTGAGGATAGGCGTCCAGCTCCAGGCGCCCCACTCCCAGGGCGGCGATGCCCAGGGCGTAGGCCAGCCCCTGGGCCGTCGCCACCCCGGCCCGCAGGCCAGTGTAACCCCCGGGGCCGAGACAGACAAAGACCGCTTCCAGGTCTTCCTTCGCCGCTCCCGCCTGGGCCAGGAGGCGGTCCAGGGAGGGGAGGAGCTCTACTGTGTGGTTGCGTCGGCAGCGCCAGGAGAGCTCCGCCCTCAACTCCCCTCGCTCCGTCAGGGCCAGGGAAGCTACCTCCGACGCCGTGTCTATGGCGAGCTCCATATGCGCTGTCTCCTGCCGCGGCCGGAGCGCCCCGCCAGGGCGGCCAGGAGCTCACGGCCGCGGGGGCCGCCCGCCTCCAGGAGGAGACGCCGCTTCCTTTCCCCTGTCACCTGGAAGCGCACCAGCAGATGATCGGGTGGGAAGACCTCCCAGGCCCGCTCCGGCCACTCCACCACCAGGACGCCCCTCTCCAGACATTCCTCCAGTCCCAGCTCCTCCGCCTCCTCCGGCGCCTCCAGGCGGTAGAGGTCGGCGTGATAGAGGGGGAGACGACCGTGGTACTCCCCCACCAGGACGAAGGACTTGCTGCTGACGCCTTCCTTCACCCCCAGCCCGCGCGCCAGTCCCTGCACCAGCACCGTCTTGCCCGAGCCCAGTTCCCCCGAGAGGAGGACGAGGTCGCCTGCCCGCAGCAGTGGGGCGAGCCGTTCCCCGAGCCGACGGGTCTGGGCAGGGCTGCGGGACTCCAGGACGAGGGGGCCGGTCATGGCTGACGCAGGTGGTCCCAGCCCAGGCGGTGGAGGGTGGTCTCCCGGCCCGCTTCGTCTACCAGGCGAACGCCCTCGCCCTCCACCGCCTCCCCGATGAAGGATAGGGGGACGTCCAGGGCAGGAGCGAGGCCGGCCAGCGTATCCCTGGGGCCGACGAGGACGAGCTGGTAGTCTTCCCCGCCGGCGCACGCCAGCTCCAGCGCCTCCTGGGGAAAGGCGCGGCGGAGGTGGTCGCTCAGGGGGAGGGCCGCCGCTTCCACCCGTATGCCGACACCGCTGCGCCGGCATACGTGGCCCAGGTCTTGCAGGAGGCCATCGGAGATGTCCATACCGCAGGGGATGGCGGCGTGGGCGGCCATCTGTCCCGCACGCAAGGGCGGGCGGGGCCGCAGGTGTGCCTGCACCAAGGGATGCCCACGCTCCGTTCCTTCCCGGAGGAGGCGCAGGCCGGCGGCGGCGTCCCCCAGGGTGCCGGTAACGGCCACAGCGTGGCCAGGGCGGGCGGCGTCGCGGCGCAGGAGCAGGGGCGTCCCGTCTCGTCCCATACGGGCGGTCCCCAGGAGGGCCACCGTCACTGCCGTCTCGCCGGAGCGCACCACGTCGCCGCCGGCCACCGTCAGACCATAGGCGTGGGCGCACTCCATCATCCCCTCGTAGAGCTCGTCCAGGGAGAGGACGGGGATGGTCGGGGGCAGGGCCAGCGTCACCAGGGCGAACTGCGGCGTCCCTCCCATGGCGGCGATGTCGCTCACGTTGACGGCCAGCGCCTTCCAGCCCAGGTCGCGCCAGGGGTGGAGGCCCGGCAGGAAGTGGACGCCTTCCACCAGTGTGTCGGTGGTGGCGATGACGTAGGAGTCGCCCCAGCGCCAGACCGCCGCATCGTCGCCGATGCCGATGACCAGCTCACTGGGGGGGCAGCGGCCCACTATGGCCGCCAGCCGCTCGATGAGTCCGAATTCGCCCAGCTCCCGAACCTCCATCGCGCGCGATTATCGCACGTCGGCCACCGGCCGGCGAGATTTGTTCCTCTTATGCCGCTTGCGCTATCATGGCGGCCGGCTATGCGTATCGCCATCGTCTCCGATGTCCACGCCAACCTGGCCGCCCTGGAAGCGGTCCTCCGCCATGCCGAGGAGCGGCGGGCGCTGGACCAGGTCTGGTCCCTGGGCGATATGGTGGGCTACGGCCCCCAGCCGAGGGAGGTTCTGGCCCGCCTGCGGGAGCTGGACGTCAGGGGCGTGGTGGGCAACCACGACCTGGCCGCCATCGGCCAGCTACCCCTGGACGACTTCAACCCGGACGCCGCTACGGCCGCCCGCTGGACAGCGCGACAGCTCCAGCCCAGCGACCAGCGTTTCGTGCAGTCGCTGCCCCAGGTGCGGCGGGAGGGTGACTTCACCCTGGTGCACGGCACCCTGCGCTGGCCGGTCTGGGAGTACCTCTACTCCTACGAGTCCGCTCGCGCCCACCTGCAGCGTCAGGAGACCCCCTTCGGTCTGGTGGGGCACACCCATGTCCCCATGCTGGTCGTCGAGGACAGCCGCTTCCCTCGCGGCTGCGAGCTCTACTATCTGCAGGACGGCACCACCGTGGAGCTGGACCGGGAGCAGCGGCTGGTCATCAACCCCGGCGGGGTGGGCCAGCCGCGGGATGGCGACCCACGCGCCTCCTACGCCATCTACGATACCGATGCAGCCACCGTCACCCTGCACCGCGTCGAGTACGACATCGCCGCCACGCAGCGGCTAATGCGGGAGGCCGGCCTCCCCCTCTGGCTCATAGAGCGCCTCTCCGTGGGCCGCTAGTGGTCCTCGGCGTGGTGGCTCTCCGGCTCCACGTAGACCACGGCGTCCCGCACCTCGTCGATTTCGTCTTGCAGGCGCCGGGCGATGCGACAGGCCAGGTCGTGGGCTTCCTCCAGGCTCACCTCGCCCGGCAGGTCAAGGGCCACGTCCAGGTAGACCCACTTGCCCGCCTGGCGCATGCGCAGGGAGTGGTAGGTGTCCCTCCCCGCCTCCTCCGTCAGGATGCGGTGCACCCGCTCCTCCACCGAGGCGGAGGGGGCGGCGTCCAGGAGGCCGTGGCTGGTACGCATCCCCAGCCGCACCGCCGCGTAGCCCATGGCGAGGGCGATGGCCAGGGCGGCCGCCGGGTCCAGCCAGGGGTAGCCCAGCCGGGCCCCCACCAGGCCTACCAGCGCCCCCGCCTTGGCCCACAGGTCGGTGACGAAGTGGAGGGAGTCCGCCTCCAGGGCATAGGAGCCGTAGGTGGTGGCCACGCTCCCCAGATAGCGGGCGGCTACGAAGTCCACCGCCATCGTCGCCAGGACGACGCCGATGGCCGCCTCCGGCACCGCCAGCGTGTGCCCGAGGGCCAACTGGACGCCCACGTGCACCACCACCAGCACGGCTATGAGGGCCAGCAGCCCCACCTGGACCAGCGAGGAGAAGTTCTCGAACTTGGCGTGGCCGTAGGGGTGCCCACGGTCCGGCGGCCGCGCCGCCATGGTCACCCCCCAGTAGGCGAAGACGGAGGCCGCCAGGTCCACCAGGGAGTGGCCAGCATCGGCCAGGACGGCCAGGGAGCCCGTGGCCAGGGCCACCCCCAGCTCCGCCCCGATGAGCCCCAGGTTGACGGCGATGGATACGAGGGCGGCGAGCCGTGTCTGCTTCGCTCCCTCAAGCGTATGTCCCTTTCCCTGAACCATCCTCGGCCAGGCCCTCAGTCCCATTATAGGCCGTGGCACTCTATAATTTCTGACGGCATGGACGCCCTGCGGGTCACGAGCGCCCTGGGGCTCGCCCCGGAGCTCCAGCAGCGAATTGAGACGCTGGACAGCAGGGTGAGGTTACAGGTGCTGACCCCCACCCAACGGCGTCTCTACAGGGGCGGCCGGCCCATCTGGATCGGCTACCGCGAGGGGCCAGGCGAGCACGACGAGTCAGAGGACGAGGCCCGTGAGGGGCTGCGGCGCGTCCTGGCGGAGACGGACGTCCTCCTGACCACTCCAGTCGTCCCGCCCGACCTGCACGAGCTGGCGCCGGCCCTGCGCTGGGTCCAGCTCACCAGCGCGGGGGTGGACCGCCTCCTGGAGAGCCCTCTCCTGGCCCGCGGCGTCCTGGTCACCACGGCCAGCGGCATCCACGGCATACCCATCGGCGAGTATGTGCTGGCGGGAATGCTGGCCCTGGCCAAGGGCCTTCCCCAGGCGATGGCCGCCCAGCGAGAGCGGGTGTGGCGTCCCTACGTCCCGGAGGAGCTGGCCGGCCGCACCCTGGGCATCGTGGGGCTGGGCGCCATAGGGAGCCACCTGGCTCGCCTCGCCCGCGCCTTCCAGATGCGGGTTATCGCCGTCCGCCGCTCCTGTCAGCGTCCCCAGGAGCGGCCGCCAGATGCCCCGGACGTGGATCTCCTCCTGCCGCCCTCGCACCTGGACCGCCTCCTCAGCGAGGTCGATTACGTGGCCCTCTGCGTCCCTCTGACCCGGGAGACGCAGGGACTCATCGGCCGGCGGGAGCTGGCCCTCATGAGGCCAGGCGCCGTCCTCATCAACATCGCCCGCGGGCCGGTGGTGGACGAGGAGGCCCTCATCGAGGCGCTGCGGGAGGGAAGGCTGGGCGGCGCCGTCCTGGACGTTTTCCAGCGAGAACCCCTCCCGCCCGAGAGCGAGCTCTGGGAGATGCCCAACGTCATCCTGACTCCTCACATATCGGGCGGGACCCCCCGCTACATGGAGCGGGCGATAGACATCTTCTGCGACAACCTGCGTCGCTTCCTGGCCGGCCAGCCCCTGCGCAACCTGGTGGACCCCCAGCGCGGCTACTGAGGGCTCAGCCGAAAAAGGCGCTGGCCCCCTCCAGCACCAGGTCCACGGCGATGGCCACCAGCAGGATCCCCACCAGGCGCGAGAGCAGTCGCAAAAGGGAGGCCCCCATCAGGCGAAGCAGAGCGTTGGCCAGGGCGAAGACCAGGAACGATATGGCCAGAACGGCGGCGGCCGCTGCCAGCGCCGTCCCTGCCCCCAGCGTCTGCGAGAAGGAGACGGTGGTGGCTATGGCCCCCGGGCCGGCCAGAAGGGGTGTCGCCAGGGGCACCAGGGCCACCTGCACCACGTCCAGCCCTCCCTCCTCTGTCACCTCCAGCGGCTGGCCTCGCTCCACCAGCCGGTAGGCCGGGGGCACCAGCAGCAGCCCGGCTGCCACCTGGAAGCTGGCGGCCGTGATCCCCAGGAAGTCCAGCACCTCCTCGCCGGCCAGGCCGAAGACCAGCAGCATCAGGAAGGCGGCCAGGCAGGCGAGGCCCGCCACCAGCGCCCGGCGCGGCCAGGGGAGTCCCTGCGTCAGCAGGTAGAAGACCAGGATATTGCCCACCGGGTCTATGATGGCGAAGTAGGAGACGAAGGCGCGGGCCAGCTCCTGGCCCATGGTCTAGCGGCGCGGGGCCAGCCCGGCCGGAGGGAGCGGGCCGGCCCGGCGGTAAGGGCCGCTCCCTTCACCTGGGTAGGCCGGGCGCTGTCCCGTGGGTCCGGTGCTCCTGCAGGGTGACCGGCCAGCCATCAGGCGTTCCCCCGCCCCTTGCCGTCGCCGTTCACCGAGACGACGGCGACGGAGGCGACGGCGTCGTCGGGCGCCAGGTCCATGAGGCGCACCCCCTGGGTAGCCCTCCCCTGCACGGGGATGCTGGAGACGGGCGTTCTGAGGGCGATGCCGTCCTGGGAGGCCAGCATGACCTCCTCCGACTCGGCCACACTGCGGGCCGCCACCAGCGGGCCGGTGCGGTCGGCCACCTTGTAGGTGACGACCCCCTGGCCGCCCCGCCCCTGCAGGGGATACTGGGCAAAGGCGGTCCGCTTGCCGAAGCCGCGGGCGGTGACCACCAGCAGGTCCCTGCCCTTCTCCACTACCTCCAGGGCCACCACCTGGTCGCCTGGGGCCAGGCGGACGCCGCGCACGCCGCCGCTCTGGCGGGAGGCGGCCCGCAGGCTCCCCACCTTGAAGCGGAGGGCCTGGCCGCGGGCGGTGACCAGCACCACCTCGTCCTCCTCGCTGGCCAGGCGGGCGGAGACCAGTTCGTCCCCCGGCTCCAGGTCCATGGCGACGATGCCGCTCCGCCGCACCGAGGCGAACTCGCTCAGGGGGGTGCGCTTCACCTCGCCCAGGCGGGTAGCCATGAGGAGGCAATCGTGGTTGCCGTTGGGCGTGTAGCGGACCACGGCCGTGACCCGCTCCCGTTGCTCCAGGCCGATGAGATTGATGATGGGGATGCCCCTCCCCTGCCGTGACTCCTCCGGCAGCTCGTGCGCCCTGACCTGGAAGCAGCGGCCGCGGTCGGAGAAGAAGAGGAGGTTGTCGTGGGTGTCGGCCACAAGCAGGTGGGCTACGGCGTCATCGTCACGGGTGCGCATGGCGGTGATGCCACGACCGCCCCGCCGCTGGGCGCGGTAGCTGGCCAGTGGCTGGCGCTTCACGTAGCCGCGGGCGGAGAGGGTGACCACCACCTCCTGGTGGGGCACCAGGTCTTCCTCGCTGACCTCCTCCGGCTCCTGATCCACTATCTGGGTGCGGCGGCCGTCCCCGTACTTCTTCTTGAGCTCCCGCGTCTCCTCCTTGATGACCTGGTCTATCTTGCGCGGGTTGGCCAGCAGGTCTTCCAGATAAGCGATCTGCTTGATGACCTCCCTGTACTCCTCCTGCAGCTTCTCCCGTTCCAGGCGGGCCAGGCGGCGTAGCTGCATGTCCAGGACGGCCTGGGCCTGGCGTTCGCTCAGGCGGAAGGGGGCGCGCATGAGGCGCTGGCGGGCCTCATCGGCGGAGGGGGAGCGGCGGATGGTCTGAATGACGGCGTCCAGGTTGTCCAGGGCCTTCAGGAGCCCCTCCAGGATGTGGGCGCGCTCCCTGGCCCGTTCCAGCTCATACTGGGAGCGGCGGCGCACCACCTCCCGCCGGTGGCCTATGTAGGCCTCCAGGACGCGCTTGAGGCTGACGGTGCGGGGCTGGCCGTCCACCAGGGCCAGCATGTTGACGTTGAAGGCGGACTGCATGGGAGTGTGCTTGTAGAGGGCGGCCAGCACCTGGGAGGGGTTGGCGTCCCGCCGCAGCTCGATGACGATGCGCATTCCCTGGCGGTCCGATTCGTCCCGCACCTCGGCGATCCCTTCGATGCGGCGGTCGCGCGCCAGCTCGGCGATGCGGGCCACCAGGGCGGCCTTGGAGACGCGGAAGGGCAGCTCTGTCACCACGATCTGCTGGCCGCTTCGCCCCATGGGCTCGATGGTGGCGCGTGCCCGCATGACGATACGCCCCCTGCCATCGGCGTAGGCGCGTCCGATGGCGTCTTCCCGCTTCTCCACCCGCTGCCCGTCCTTCCCTACCACCCGCACCTTCTCGTAGCGAAAGATGAGGCCGCCGGTGGGGAAGTCCGGCCCCTTGACGATGCGGGCCAGCTCCTCTGTGGTGGCCTGGGGGTGGTCTATGAGGTGGACGATGGCGTCGCACACCTCCTCCAGGTTGTGGGGCGGGATGTCGGTGGCCATGCCGACGGCGATACCCGAAGCGCCGTTGACCAGCAGGTTGGGCAGGCGGGCGGGGAGGACGGAGGGCTCCGTGAGGGTGTCGTCGAAGTTGGGCACAAAGTCCACCGTCTCGCGATCGATGTCGGCCAGCATCTCCTCGGCGATGGCGGCGAGGCGGGCCTCGGTGTAGCGCATGGCAGCGGGGGGGTCGTCGTCCACGGAGCCGAAGTTACCCTGGCCGTCCACCAGGGGATAGCGCATGGTGAAGGGCTGGGCCATGCGCACCATCGCCTCGTAGACGGGGTCGTCGCCGTGAGGGTGATACTTTCCCAGTACCTCGCCCACTATGCGGGCGCTCTTCTTGTAGGGCTGGCCGGGCCGCAGGCCCAGCTCGTGCATGACGTAGAGGATGCGCCGCTGCACTGGCTTGAGGCCGTCCCGCACGTCCGGCAGGGCGCGCGAGACGATGACGCTCATGGCGTAGTCCAGGTAGGCCGCCCGCATCTCCTCCTCGATGCGGACGGGCCT
>DAOTWZ010000032.1:0-64080 GCA_034435615.1 Dehalococcoidia bacterium
GCGCCCTGGCCGCCCGCGCCGTGGAGCGGGCCGTCCTGCGGGCCGTCCGCCTGGCCGAGTCCCTGGCCGGCGTGCCCGCCTGCCGGGACTGGCCGCCCTGAAGGCGGCCGCGTTGAACCGCCCGGCTAAGCCGTGCTATCATGACTGGTCAGGACATGTCCGCGCTTGATGACCTTTACCGCGAGATAGCCAACTGCAACGACTGTGGCCTGTGCGAGAAGGCCACGAAGCATGTCCCCGGCGAAGGGCCAGAGGACGCCGAGGTGATGTTCGTCGGCGAGGCGCCAGGGTTCCACGAGGACCGGCAGGGGCGTCCCTTCGTGGGGCCGGCCGGTCAGTTCCTCAACGAGCTCTTGGAGTCGGTAGGGCTGCGGCGGGAGCAGGTCTACATAACCAACGTGGTGAAGTGCCGGCCGCCCGGCAACCGCGACCCCCTCCCCTCGGAGGTGGCCGCCTGCCGCAAGCACCTGGAGCGCCAGATAGAGATCATCAGGCCGCGAGTGATAGTGACCCTGGGCCGGCACTCCCTCTCCTGGTTCTTCCCCAAGGACTCCATCGGCAAGGTGCATGGCCAGAAGCGACAGAAGGACGGCACTTATTTTCTTCACCTCTACCATCCTGCGGCGGCCCTGCACGCCCCCCAGATGCGGGAGACCATAGAGGAGGACTTCAAGAAGCTGCCGGAGGTGCTGGAGGAGGCGAGGCGGAGCGGGCCCCCGCCCGATGCCCCGTCCTCGGCGGCCGAGCAGATGCGCCTTTTCTAGGCCGCCCCGGGGCCGACGGTGGCGAGGTGGCCGTCCCTCAGGGTCGCAGCAGCCAGCACCGACAGCCCCGCGGGACCGTTGCCCGGGAGGCCAGACCGTTTGAAGCGGGCCAGCTTGCAGTCATCAGGGTGAGACCGCTATGAGCGAGAAGCTGCGCGTGGTGCCCCTCGGGGGCCTGGGCGAGATCGGCAAGAACATGATGGCCCTCGAGTTCGGCGACGACCTCATCGTCATAGACGCCGGGGTGATGTTCCCGGAGGAGGAGATGCTGGGGGTGGACCTGGTCATCCCCGACGTCACCTACGTGGCCAACCGGCGTCACAAGCTGCGAGGCATCGTCATCACCCACGGCCACGAGGACCACACGGGGGCCCTCCCCTACGTGTTGCCCCAGATCCCCGCCCCCATCTACTGCACCCGCCTGACGCGGGGCCTCATCCAGGTGAAGCTGGCGGAGCATGGGCTGCGGGAGCAGGTAGAGGTGCGGGTGGTCCAGCCCGGGGAGAGGGTGCGACTGGGCAACTTCACCGTCCAGTTCGTCCACGTGACCCACAGCATCCCGGACTCGGCGGCCCTGGCCATCCAGACGCCGTTGGGCCTGGTCTTCCACACCGGGGACTTCAAGCTGGACCACACGCCGGTCATGGGGCCTCCCACCGACTTGCAGCGCATCGCCGAGTTCGGGCGCCAGGGGGTCCTCCTCCTCCTCTCCGACTCCACCTACGCCGACGTGCCCGGCTACACCCCGTCCGAGCGCATCGTCAGCGACACCCTGTGGCAGGTGATGGCCAGGTCACAGGGGCGGGTCATCGTCGCCACCTTCGCTTCCCTCATCTCTCGCATGCAGCAGGTAGTGGACGCCGCCACTGCCACTGGCCGACGCGTCTTCGTGACGGGGCGCAGCATGATGGAGAACGTCCGGATGGCGGTGGAGCAGGGCTACCTGCGCAGCGACCAGGACCTGCTGGCCCCCATAGAGCGGATGCGCGGCCTGCCCCCTGACCGGGTGGTCATCCTCACCACCGGCGCCCAGGGAGAGCCGACGTCGGCCCTGGTACGCATGGCCAACCGGGACCACCGCTACCTGGAGGTGCGGGAGGGGGATACGGTGGTCCTCTCTTCCTCGCCCATCCCCGGCAACGAGGTCCTCATCAACCGCACTATCAACAACCTGTATCGGCTGGGGGCGCGGGTGTTGCACAGCCGGGGGCCGGACATGCACGTCCACGTGCGGGGACACGCGGCCCAGGAGGAGCTGAAGCTGATGCTGGGGCTGCTGCGGCCCCGCTTCTTCGTCCCCATCCACGGCGAGTACAGGCACCTGGTGTTGCACGGAGAGCTGGCCAAGGCCATGGGCGTGCAGCCCCAGAATATCTTCGTCCTGCAGGACGGCGATATCCTGGAGCTGGACGAGTCCTACGGTCGGGTGGTGGGCAGGGCCTCCGCCGACCACGTCTACGTGGACGGCCTGGCGGTGGGCACCGATCAGGTGGTGCTGCGGGACCGCCAGCACCTGGCCAAGGACGGCGTGCTGGTGGCCCTGGTGACGGTGGACAAGAGCACGGGGCGCCCCCTGGCGCCGCCGGACATCATCTCCCGGGGGTTCGTGGCGGAGGCGCCCCTGGAGCGCCTGCTGGAGCGGGCCCGCCACCTGATCCTGCAGGAGCTGGAGAAGGGCCAGGGGCAGGTGGACCACGCCGAGCTGGCCTCCCGTCTGCATGATAGCCTGGCCAAATTCATATACAATGAGACCCGTCGTCGCCCCATGATCCTGCCTCTCACCGTGGAGCTGTAGGGAAAGGCGGCGAGACGAGGGCGGTGAGACGATGGCCTTGAGGACGCGAGGACGCCGGGGCCACCTGCGCCGCAGCCGCTACGGCTACGGCGCCTATCGTTACGTGGCGCCCCGGCCGCGGCGCCGCCCGCGGCGGCCGTCGCGGCCGGGCCTGGGGCCGTGGCTCTGGCTGCTGGCCGGCGCCGGCGCAGCGGTGGGTCTGGTCTTCCTGGTCCCCCTCCTGCTGGCCGCCTTCCGCTGGCTCTTCGCCGCTCTGGGGCTGGGGCTCCCCCTGGTGGCCCTCGCCCTCGCTGCCGATGCCTGGCTCCTCTGGCGGCTCCGCGCCGTCAGCCCTCCCCTCTCCTGGCGGCGATGGCTGGGCCTGCACCTCCTGCTGGCGGCCATCCTGGGTGCCCTGGGCCTCCTGGCCCCTCCCTGGCGCTTCGCCGGGTCCTCCCTGGGCGACCTCTCCGCCGGCGGACGGGCCGGAGCCTTCCTGACGGGCAGTCTCCCCGGCCTCCTGGGCTGGCTGGCGGCCACCCTCGGGGCGGTGTGGGCCCTGGAGCCGCGGTCGGCCCGGCTGGCGGTGCGGGGAGCCGCCCTGACGGGCCGCTGGCTCCTCTCCCTGGACATCCCCTCCCGCTCCTGGCGGGGGCTGCGTGCCTTCCTGGTCTGGCTGGGCTCCCTCCTCCCCAGCGGCGAGGAGGACTCCCTGCCGGAGCTCTCTCCTCGGCGGGAAGGGCCACCCCTGGTCCCCCGCTGGGACGAGGAATGGGAGCCACTGCCGGAGCCCTCCGCTCCCGCCGCCTCTCCCAAGGCCGCCCAGGAGAAGGCCAGCAGAGAGGAGAAGAGAGAGAAAGAGGAAGAAGCGGTACCCCGCCGGCGGCGCACCGGCAACGGCTGGGAGCTGCCGCCCCTGGAGCTCCTGAACCAGGTGAGCGACGAGTCCCGCCCGCCGGACAACGAAGCACGGGCCCAACTCATAGTGGACACGCTGCGCAGCTTCGGCGTGGACGCCCGCGTCGTCTCCATCCAGCAGGGGCCCACCGTCACCCAGTTCGGCGTGGAGCCGGGGTGGGAGGTGAAGACCCGTCAGGTGCAGGAGCGGGACGACAAGGGCCGCCCCGTGTACGACAAGGACGGCCGTCCCCGCTACCGCACGGAGGTGGTGAGCCGCACCAGGGTGAGGGTGAACCGCATCACTGCCCTGGCCAACGACCTGGCCCTGGCCCTGGCTGCCCCCAGCATACGCATCGAGGCGCCGGTGCCGGGGAAGCCCATCGTGGGGATCGAAGTGCCCAACTCGGCCCCCTCCGTGGTCACCCTGCGCAGCGTCATCGAGAGCAGCAACTTCCAGAAGCTGGCCTCCCGCTCCCGGCTGGCCATCGCCCTGGGCAAGGGGGTATCCGGGGAGCCGGTGCCCGCCGACCTGGCCCGCATGCCCCACCTGCTCATCGCTGGGGCCACGGGGAGCGGCAAGAGCGTCTGCATCAACTCCATCATCGCCTGTCTGCTGATGCACAACACGCCGGAGGAGGTGCGCTTCGTCCTCATAGACCCCAAGCGGGTGGAGCTGGCCGCCTTCGCCTCCATACCGCACCTGGTCTTCTCCAAGGTCATCGTGGACGTGGAGGAGGTGCCGGGCACCCTGCAGGCGGTCATCCAGGAGATGGAGGGCCGCTACCGCACCTTCGCTAGCATCGGCGTCCGGGACATCGAGGCCTACAACCGCAGCCCCAAGGCGCCGGAGAAGCTCCCCTACTGGGTGGTGATCATCGACGAGCTAGCCGACCTGATGATGGCAGCCCCCTACCAGGTGGAGAAGCAGCTCTGCCGGCTGGCCCAGTTGGCCCGGGCCACGGGGATTCACCTCATCGTGGCCACGCAGCGGCCCTCAGTGGACGTAGTGACGGGGCTCATCAAGGCCAACTTCCCCACCCGCATCGCCTTCGCCGTCAGCTCCCAGGTGGACTCCCGCACCATCATCGACATGGCGGGGGCGGAGAAGCTGCTGGGACGGGGCGACATGCTATTCCTCCCCACCGACGCCGCCAAGCCGCGTCGTCTCCAGGGCTGCTATGTCTCCGATGCCGAGATAGACCGCATAGTGGCCTGGTGGTCGGACGAGCGCTTCCGCCACCTGCGGCCGGAGCCCTTGGACCACCTGCTGCTCCAGGCCCAAGCGGAGGGGGGCGGCCTGGACGACCCCCTCTTCGAGGCGGCGCGGGAGCTGGCCATGCAGCACAACCGCATCTCCCCCTCCATGCTGCAGCGCCGGCTCAACGTAGGGCGGGAGCGGGCGGTGCGCCTCATGCGGGCGCTGGAGGAGATGGGCATCGTCGCCCCCTCCGATGACCCCCTGGCCTCCCGCCGTGTCCTGGTGCGGGGCGACGACGAGGACTACTTCTAGCCTCCCGGCCAGGGGCCCCGGCCCGGCGATTAATCGATTTTGCCTATCTGGCCCATGGACGCAGCTATTGACAGGCGTCGCCGGAGATGGTATAAGGGGCCATGAGAGGGGGTGAGGCCGTGGTCCGGCTGCACAAGCTGGTCACGGTGCTCCAAGTGGACAGTAGAAAGCCCCCGTGGTGGCACCACGGGGGGACAGGCCGGCTCGTGACCTGGCCCCGGGTCGCAGGGACTGCGTAGCAGAAGGTCGAGAGAGCCGGCCATGCCCCGGCGGGCATTCCGCCCGAAGGGGCCGGGTCAGGAGAACGGTGGGGCTCCCCGAAAGGGGAGCCCGATTATGTTATGATGAGGTGCCGTCCCCTGCTGGACGCCCTCGACTTGACGGTTTAGAATGGAGCCACGCTCTACTCCTAGAGGTGGGGGCCGTGTCCAACAGACTGTGGCGTGAGGTCGAGGAGATCCTGGAGCGTTCGGAGCGTCTACCCCGCAGGGCCTGGCGATGGCGTCGTCTCCTGAGAGGCCTGACCGCGCTGAGGCCGGGCCTCTTCTTCTCCCTGCCCCGTATCAGCATGGGGCAGCTCCTCCTGGCGTCACTGGTCATCATCGTCATCGGCTACGTGCTGGGAAGCAGCAACGACGGGCTGGGCCGCGCCCTGGTGCTGGCCGGCCTGGGCGTCTTCGTTCTGGCCTTCGTCCTCTCCCTCCGCCGCCCTCTAGGGCCGCCGGAGAGCCGCTGGCGGGGCCGCCCCGTGGGGCTGCGGCGTCGCCACATGGGTGAGCGCATACGCTCCTGGCTGGGCCGCTGGCGGCCTCGTCACTAGGGCCGGCCGCCTTGTCCCTGGTGGCTCCGGCTGCTAGGATGCAGGAGGTATGGGACGCTGGCGGCGCTGGGGCCTCCCCCTCACGGGCGTCCTCGTCGTAGCCGCCCTCGCCCTGCTGGCCTGCGGCGGCCAGGGCGGTCGGGAAGAGGGGACGCCGGTGGTGGCCAGCCTCACCGATCCCCGTACCGTGCCCACGGCCACCCCCTGGCAGAGGCCGCCGGAGGTGATCTGGCTGGAGGAGGGCGCGCCCTCCGGCGCCCCGGGCGCCGGCCCCGGAAGCTGTGGCGAGATCTATGTAGTGCAGTCGGGGGACATCCTGGTGAGGATCGCCGAGCGGTGCGGGGTCAGCCTGGACGAGTTGCTGCGGGCCAACCCGGGCATAGACCCGCGGGCGCTGCACGTGGGGCAGCGCATCAGGATCCCCCGCTGAGCCGAGGGGTACAGCTCCGCGTTGCGCCTGGGCGTGTGGTGTGCTAGCATCGGCGCCGAAGGCCCACCACTGGCCCCAATTCCGACCGGACAGAGAGGTCATGACCATCGAAAGAAAGATCTCTGACAAGCTGGAGGAGTTGCAGCGCCTCAAGGAGCTGTCCCGTCAGGGCGGCGGCCCGGAGAGGATAGAGGCCCAGCACGCCCGCGGCAAGCTGACGGCACGGGAACGCCTCAACATCCTGCTGGACGAGGGCAGCTTTGAGGAGCTGGACTCCCTGGTGCTCCACCGCTCCCACGAGTTCGGCCTGGATAAGCAGCGCTACTACGGGGACGCCGTGGTCACCGGCTACGGTACCATCGACGGCCGGCCGGTCTACGTCTTCGCCCAGGACTTCACCGTGCTGGGTGGCTCCCTCTCGGAGGCCGTGGGGGAGAAGATCTGCAAGGTGATGGACCTGGCCATGAAGAACGGCGCCCCCATCATCGGCATCAACGACTCCGGCGGCGCCCGCATCCAGGAAGGGGTCGTCTCCCTCCGGGGCTACGGCGACATCTTCCTGCGGAACACCCTCGCCTCCGGCGTCATCCCCCAGGTCTCCGTCATCATGGGGCCCTGCGCTGGCGGCGCCGTCTACTCCCCGGCCCTCACGGACTTCGTCTTCATGACCAGCACCGCCTACATGTACATCACCGGGCCGGACGTGGTGCGGGCCGTGACGCAGGAGGAGGTCACTCACGAGCAGTTGGGCGGCCCCCAGGTGCACGCCACCAAGAGCGGCGTCGCCCACTTCATCGTGGACGGGGAGGAGGCCTGCCTCCAGGAGGTGCGGCGGCTCCTCTCCTTCCTCCCCTCCAACAACATGGAAGACCCGCCCTACCAGCCCCCCACCGATGACCCCAACCGCCTCTGTGATGACCTGCTGGAGATCGTCCCTGCCGAGAGCACCAGGCCCTACGACATGCACGAGGTCATCTACCGTATCGTCGACGATGGCGACTTCATGGAGGTGCACCCCTACTGGGGGGCCAGCGTAGTGGTGGGCTTCGCCCGTATGAACGGCCACGTGGTGGGGATAGTGGGCAACAACCCGGCCGCCCTGGCGGGGGTCCTGGACATAGACTCCTCCCGCAAGGCGGCCCGCTTCGTCCGCTTCTGTGATGCCTTCAACATCCCCATCGTCACCCTGGTGGACGTGCCGGGCTACCTCCCGGGGACGGACCAGGAGTACGGGGGCATCATCGTCCACGGCGCCAAGCTCCTCTACGCCTACTCCGAGGCCACCGTGCCCAAAGTAACCTGCATCGTCCGCAAGGCATACGGCGGCGCCTACCTGGTCATGGGCTCCAAGCACCTGCGGGCCGACATCAACTACGCCTGGCCCACGGCCGAGATCGCCGTCATGGGGCCGGAGGGGGCCGTCAACATCGTCTTTCGGCGGGAGATCGAGCAGGCGGCCGACCCGGAGGCCCGGCGGCGGGAGCTCATCGAGGAGTACAGACAGCGCTTCGCCAACCCTTACATCGCCGCCTCCCGGGGCTTCATTGATGACGTCATCGACCCGCGAGAGACGCGGGTCAAGATCATCAAGGCCCTGGAGATGCTCAAGAACAAGACGGACACCAACCCGCCCAAGAAGCACGGCAACATACCGCTGTAGACGGGGGGGCCAGCCCATGGGCGTGCGCATCACCGACACGACCTTGCGTGATGCTCACCAGTCCCTCCTGGCTACCCGTATGCGCACCGAGGACATGCTCCCCATCGCCCCCCTCATGGACGAGGTGGGCTTCCATAGCGTAGAGGTCTGGGGCGGCGCCACCTTCGACACCTGCCTCCGCTTCCTGCGGGAAGACCCCTGGGAGCGACTGCGGGAGCTCAAGAAGCGCTTCCGCCGCACGCCCCTGCAGATGCTGTTGCGGGGCCAGAACGTGGTGGGCTACCGCCACTACGCCGACGACGTGGTGGAGAAGTTCGTGGAGCTGGCCGTCCGCAACGGGATGGACATCTTCCGCATCTTCGACGCCGTCAACGACCTCCGCAACCTGGAGACGGCGGTACGGGCGGCCAAGCGCTGCGGCGCCCACGTCCAGGGCACCATCTGCTACACCATCAGCCCCGTCCACACCCTGGACATGTACGCCCGCCTGGCCAGGGAGCTGGTGGAGATGGGCTCCGATTCCATCTGCATCAAGGACATGGCGGGCATCCTCCACCCTTACGACGCCTACGAGCTGGTCCGCCGCCTCAAGGAGACGGTGAACGTCCCCATCCAGCTCCACTGTCATTCCACGGGGGGCATGGCCCCCATGGCCCAGCTCAAGGCCATAGAGGCCGGCGTGGACGTGGTGGACTGCGCCATCTCCAGCCTCTCCCTGGGCACATCCCAGCCGCCCTGCGAGTCCCTGGTAGCCACCCTCAAGGACACCCCCTACGACACCGGCCTCGACCTGGAGCTCCTCTCCCGCATCGCCGACTACTTCGCCGAGGTGCGACGCAAGTACGCTGCCTTCGAGGGCGAGGTGATGGTGGATACGGGGGTGCTCGTCCACCAGGTGCCCGGGGGGATGATATCCAACCTCCTCTCCCAGCTCCGGGAGCTGGGCGCCGCCGACAAGCTGAAAGAGGTGCTGGCGGAGATACCGCGCGTGCGGGCGGACCTGGGCTACCCGCCCCTGGTCACCCCCACCAGCCAGATAGTGGGGACGCAGGCCGTCCTCAACGTCCTCACCGGTGAGCGCTACCGGCAGGTGACACGGGAGACGCGGGCCTACGTCCAGGGCTACTACGGCGCCCCGCCCGCCCCCATAGACCCTGAGGTGAAGCGCAAGATCCTGGGCGAGACCCAGGAGATAGCGGGCCGCCCCGCCGACCAGCTCTCGCCGGAGCTGGAGCGGGCGCGTCAGGAGATAGGAGACCTGGCCCACAGCGAAGAGGATGTCCTCTCCTACGTCCTCTTCCCCCAGGTGGCCCGGGAGTTCCTGGAGTGGCGAGCACGCGGGGGCGGCCTGGAGCGAGAGGTCGCCGTGGCCATCGCCGTCGCCCTCTCCCAGGACGGGGCGACCGCCCCGCCGCCGGCCCCCCAGCCGGCTGAGCAGCCCTCCCCCTGGAAGCTGAGCGGTCGCACTCGCCTGGTGCGGCGCATGAGTGTCCGATGAAGCTCGTCATCGACGGCCAGGAGTTCGAGGTAGACCCTCGCGGCGACACGGCGCTGGTGGACGGCCAGACCTACTCGGTGCGAGTGAGCCGCCACCGCGATATCATCACCGTCTACGTCAACGAGCGGCCCTACTATGTCCAGGTCTCGCCGGGCGAGGCGGGACAGGACGGGGCGCGGAAGGTGCTGGTGGACGCCCGCTACCACCAGGTGGTGGTCAAGGGTGGCCCGGCCAGGGCGGCCAGGCCGCGGCGCCCCTCCGCTCCCCAGCGGCCACGCCCCACAGGCGAGCGGGGGGCCATCGTCGCCCCCATGACAGGGCGCGTGGTGCGGGTCAACGTCCAGCCGGGGGACGAGGTGCAGGAGGGGGAAGTGCTCCTGGTCATCGAGTCCATGAAAATGGAGAACGAGATCCGTTCCCCGGTGGCGGGTAAAGTGAAAGAGGTAGCCGTCCAGCCCGGCGTCCGCGTCAGCGAGGGCGACCTCCTCCTGCTCCTGGAGCCCGCTGAGTGAGCTGGCCCCTCTCGTCCGCCGGGCAGCGGGGCCCCGCCCCCTGACGCCCCCGGCCTCCTTCTCCCTGCGGTCTCCAGGAACCCCGGACGGGGGAGCGCCCCTCTGGAGGGGAAGCGTAGCGCCTCGCGCCAGCCTCCTGGTGTCAATCAGGCAGCGCCACCAGGGAAGTGGTGCTCTGGATGCCCTCTATCTTGCGGATACGTTCGCCCAGTATGGGAGGGATGTCGGTCAGGTTCTCCACTTCCAGCTCGGCCACGATGTCGAAGGGGCCCATCACCTGGTAGGCCTCCACCACCTGCGGGATGCGCCGCACCTCTTCCGCTACCATCTTGGTGCGGGCCGGGTCAGCCACTATGAGCACATAGGCCTTGATCATCGCCTGCTCTCCAGCCCCTCGAGGGCGAGGGCGTTGCCCGTATCGGATACGGCCATTATAACGGGCCAGGATGGCCGATGCCAGCCCAGAGGCGGCCGGAGCGTCCTGAAGGCGCCTGGCTGGCGCTGGCGCTCCCCCGGCTGGTATGCTGGGCACGGTGCGTCTGTGGCGACGATTTGCTAAAATAGACGAGGCCCCACCGAGGGGGCGCAGGAAAGGGGTTACCGGCCATGGCTCGTGACGACTTCATCATCCGCATCGGTGGCGATACGGCCATCGGTGGCGTCATCAGCACTGGCGAGAACTTCGCCCTGGCTGCTGCCCGCACCGGCTTCCACGCCTTCACCTTCCGCACCTATCCGGCGGAGATCAAGGGAGGCCACGCCTGGTTCCAGGTGCGCCTCAGCAACCGGCCCGTCATCTCCATCGGCGATGGGTGCGATATCCTGGTCGCCTTCGACCAGGAGGCCTACGAGCTGCACCACGAGGACCTGAACGAGCACGGCGTCCTGATCTACGACTCCGACCTGGTCCACCCGCGGGAGGAGGGCCGCAACGTAGTCCTCTACGGCATACCGTTCCAGAAGATAGCCCGCCAGGAGCTGGAGTTCGTGCGGGGCACCAACACCCTGATCCAGGGTGTGCTGGCCGGTCTCTTCGGCCTGCCCCTCTCCTCCCTGGAGGAGATGGTGGTCCAGCGCTACCAGCGGCGCAAGGAGCTGCTGGACAAGAACCTGGAGGCGTTGCGTTACGGCTACGACTACGTCAAGACTATGACCAAGCGCGACAACTTCTGGCTGGGCGCCGCCGATAACGTCTCCAGGCTGGTCATGAGCGGGAACAACGCCATAGTGGCGGGGGCGCTGCACGCCGGCTGCCGCTACTTCGCCGGCTATCCCATCACCCCGGCCTCTGACATCCTGGAGGCTATGGCGGAGATGCTGCCCAGGCTGGGCGGCGTCTGTCTCCAGGCCGAGGACGAGATGGCCGCCCTCGCCTCCGTCATCGGCGCCTCCTATGGCGGCGTCAAGGCGATGACAGCCACCTCCGGCCCTGGCTTCTCTCTGATGGTGGAGCTGCTGGGCCTCGCCTCCATGGCCGAGATACCCATCGTCATTGTGGACGCCCAGCGCTCCGGCCCCAGCACCGGTATGCCGACGAAGCTGGAGCAGGGAGACCTCTTCCACGCCCTGTACGCCGGCCACGGCGACTTCCCCCGCATCGTGGTGGCGCCGGGCTCGGTGGAGGACTGTCTGCGCATGACGGTGACGGCCTTCAACCTGGCGGAGAAGTACCAGTGCCCCGTCATCCTTCTCTCCGACCAGTCCCTCTCCCACCGCACGGAGACCATCGACCCGCCGGACGTGGCACCGCTGCGGGTGGAGGACCGGCTGCGGCCGGACGGGGTGGCCCCCGGGGAGTACAGGCGCTTCCTCATCACCGAGAGCGGCGTCTCCCCCATGGCCATCCCGGGCTGGGATCGCCACACCTACGTGGCGCCGGGGCTGGAGCATGACGAGCTGGGCCACCCGGTGCTCACGCCCCAGGTGCACGAGGCGATGACGGCCAAGCGCTTCGCCAAGCTGGAGAGCTGCCGCCGCGAGGTGGACACCCCGGCGATGGCCACTCGCTACGGGGACGAGAAGGCGGAGCTGGGCATCATAGGCTGGGGGGCCACGGAGGGCTCCATCAGGGAGGCGGTGGACCGGGCGCGGGCCAGGGGCTACAAGGTGGCCGCCCTGCACCTACGCGTCCTGAACCCCCTCCCCAGGGAACAGGTGCAGGAGTTCCTGGGCAGCGTGAAGAAGGTCATGGTGCCGGAGGTGAACTATCAGGGGCAGCTCGCCCATCACCTGGCGGCCACTATGGGGGTCAGGGCCATCAAGGTGAACAAGATCGGCGGTCTCCCCTTCACCCCGGGCGAGATCATGGCCAGGGTAGAGGAGGTAATGCGCAATGGCTGACGCGACCACTGCCGAGCGACCGGCAGGGATGCTGACAGTCAAGGACTACAAGAGCGATCAGAAGCCGGTCTGGTGCCCCGGCTGCGGCGACTTCGGTGTGCTGAGCGCCACCTTCAAGGCGCTCGCCGCCCTCCAGCTACCCAAGCACCAGGTAGTGGTGGTCTCCGGCATCGGTTGCTCCAGCCGCTCCCCCTACTTCATGAGCACCTTCGGCCTGCACGGGGTGCACGGGCGGGCGCTGCCCATCGCCACTGGCCTCAAGCTGGCCCGCCCCGACCTCACCGTCCTGGTGATGGGCGGCGACGGCGACCTGATGGCCATCGGCGCCGGACACCTGCCCCACGCCGCCGCCCGCAACATCGATATTACCTGCGTCATGATGGACAACCAGACCTACGGCCTGACCAAGGCGCAGGCCTCCCCCACGTCCTTCATCGGCCAGAAGACCAAGTCCACCCCCTACGGGGTCATCGCCAAGCCTCTGAACCCGGTCCTCTTCGCCCTCGTCTATGGGGCCACCTTCGTCGCCCGGGGCTACTCCGCCCGGCCCAACGAGCTGGCCAACATACTGGTCGAGGCGATAAAGCACAAGGGCTTCTCTTTCGTCCACGTCCAGAGCCCCTGCGCCGAGTTCTACAACACCTACGACTACTACGACCAGCGGGTCACCGAGCTGCCGCCGGACTGGGACCGCCACGACCTCAAAGCGGCCGTGGAGCTGGCCCTGACGGAGGACAGGGTGCACCTGGGCGTCTTTTACGAAGGGGAACGCCCCGTGTACGAGCTCCAGGCCCGCCAGGCGGCGCCGGGAGTGGAGGAATTCGACCTGGCCACCTATCTCAAGGAGAACTTCTCCTAAAGCCGGCCTTCGGGAGGCGGTCAGTGGCCAGGCCAGACAGCTCCCGCCGGGCATCGTCAGCCCGGCGGGACACCTTGCGTAGGGGAGAAGGGGCGGGCCTTCGGGGCCCGCTAATCACGAACGAGGAGTAGCAGCATGGTACTCTTGCAGCGTCACGACCTGGAGCGACCCTACAAGATCACCCTGATCCCCGGCGACGGCACCGGCCCCGAGATCACCGAGGCGACGGTGCGGGTGGTGGAGGCCACCGGCGTCCCCATCCAGTGGGAGGTGAAGGAGGCCGGCCTGGATGCCATGGAGAAGTACGGGAGCGTCCTGCCAGAGGACGTCCTGGAGTCCGTGCGTCGCAATAAGGTAGCCCTCAAGGGTCCCATCACCACGCCCCGGGGCGGCGGCTTCCGCAGCGTCAACGTGGCCCTGCGCAAGCTCCTAGACCTCTACGCCTGCCTGCGGCCGGCCAAGTGGTACAGGGGCGTCCGCAGCCGCTACGAGAACATAGACCTGGTCATCGTGCGGGAGAACCACGAGGACCTCTACGCCGGCCTGGAGTTCGAGAAGGGGGACCCGGCCATCCGCGTCATCTCCGAGCTGTGCGAGAAGGCGGGGATGGGCTCCATACCCGAGGACGCCGGCCTCAGCCTGAAGATGATCTCGGAGCGGGGAAGCCGGCGCATCGTCAAGTTCGCCTTCGAGTACGCCCGCACCTACGGCCGGCGCAAGGTCACCGCCGTGGCCAAGGACAACATCCTCAAGTTCAGCGATGGCCTCTTCTTCGCCGTCGCCCGTGAGGTGGCCGCCGAGTACCCGGACATCCAGTACGAAGAGATGCTGGTAGACAACATGTGCATGCAGCTGGTGACGCGGCCGGAGCACTACGATGTCCTGGTCCTCCCCAACCTCTACGGCGACATCCTCTCCGACCTCTGCGCCGGGCTGGTAGGGGGGCTGGGCGTGGCCCCCGGCGCCAACCTGGGCGACGACATAGCCGTCTTCGAGCCCGTCCACGGCAGCGCCCCCCGCTACGCCGGCCAGAACAAGGTCAACCCCATGGCCATGATGTTCTCCGCCGTCATGATGCTGCGCTACATCGGCGAGCCGGTGGCGGCCGACCGCCTGGAGCAGGCCATGGCCGCCGTCATCGCCGAGGGGAAGTCCGTCACCTACGACATGAAGCCCCACCGTGACGACCCCACCGCCGTCGGCACCTCCCAGGTGGCGGACGCCATCATCGAGAAGCTGCAACACATGGACTGACGCCCCCGTCAGGGGCCTGGAGCAGGAGGCGAGGATGCGCAGAAAGGTGACCGTAGTCGGCGCCGGGATGACTGGCGGCACCATGGCCCAGCGCCTGGCCGAGACCGGCTACGTGGACGTGGTCATGATCGACATAATCGAGGGCCTGCCTCAGGGGAAGGCCCTGGATCTGGCCGAGTCCGCCCCCGTAGTGGGCTTCGATGCCCGCGTCATCGGCACCAACGACTGGAAGGACACCGCCGGGTCGGACGTGGTCATCGTCACCTCGGGCGTCCCCCGCCGGCCAGGGATGAGCCGCGAGGACCTGGTGAACACCAACGCCGGTATCGTGCGGGAGGTCTGCCAGCGGGCGGTAGAGCAGTCCCCGGACGCCATCTTCGTCATCTTCGCCAACCCTATGGACGCCATGTGCCACGTGGCCAAGGAGGTCACCGGGCTGCCGCGCAGCCGCGTGGTGGGCCAGGGCGGGATGCTGGACAGCGCCCGCTACCGCACCTTCATCGCCTGGGAGGTTGGCTGCTCCGTGGAAGACGTCCATGCCTACGTCCTGGGCGGCCACACGGAGCAGACGATGGTGCCCATAGTCAGCACGGCCATGGTGGGAGGCGTCCCCCTGACCCATCTCCTGCCGAAGGAGCGCATAGAGGCGGTGGTGCAGCGGACGCGCAACGGCGGGGCCGAGGTGGTCTCCCTCCTCAAGACGGGCTCCGCCTTCTACGCCCCGGCCGCCGCCACCGTGGCCATGGTGGAGTCCATCCTCCTGGACAAGAAGCGGGTGCTCCCCTGCTGCGCCTACCTGGAGGGGGAATACGGCATCCAGGGGGCCTACACCGGCGTGCCGGTGCGGCTGGGCGCCGGCGGCGTGGAGAAGATATACGAGGCGCCGCTGGCGCCGGACGAGCTGGAGGGGCTGCGCCGGGCGGCCCAGGCCGTTCAGGAGCTGGTAGCCCTGGTGAAGCGGGGCGAGGGATGGACGCCCTACTAGTGGTCAGGAGAGAGGAGCTCCGCCCCGACCTCGGCCAGACCCCAGGGATGGAGCGCTACGCCGGCGTGGCCGCCGCTACCGTGGGCGCCAGGGGGCTCTGGGTAGGCTACGTCACCATGGCCCCGGGCAGCCGGTCCGGCCCCCACCACCACGGCGATTGCGAGAGCGCTATATACATAGTCCGCGGGCGGGCCCGCTTCCGCTTCGGCCCGCGGCTGGAGGAGGCGGTGGAGGCCGGGCCGGGCGACTTCGTCTACGTGCCCCCTCGCCTCGTCCATCAGGAGATCAATCTGAGCCAGGACGAGGCCATAGAGATGGTCGTCGTTCGGGACTCGCAGGAGAACGTGGTGGTCAACGTGGAGCTGCCAGAGGAGTAGCTGCGTCCCGGTGGAGAGAAGCAGGCGGGCCGCCCTACCACGGGCGGCCCGTTTCTGTCCCCAGTGCGGGCCCTAGCCAGCGCGGCGCCGCTCCTGCGCCGGCGGGGCAGCCTCGGCAGTGGACTGTGGCCGGGCCTGGCGGCCGAAGACCTTCCCCAGCACCCAGCGCACCGGGTCGAAGTAGACGTCCGCCACCCGCTCCTTGAGGGGAATGATGGCGTTGTCGGTGATGTGGATCTCCTCCGGGCAGACCTGGGTGCAGCACTTGGTGATGTTGCAGAAGCCCACGCCGGCGATCTTGCGGATGAACTCGCGCCGGTCGGCCGTGTCCAGGGGGTGCATCTCCAGCTCCGCCAGGCGGACGAACCAGCGGGGGCCGAAGAAGAACTCCTTGTTCTCCGGGTGGTCGCGGATGACGTGACAGACGTTCTGGCAGAGGAAGCACTCTATGCACTTGCGGAACTCGCGGCCCCGCTCAATGTCCTCCTGCATCATGCGATAGATGCCGTCCGGGTCGGGCGGGCGGGGCTGGAAGGGCGGGATCATCTTGGCGATCTCGTAGTTAATGGAGACGTCCGTCACCAGGTCCTTGATGTGAGGGAAGGTCTTGATGGGGGCCACCACCACGGGGCGCTCCACCGGGTAGAGGCTCATGCGGGTCATGCACATGAGCCGCGGGTAGCCGTTGACCTCGGCGCTACAGGAGCCACACTTGCCAGCCTTGCAGTTCCAGCGGACGGCCAGATCCGGGGCGAGCTCCGCCTGGACCTTGAGCACCACGTCCAGGACGACGTTGCCCTCCTCCACGTCCACCTGATAGTCCACGAACTGGCCGCCGTTGCCGCGCTCACCGCGAAAGATGCGGATGGTTCTGAGGGCCACCGTCTACGCCTCCTGCAGTATCTTCTTGACCTCGTCCGGCAGTTCGGGCCGTGGCTCCTTCACCAGCAGCGGCTGGCCGTCGCTGTCCCGGCGGACGACGATGTTGAACCGGGCCTGCTCCGGGTCCTCGTTGGGGTAGTCGTCCCGGGTATGGGCGCCGCGGCTCTCCTTTCGCTCCAGGGCGGAGATGGTTATGGCCTCCGCCACGGTGAGAAGGTTCTTCAGGTCCATGGCCAGGTGCCAGCCCGGGTTGTAGAGCTGGTTGCCGGGCACGCTGACCCGCCTGGCCCGCTCCTTCAGGTCCTGGATGCGGTGCAGCGCCTCCTTCAGCTCCTCCTCGGTGCGGATGATCCCCACCAGGTCCTGCATGGTCTGCTGCAGCTCCTTCTGGAGGGCGAAGGGGTTCTCACCGTCGGCCCGCTGGAAGGGCTCGTACATCTCGGCAGCGGCGGCCTCGATCTCGTCGCCGCTGGGGGAGACGATGGTGGCCAGGGAGCCGGCGTACTGGGCGGCGGCCAGCCCGGCCCGCCGGCCGAAGACCAGGAGGTCGGACAGGGAGTTGCCGCCCAGGCGGTTGGCGCCATGGAGGCCAGCCGCCACCTCGCCGGCGGCGTAGAGGCCGGGCACGCAGGTGGCGGCGGTGTCCGGGTCCACCTTCACGCCGCCCATGATGTAGTGCATGGTAGGGCCCACCTCCATGGGCTCCCGGGTGATGTCGACGTCGGCCAGCTTGAGGAACTGGTGGTACATGCTGGGCAGCCGACGGATGATCTCCTCACGGGGCAGGCGTGAGGCGATGTCCAGGAAGACGCCGCCGTGGGGGCTGCCGCGGCCGGCCTTGATCTCGGCGTTGATGGCGCGGGCCACCACATCGCGGGGGAGGAGCTCCGGCGGCCGACGGTTGTTGCGCTTGTCGGTGTACCAGCGGTCGGCCTCGGCGATGCTCTCCGCCGTCTCTGCCCGGAAGTAGTCCGGGATGTAGTTGAACATGAAGCGTTCGCCCTTGTTGTTGAGGAGGATGCCGCCATCGCCCCGCACGCCCTCGGTGACCAGGACGCCGGCCACGCTGGGGGGCCAGACCATGCCCGTGGGGTGGAACTGGACGAACTCCATATCCATCAGCTCCGCCCCCGCCCAGTAGGCCAGGGACTGGCCGTCGCCCGTGTATTCCCAGGAGTTGGAGGTGACCTTGTAGCACTTCCCCACGCCGCCGGTGGCCAGGACGACGGCCTTGGCCCGCCAGACGATGAGGTCGCCGCTCTCGCGGCGGTAGCCCAGGCAACCGGCCACGCGGCGGCCATCGCTGAGGATGCGGGTGACGGTGGTCTCCATGAAGACGTCGATGCCCAGGGAGACCGCCTTCTGCTGAAGGGTGCGGATCATCTCCAAGCCGGTGCGGTCGCCCACGTGGGCCAGACGGGAGTAGCGGTGGCCGCCGAAGGGACGCTGGAGGATGCGGCCGTCCGGCGTGCGGTCGAAGAGGGCGCCCCAGCGCTCCAGCTCCAGCACTCGCTCCGGGGCCTCCTGGGCGTGGATCATGGCCATGCGCCAGTTATTCATGAGCTTGCCGCCGCGCATGGTGTCCCGGAAGTGGACGCGCCAGTTGTCGTCCGGGTCCACGTTGGCCAGGGCGGCGGCGATGCCTCCCTCCGCCATCACCGTGTGGGCCTTCCCCAGCAGGGACTTGCAGACGATGGCCGTCCGGGCGCCCTGCTCGGCTGCCTCTATGGCCGCCCGCAGGCCGGCGCCGCCCGCCCCTACCACCACCACGTCGTAGTCGTGCAGATCGTAGCCGGGCAAGGCGTCACCCCCCTAGAAGCGGGACCACGTGTTCGGGTCCGTGATATGGCCGTTGGCTACCAGACGGATGTAGACATCGGTGAAGGTGATGAAGATGAGGCTGGCCCAGGCCCAGAAGCGGTGGTTCTCGTTCCAGCGGGAGACCCACTGCCAGATGCGCCCCCGCGTGCGGTTGGCCAGGGAGCAACTGAAGCAGTCCAGACCGCCCCCTACCAGGTGGCGGAAGGAGTGACAGGAGAAGGTGTACATCATAAGGAGGAAGGCGTTGACCACCAGGATGATGGAGCCGAGGCCGATGCCCCAGCCCTCTTCCGGGTCATGGAAGCTGCGCCCCGCTCCTATCCAGAGGAGCGGTATGAAGACCAGGGCGGCGTAGAGGAAGAAGCGGTGCAGGTTCTGCAGGACGAAGGGGAAACGCGTCTCGCCGCTGTACTTGCGGGGCAGCGCTCCCACGGCACAGGCAGGCGGGCTCAGGAAGAAAGAGCGGTAGTAGGCCAGACGGTAGTAGTAGCAGGTGGCCCGGAAACCCACCGGCCCCCACAGAATGAGGAGGGCAGGGGAGAACCACCAGACCTTGAAGGGGCCGTGCAGCTTGGGCTCATACACGGGCGACAGATACGGGCCGATCTCGAAGGCCCAGTTGTCCAGAAAGGCGCTGACCGTGAGGTAGCCCAGAAAGATAGCCAGGCCAGCGGCCACCAGGGCAGGTTCCACCCACCAGCGGTCCTGTCTCAGGGTGGCCAGGAAGCCCAACCTATGCGGGGGCGAGACCGCCTGCCTGAGCGCCATCGCTCACCTCCCACCTGGTCATAAGGGTGCCGGGCCGGGAGACCGTGCACCCGGCCCCGGGGAGCATCCCAATTCTATCAATCAGTCCCCCTACGTTCAACGATGAGCCCCGTCTCGCGGGCGGCCAGCAGCAGGCCGATGACGCTCTTGGCGTCCTGGACGTCTCCCCGCTCCACCAGCGCCAGCGCCTGGCGAAGGGGCAGCCGTACCACCTGGATCCGCTCGTCGGGGGCGTTCTGGGGGCGGCCCTGGGAAAGCCCCTGGGCCAGGAAGAGATGGACACGCTCGTCGGTGAAGCCAGGGGAGACGTAGAAGCTGACCAGGTGGCGCAGGCGCGCCGCCCGCAGTCCCGTCTCTTCCTCCAGCTCGCGCCGCGCCGCCTCCAGCAGGGGCTCGCCGGGATGGACGAGGCCGGCGGGGACCTCCAGCAACGCCTGCCCCACCGCCAGGCGGTACTGACGGACGAGGGTCACGGTGCCGTCATCGTCCACGGGGACGGTGGCCGCCACCTCGGCGTGCTCCACTATCTCGCGGGTGGCCTCGCCCCCTCCCGGCAGCTCGACGGTGTCTACGCGCAGGTTCAGGATGCGGCCCTCGTAGAGACGGCGGCTGGAGAGGACGCGTTCGGGACGGGTGGCGTCATGGTCGGTCACAGGGTTCCTCCTGGGCCCTGTGTTCTGGCGCCGGGGAAAGGAAGCGGTCCGGCTCGTTCTGGGAGGGGTGCC
Source organism: Dehalococcoidia bacterium (assembly GCA_034435615.1). Classification (GTDB taxonomy): domain Bacteria; phylum Chloroflexota; class Dehalococcoidia; order SM23-28-2; family HRBIN24; genus H17-190. The sequence continues at coordinate 19,880 of DAOTWZ010000032.1, forward strand.
AGCCCAGGCGACTGGCCAGGAAGAGGAAGTCCCTCTGGGGCGGGGAGAGGCGCAGGAGGCAGGCGACATGGTGGCTCCGCCTCACCGTCACCGTGTTCCCCGGCGGCAGGGGGACGTCCTCCTGGCCGTCCACGCTGAGGAAGGCCTGGTTCTCCCCCCGCACGGTGAGGGAGAGGACGGAATCGGGGTGAAGGACGAGGGAGCGGCCGCTGGCCAGGTGGGGCGAGACCGGCGTCAGGACGAGCTCCCGTGCCTCCGGGTGGAGGATGGGGCCGCCGGCGGAGAGGGAGTAAGCGGTGCTGCCGGTGGCGGTGGCCACCACCACGGCGTCGGCGCGGTAGAGGGCTACGGGCTCGCCGTCCAGGGCCACCTGCACGTAGACGGGGCGGCCCAGGCGGGCCCGCCCCACCACCACGTCGTTCAGGCCGTGGTAGAGGGCGCCATCGGGGGCCAGCGCCTCCAGCAGGGCCCGCTCCTCCATCCGGCCCTCCCCGTCCAGCAGGCGGTCCAGGTGCCCCATGGCCTCCTCGGGCGGTATCTCGGCCAGGAAGCCGACGCGGCCCATGTTGATGCCCACGATGGGGACGCGGTGGGGCACCACGGAGCGGGCGGCCCAGAGGAGAGTGCCGTCGCCGCCCACGCAGACCAGCAGGTCTGTCCCGGGGATGAGCTGGCTGGCCCGAGCGTCCCAGGCCGTCGTCAGCCAGACCTCGGGCACCCGCCGGCGGAGGGACTGCTCCAGCTCCTGGCCCAGGGCCCGGGCGGCCTCCCAGCGGGGGTGGACGAAGATGCCGATCTTCCTCGCTCTGGCGCCCATCTTCGGGCCCTCAGCCGATATTCTAGACCTTTCACCTGGGCTGTGGCTGCCCCTGAGGCGGCGCCAGCAGGAAGAAGAACTCCAGGTTCCCCTCCGCCCCTGGCAGGGGGGAGCGGGCCAGGCCCAGGATGCGGTACCCTTCTCCCACCGCCCAGGCGGCGAAGCGGCCGATGAGGGTCGCATGAAGTTGCGGGTCGCGGACGACGCCCCTGCGGGGCACCTCCCCGCGGCGGGCCTCGAACTGGGGCTTGAAGAGGGCCAGGACGAGCCCCCCGGGAGCGAGGAGCCTGGCCACCGCTGGCAGCACCTTGGTCAGGGAGATGAAGGAGACGTCCACGGTGGCCAGGTGGACGGGCTCCGGGAGGGAGGCCAGGTAGCGGGCGTTGACCCGTTCCATGACCACCACGCGGCTGTCCCGGCGCAGGCGGGGGTGTAGCTGCCCGTAGCCCACGTCCACGGCGTAGACTCGGGCGGCGCCGTGCTGCAGGAGGCAGTCGGTGAAGCCGCCGGTGGAGGCGCCGATGTCCACCGCCACCTTGCCGGCCACCTCCAGCCGGAAGCGGCGGAGGGCGTGTTCCAGCTTCTCGCCGCCGCGGCTGACGTAGCGGGGCATCTCCAGGAGACGGATGGCGGCGGTCTCCTCCACCAGGGTGCCGGGCTTGGAGACAGGGCGGTCGGCCACCAGGACGCGGCCGGCCATGATTTGGGCGCGGGCTCTCTCGCGGCTTTCGGCCAGGCCGCGTTCCACCAGCAGGACGTCCAGACGCCGCTTGGCCATGGCGGATGGGTATAGGTCCCGGCCCCTATGATACAGGCGGCGGTGTGCGGGCGGCTCGACGGGAGGGGGCGAGGGTGGCTAGGCCGTCTCTTCCCTCTCCGCCTCTCCCCAGAGGTCGACGACCTGGCCGTTGCGATTGAGCAGCAGGGGACGGCGGTGGCCGCGGATCACCTCGGCGTCTATGACGCACTTCTTGATATCGGTGCGGGAGGGGATCTCGTACATGACGTCCAAGAGGCACTCCTCCAGGACGGTGCGCAGGCCCCGGGCGCCCGTCTTCAGGCGCAGGGCCTCCTCGGCGGTGGCCTCCAGGGCGTCCTCCGTGAAGACCAGCTCCACCCCGTCCAGAGCGAAGATCTGCTGGTACTGCTTGACCAGGGCGTTCTTGGGCTCGGTGAGGATGCGCATCAGGGACTGCTTGTCCAGGGACTGGAGAGGGACGATGACGGGGAGCCGGCCCACGAACTCCGGTATCAGCCCGTAGTGGAGGAGGTCGTCGGGGATGACGTGCTGGAGCAGCTCGTCGCTGACCTTGGCGCTGTCCTCGGCCGTCATGTGGGCCTTGAAGCCGATGCTGCGCTTCCCCTTCCCCAGCCGCTGGTCGATGATCTGGTCCAGCCCCTCGAAGGCGCCGCCGCAGATGAAGAGGATGCTGCTGGTGTTGATCTGGATGAACTCTTGATGGGGGTGCTTGCGCCCGCCCTGGGGCGGGACGTTGGCCACGCAGCCCTCGATGATCTTCAGGAGGGCCTGCTGCACCCCCTCGCCGGAGACGTCGCGGGTGATGGAGGGGTTGTCGCCGCTCTTGCGGGATATCTTGTCTATCTCGTCGATGTAGACGATGCCCCGTTCGGCCCGCGGTATGTCGTAGTCGGCGGCCTGGATGAGGCGGAGGAGGATGTTCTCCACGTCCTCGCCCACGTAGCCGGCCTCCGTCAGGGAGGTGGCATCGGCGATGGTGAAGGGGACGTCCAGGATCTTGGCCAGGGTGCGGGCCAGGAGGGTCTTGCCACAGCCCGTGGGGCCGATGAGCAGGATGTTGCTCTTGTCCAGCTCCACGTCCTTGAGCTGCCGCCCGGCCACTATGCGCTTGTAGTGGTTGTAGACGGCCACGGAGAGGACCTTCTTGGCCTGCTCCTGGCTCACCACATACTCGCTGAGCTGCTCGTATATGGCCCTGGGGGGCGGTATGCGCTGGAGGCTGGGGCGCGAGCGGGGCTGGTGCCCGTCCTCGTTGATGATCTCCTGGCAGAGCTGGACGCAGTCATCGCATATGTAGACCCCGTTGGGCCCGGCGATGAGGCGCCGCACCTCCGCCTGGCCTTTGCCACAGAACGAGCAGTGGTACTGGCCCCGTCCGCGAGCTGGCATGGCCTGCTACCCCTTTTGCTCCCCGCCGGCTATCACCGGCACCTTCGGGCTGATGAGTATGTCATCTATGATGCCATACTCCTTGGCCGATGCAGCGTCCATGAAGAACTCGCGGTCCGTGTCGTGGGCGATCTTCTCGATGGGCTGGCCGGTGTGGTAGGCCAGGATCTGGCGTATCAGCTCGTTGCGGCGGATGACCTCCTTGGCGATGACCTCCACATCGGCGGCGCGGCCGGTGGCGCCCCCGTGCGCCTGGTGCATGTGGATGGTGGAGTGGGGCAGGGCGTAGCGCTTCCCCTTGGCGCCGGCTGCCAGCAGGACGGTGGCCATGCTGGCGCACTCCCCCACGCAGATGGTGGAGACATCGCAGCGCACCAACTGCATGGTGTCATAGATGGCCAGCCCGGCGCTGATGACGCCGCCCGGCGAGTTGATGTAGAGATGGATGTCCTTGTCAGGGTCTTCCCGCTCCAGGTAGAGGAGCTGGCAGATGATCAGGTTGGCGATCTGGTCATCTATGGGCCAGCCCAGGAAGATGATCCGCTCCTTCAAGAGGAGCGAGAAGATGTCGAAGGCCCGCTCCCCGCGGGGCCCTTGTTCTATGACGTAAGGGATGATGGAACTGACGCGCTCGGCGCCCGATGTCATGTCTGGCTCTCCTCCTTCTCCGCCTCGGCACTCTCCGCCCCGGATGCCTGCTGGGGGCTCTCTCCTTCCTCGACCTTCCCGGAGGCGATGGCGACGAGGCGGTCCAGGGTCTTGCGGGTGAGGAGGGAGCGGCGCAGCGCCTCCCGTCCCGCCGGGGACTCCAGGATGGCCCGCAGGCCACCGTCCGGCTGTCCGCCGGCGGACAGCCGCTCTATCTCCTGGGCTATCTCCTCGTCCATGACCTGGACGCCCTCCAGCTCCGCCAGACGTCCCAGGGCCAGGGAGCGGCGCAGCCGCTCCTCCGCCCGCCCCCGGTATTCCTGCCAGAGCTCCTCCGGGGAGCGTCTCAACTGCTCTATGTAGCGGTCCACGTCCTGGCCGACCGCCCTGGCCTCCTCCCGCAGGAGGCGTTCCACCTCTTCCTCCACCAGCACCTGCGGGAACTCGATGCGAGCGGCCATCTCCACCAGGGCCTCCACTGCCCTCTCTCTATAAGACGCTTCGGCCTCCGCTTCCTTACGCTGCCGCAGGTCTTCCTCCAGGCGGGCCCGCAGCGCCTCCAGGCTGGCGAAGCCCTCTCCCACCTCGCGGGCGAAGTCGTCGTTCAGCTCGGGCAGGCGCTCCTCCCGCACCGCCCGCACCCTTATGGTGAAGGTGGCTGGTCGCCCCGCCAGCTCCCGGCGAGGGTAGTCCTCCGGCAGGGGGAGGGTGACCGTCTTCTCCTGGCCCCGCTCCATGCCGATGACCGCCTCCGCCAGGCCCGGGAGGAGCAGGACGGAGCCCTCCTGCAGCCTCACTTCCACGTCCTCCTCGTTCACCAGCCGCCGGCCCTCCACCTCGCCCCTGATGTCCATGTAGACTATGTCCCCCCACTGGACGGGGCGGTTGACGGGCTCGTGCAGGGCGTAGCGGCGGCGCAGCTCCTCCAGGGCGGCGTCTACCTCCTCCGGCGCCACCTCCACCGGCTCCCGCTCTACCCGCAATGAACGATAGTCCCCCAGCTCTATTACGGGCGGGAGGGGCACGGTGGCTTTTATCACTGGCGGCTCCTCCTGCACTACCTCCACCTGGGGGCGGTCGAAGGGCTCGATGCCCTGCTCCGTCAGGGCCTCCCGGACCACCTCGGGCACCATGATGTCCAGGGCCTCGTGCAGTAGACGGTGGCGGCCCAGGTAGCGCTCCAGCATGGAGCGGGGGGCCTTGCCGCGCCGGAAGCCGGGGACGTCCGTCCGCTGGACGAGCCGGCGATAGGCGCGCTCCAGGTAGGACTCCAGCCGCTCTGGCTCTATCTCTATCTCCAGGACGGCCTCGCAGCCGGTGGGGCGTTGTGTGGAGACCTTCACAAGCCCAATTATAGCATGGCCCCGAGCAGCGTCGACAGGCGCCGCCGTCACCGCCGCCGCGGGCTCAGGACATCGTTCAGGGCATCCCCCAGGAAGCTGAAGGAGACCAGGAGGAGGGCTACCACCGCCGCCGGGACGAAGACCAGGTTCGGATGGGCCAGCATGGTGCGGGGCCCCGCACCCTCGAAGATCATGGCGCCGAAGCTGGGATGGGGCGGCTGGATGCCGATGCCGAGAAAGGAGAGGGCCACCTCCGCCCCCGCCGCCGTCCCCAGCAACTGGGTGGCCGCCACGATGACCAAGGGCGACACGTTGGGCAACAGGTGCCGGAAGACGATGTGCCAGGTGGAGGCACCCATGGCGCGGGCCGCCAGCACATACTCGCTCTCCCGCAGCGACAGCACCTGGGAGCGCACCACCCTCGCCATCCCCACCCAGCCGAAGAGGGAGAGGGCGCCGAAGACCAGGAAGTAGTCCGGCAGCCCCGACTCCACGATGCCCCCCACTCCCAGCCGACCCTCCAGCCCCTGGAAGAACCCCTCCACCCGCGGCCGCACCGTGGCGGTGATGATGATGAGGAGCAGGATATCGGGCAGGGCGAAGAAGGCATCGGCCAGCCGCATGATGGCGCTGTCTACCCGCCCGCCCAGGTAGCCGGCCAGGAGCCCCAGCCCCACTCCCAGAAAGAGGCCGCCCGTCACCAGGGAAGCCACGCTGACGATGACAGTGGTCTGGGCCGACCATATGAGCCGACTCAGCACATCGCGGCCCAGGCGGTCGGTGCCTAAGGGGTGCTCCCAGCTGGGGCCGGCGAAGGTGTTGGCGAAGTCCGCCTCCCGGAAGCTGTGGGGGGCTATCCAGGGCGCCAGGAGGCCGGCGGCGTAGATGGCCAGGATGACGACGAGAGAGGCCATGGCCAGACGGCGTCGCAGCAGGCGTCGCCACAGCCCGGGGGCTGGTCGGGCGGCCGGGCCAGCCCCCACGCCACGGGCTACGCTCAGGCTCACGTTCCTTCCCTCCCTCCCAGACGGACGCGAGGGTCTATGAAGGCGTAGGCGATGTCCACCAGCAGGTTGGCCACCACGAAGGCCGCCGCCCCCATGAGGACGATGGCCATGATGCCGTCATAGTCGCGGGAGAAGACGGCCTCGAAGGCGTAGGAGCCGATGCCCGGTATCCCCAGCAGCGTCTCCAGGAAGATGGAGCCAGAGAGGAGGCCCGCCAGGGCGAAGCCCATGATGGTGACGATGGGCAGCAGAGCGTTGCGCAGGACATGGCGCATTACCACCAGGTGCTCCGGCAGGCCCTTGGCCCGCGCCGTGCGGACGTAGTCTTCCCCCAGCACCTCCAGGGTCTGCGCCCGCACCAGCCGCGCCACCCCGGCCACCCCGGGCAACGTCAGGGCCAGCAGTGGCAGGACTATGTGTTTCCCCAGAACCCCCACCTCCAGAAAGCCGAAGAACTCTCGCGTCTGCCAGCCGCCCGTGGGGAGCCAGCCCAGGCGCAGAGCGAAGACATACTGAAGGAGGGGGACCAGCACCAGCACGGGCACCGCCGCCAGCGCCAGCAACGGCCCCATGGTGAGGGGGTCGCGCCAGGTGCCCTGCCTGAGGGCCGCCCACACGCCCAGCGGCACCCCCAGGGCGAAGACCAGCAGGAAGGCCAGCAGATTGTACTGGAACGTCACCCAGAGGCGGGGCAGCACCACCTCAGTCACCGGCAGGCCGTAGTACTTGAAGCTGGTGCCCAGATCGCCGCGGAGGAGGCCCGCCAGGTAGAGGCGGTACTGGGTGAAGAAGTCCTCGTCCAGGCCCCGCTCCTCCCGGATGCGCTGGACGGTCTCCGGGTCATCGTGCTGGCCGGCCAGCACCCGCACCGGGTCGCCGGGGCCGAAGCGGCCCAGAGCGAAGGTGACCAGGCTCACCACCAGCAGGATGACCGGCGCCCACAGCAAGCGCCGGAGGATGTAGCCCCAGAGGCCAGCCGAGGCCATGGGAGGTCAGCGCCGGACCGACACGTAGCGCAGGCTGGGGATGACGAAGGGCGGCACGAAGAAGCCCTGGACGTAGGGCTTCACCACGTAGCTGGTCTTGGGGTGCAGCAGGGGTATCCAGGGGGCGTCCTGGACTATTATCTCCTCCACCCGCTGGTAGATGCGGTAGCGGGCCTGCTGGTCGGTCTCGGAGCGGGCCTGCTCCAGCAGGCGGTCCACCTCCGGGTTGGCGTAGCGGGTGTGGTTGTTGGTGCTCTCGCTGTGGAAGAGGACGTCCAGGAAGTTCTCCGGGTCCACGTAGTCGGCTATCCAGCCCAGGCTGAACATATCGAAGCGGCCGGCGTCCACCTCCTGCAGGAAGGTGGCGAACTCCACCAGACGGACATCGATGCGCACCCCCAGGTTCTGCTCCCACATGGCCTGCACCGCCTCCAGGGCGGGCCCCGGCGTGCCGCCGACGCCAGAGGCGAGGAGGGTCACGCCGCTGAGACGGGAGGGTCCACCGGCCTCGGCCAGGAGCTGACGGGCCCTCGCCGGGTCGAAGGGGAGGCCCGCGAAGTCCGGGTTGTAGCCGGGCATGCCGGGAGGGAGTATCCCGCGGGCGGGGGTGGCTAGGTCGCGCAGGACCACGGAGGAGAGGACGTTCTTGTCTATGGCCATGGCCAGGGCCTGGCGCAGGCGGACATCGTTGAAGGGAGGGCGGCTGGTGTTGAAGCCCAGATAGAAGGTGGCCAGCTCGTCCACCTGGTGGAACTCGCGGTTCAGGGGGTCGGAGGGGTTGCGCACGCGGTCGATGTCGGGCAGGCCGACGGGGGCCACGTCCACCTCGTCGTTCTCGTACATGGTCAGAGGGGAGCCGCCGGCCAGGAGGAGGGTCACCCGTGAGACGGAGGGCCTGGGCTCCAGGTAATAGTGCGGGTTGGGCTCCAGGACGATGCGCTCACCCAACCGCCACTCTCGCAGGCGGAAGGGGCCGGTGCCGATGGGCTGGCGCGTCCAGCCGCGGGGGTTGGCCTCCACCTGCTCTCGCTTCACCACGAAGGCCACCGGGTAGGTGAGTTTGGCCAGGAAGTAGGTCTTGGGGGCGTCTATGGTGATCTGGAGGGTGTAGTCGTCCACCACCCGTATGCCCGTCACCCCGTTGGCCTGGCCGCGGGCGAACTCTCGTGCCCCCACGATGTCTCCCAGGTAGGAGAGGGCCACCGTGGAGCCGGTGCGACGGTCCAGGGCCCGCTCCAGGGAGAACTTCACGTCCTGCGCCGTCACAGGCCGGCTGCCATCGCTGAAGAGGACGCCGCGGCGGAGGAAGAAGGTGTAAGTGCGACCGTCCCCGCTCACCTCCCAGCGCTCGGCCAGGTCCGGCGAGAGCCGCAGCTCCCTGTCGAAGGTGACCAGTCCGCTGAAGATCTCCACGATGTACGTCCCGGAGCCCACGTCGGTAGCCAGGGCGGGGTCCAGGGTGATGGGGTCCGCTCCGAAGAGACGCAGTTCGCCGCTGACCCGCTCCGGGCCCGCGCCGGTTTGCTCGCCGCCGGTGCCACCTCCTCTGCCCACGACAAAGGAGGCCGCCACCCCGGCGACGACCAGCACCAGGAGGACGGCCACGGCCGTCAGGAGAAGAACGGCACGACGGGTGCTCAGGGCCTCTCCTCCCTGTCTGCGTCAGGACTATGGTAGCAGACGGTGGCTGTCACTGCTCTGTGACCCAGATGTGAAGCTCCTGGAGCTGCTCCGCTGTCACCGGGGCGGGGGCGCCGGTGAGAGGGTCGGTGGCCGACTTGGTCTTGGGGAAGGCGATCACCTCCCGGATGTCGTCCTCGTCGGCCAGGAGGGCCACCAGGCGGTCGAGGCCGATGGCGACGCCGCCGTGGGGCGGCGCCCCGTACTCGAAGGCCTCCAGCATGTGCCCGAAGCGGGCCCGCGCCTCCTCCGGTCCGATGCCCAGCACCCGGAACATCCTCTCCTGCAGCTCTCTTCTGTGTATACGTATGGAGCCGCCGCCCAGCTCCCAGCCGTTGCAGACCAGGTCATAGGAGCGGGCGCGGACGCGGCCAGGATCGCTCTCCAGCAGGGGGATGTCCTCCTCCCGGGGCGAGGTGAAGGGGTGGTGGACGGCGTACCAGCGCTGGTCTTCCTCGTCCCACTCCAGCAGGGGGAAGTCCACCACGAAGGCGAAGTGGAGGACTTTCGGGTCGGCCAGGCCGAGACGCTGGCCCAGGTGGCGCCGCAGGCCGTCTAGCGTCCGGTTCACCACCCTGGGTGTCCCGGCCACCAGGAGGAGGAGGTCTCCCCGCCGGGCCCCGGCGCGGGCGGCCATCCCCCGCACCTCCTCCAGGGCCAGATAGCGCCCGACCGGGGAGCGGACGTCCTCCGGCGTCAGATCGTCCAGGCCGCCCTCGCCCAGCAGGGCCACCGAGACGAGGCCCCGCGCCCCCAGGTGCTGGGCTAGCTGGGTCAGGCCGTCCAGGTCGCGGCGGCTGAAGGCGGCGCCGCCGGGCACGCAGAGGCCCCGCACCTGCCCTCCCTCGGCCAGCGCCTGGCGGAAGACCGCGAACTGGCTCTCCTGCAGCAGGTCGGAGAAGTCGTGCAGTTCCAGGCCGAAGCGCAGGTCCGGCTTATCGGTGCCGAAGCGTCGCATGCTCTCCTCGTAGGTGAGACGAGGGAAGGGGCGGGGCAGGCGCACATCGGGGCGAAGAGACTCCACCAGACAGGTGTGCAGCTCCTCCATCAGGGAGAGAATGTCCCCCTCTTCCACGAAGCTCCACTCCAGGTCTAGCTGGGTGAACTCGGGCTGGCGGTCCGCCCGCACGTCCTCGTCCCGGAAGCAGCGGGCTATCTGGAAGTAGCGCTCGAAGCCTGCCACCATGAGGAGCTGTTTGAGCTGCTGGGGCGACTGGGGCAGGGCGTAAAAGCGGCCGGGGTAGATGCGGCTGGGCACCAGGTAGTCCCTGGCCCCCTCCGGGGTGGGCGCCGTCAGGATGGGCGTCTCGATCTCGGTGAAGCCCCTGGCGGTGAGGAAGTCCCGGATGAACTTGGTGACCCGGGCCCGCAGGACGATGTTGCGGTGCATGCGCTGCCGCCGCAGGTCCAGGTAGCGGTAGCGCAGGCGCAGGAGCTCCTCCACCTCCGTGTCTTCGTTGACATAAAAAGGGGGAGTGCGAGAGGGATTGAGGACGGCGGCCTGGTGTGCCCGCACCTCCACCTCGCCCGTGGGGAGGGCGGGGTTCTCGGTGCCGGGGGGCCGGCGGGCGACGGTGCCCCGCACCTGGAGGACGTATTCGGCGCGGACGGCGTCCGCCACGGCGAAGGCCTCGGGCCCCTCCTGGGGATGGAAGACCACCTGCACCAGGCCATCGTGGTCCCGCAGGTCTACGAAGATGAGGCCACCGTGGTCGCGCCGGCGGTGCACCCAGCCCGCCAACGTAACCTCCTGGCCGATATGCCGGGGCCGGAGCTCGCCGCAGGCATGGCTCTTGAGCATTTCGAACCTAGTGTAGCGCAGCCCAGCTCGAGGCGACAGAGAGGAGGTTGACGAGGATGACCTCGTCGTCGCAGCATGGGACCGGCATGAGGGAAACGCTCGGCCTCTATGTCCACGTCCCCTTCTGCGAGCTCAAGTGCTCCTACTGCGACTTCAACTCCTACGCCGGGCTGGAGGGGCTCATGGGCCCCTATGTGGATGCCCTCTGCCTGGAGCTGGAGCTGTGGGGCCAGGCGATGGGTCGGCAGCGGGTGGCCACCGTCTTCTTCGGCGGGGGGACGCCCAGCCTCCTGCCCCTCCCGCTCCTGGAGCGCGTGCTGGAGGTGGCGGCCGGGGCCTTCGTCCTGGCGCAGGGGTGCGAGGTCACCCTGGAGGCCAACCCGGGCACTGTCGACCGGGACTACCTGCGGGGCCTCCGCTCCCTGGGGGTGGACCGCCTGAGCCTGGGTGTCCAGAGCCTCCACGATGACGAATTGCGCTGGCTGGACCGCCTCCACTCGGCAGCGGACGCAGTGACGGCCTACCGATGGGCGAGGGAGGCGGGGTTCCGCAGCGTCAACTTGGACCTCATCTTCGGCCTGCCGGGGCAGCCGCTGGAGCGCTGGCAGAAGACCCTGGAGGCTGCCCTGGCCCTGGGGCCGGACCACCTCTCCCTCTACGCCCTCACCGTTGAGGAGGGGACGAAGCTGGCGGCCGACATCGCCCGCGGGTGGACGCCTCCGCCGGACGAGGACGCCCAGGCGGCCATGTACGAGTGGTCGCGAGAGCGGTTAGCTGTCGCCGGCTACGAACACTACGAGATCTCTAACTGGGCGAGGCCGGGCCATCGCTCTCGCCACAACCTGACCTACTGGGAGGGCCGTCCCTACCTGGGCGTGGGGGCGGGGGCCCACTCCTTCCTGACGGAGGGCGACGCAGGCCTCCGCTTCGCCGATGTCTACTCGCCCCGGCAGTACGTGCGTCGGGTGGAGGAGACGGCCCGCAGGGGCGTTCAGCCTGGCCCCCTTCGGGGCGTCCTGGGCGCCATGGGGCAGGTGGCCTTCGTGGAGGAGCTGCTGCCACCGCTGATGATGGCGGAGGCCCTCATCCTGGGGTTGCGCCTGACGGAGGGCGTGGCACTGGCGACCTTCGAGGAGCGCTTCGGCGTGGGTCTGCTGGAGCGCTACGGCCCCGCGGTGGCGGAGCTGACGGAGCTGGGACTGCTGGAGCTGTCCGATGGCCATCTGCGGCTCACGCCCCGCGGCCTCCTCCTGGCCAACGAGGTCTTCGTGCGGGTGCTGGAGGTCTAGGCAGGTGCCGCCCGCGGCATCGGCCTCCCGTACGGAGAGCGGCGCCGCTACGTCCCTGCGGGATGCCCTGTGACCGCCTCGGCGCCCTCCGGGGTGGGTGCGCTCGGCTCAGGGGAGGAGCTTCTCCAGAGGGATGTAGGGAAGGCCCTGGGACTCGGCCACGGGGCGGATGGTCAGGTGCCCGTCGAAGGTGTTGACGCCGCGGGCCAGGGCGGGGTCGTGGCGGAGGGCCTCCAGCCCCTCGCTGGCCAGTCGCAGGACGTAGGGGAGGACGGCGGCGCTCAGGGCCTGCGTGGCCGTGCGGGGGACGGCTCCCGGCATGTTGGTGACGCAGTAGTGGACCACCCCTTCCTCCACGTAGGTGGGGTCGGTCAGGGTGGTAGGGCGGGAGGTCTCACAGGCGCCGCCCTGGTCTATGGAGATGTCCACCAGCACCGCCCCCGGTCCCAGGCTGCGCACCGCCTCCCGCGTCAGTAGCCTCGGAGTGAGGGCGCCGGGGACGAGGACGGCGCAGACCAGCACGTCCGCTCCCACCACCTCCTCCGTCAGCGACTCCCCGTCCAGGAGGCGAATGGCGATGCGGCCGTCGCTCAGCTCCTGGAGGCGGCGCAGGCGAGCGGGGTCGCGGTCCAGCACCGTGACCTGCCCCTGCAGGGCGTCCAGCGTGAGGGCGGCGCGGCTACCGGCGTTGCCGGCACCCAGGACGATACAGCGGGCCGCCTCCGCCCCCTCGATGCCGCCCAGGAGCTTGCCCCGACCCGGGCCGGGGCGTCGCAGGTGCTGGGCCGCCACCTCGCCCGCCAGCCGGCCAGCGATGAGGCTCATGGGCCGTAGCAGGGGCAGGGAGCCGTCGGCCGCCTGCACCGTCTCGTAGGCGATGGCGATGGTCCGTGACTCCAGCAGGGCCCGCGTCAGCCCCGGCTGGGGGGCCAGGTGCAGGTAGCAGAAGAGGACGAGGCCGGGCCGCAGCAGCCGGTACTCCTCCGGCTGGGGCTCCTTCACCTTCACCAGGAGCTGACAGGAGCCCGCCACCTCCTCCGGCGTCTTCAGAAGGACGGCGCCCGCCCGGTCATACTCTTCGTCCGGGTAGCCGGCGCCCAGGCCGGCCCCCCGCTCCACCAGGACACGATGGCCGGCCTCTGTCAGCGCCCTCACCGCCTGGGGCGTCAGGGCCACCCGGCCCTCCTCCACCTTGCGCTCCCTGACGATCCCTACGTCCACCCTCCCGACCTCACTCCAGCGCATGGGCGCGCTTGACCGCCCTGAGCACCACATTGATGTCCGGGGCGGGGACGTTGGGCCCCTCGCCTAAAGGGTCGGGCGTGAGGGGCCGCTCCAGGATGGCCTCCACCACGGCCCCCACCGACCAGCCCAGAGCCATCAGGTCGTACCCGCCCTCTAGGGAGAGGATCAGGCGCCCCTGGCAGAGCTCCTGGGCCAGCTCCCACAGGATGGAAGCAATGCCGTAATAGCCACGCGAGGAGAGGAGCATGTTGGCCAGAGGATCGGCGAAGTGGGCATCGAAGCCGGCGGAGACCAGGATGAGCTGGGGCCGGAAACGACGCAGCACGGGGACGCAGACCTCCCGATAGGCCCGCAGGTACTCATCGCTGCGGGAGCCGCGGGGCAACGGCACGTTGACCGTCGTCCCCTCGGCCTCGCCCTCGCCCTTCTCGGCCCAGTAGCCAGTGCCGGGGTAGAGGGGGTACTGGTGGGTAGAGAAGAAGAGGACGCGGGGCTCCCGGTAGAAGGCGTCCTGGGTGCCGTTGCCGTGGTGGACGTCGAAGTCCACGATGGCCACCCTCTCCAGGCCTCCCGCCTCCAGCGCCGCCCGCGCCGCGATGGCCACGCTGTTGAAGAGGCAGAAGCCCATGGCGGTATCGGGGGTGGCGTGATGGCCTGGGGGGCGCACCAGGCAGAGAGCGGCCTCCACCTGGCCCGAGAGGACGGCCTCCAGGGCGGCCAGACAGCCCCCGGCCGCCCGCCGGGCAGCGGCGTAGGAGGCGGGGACGATGTAGGTGTCCCAGTCCAGCCAGCCGCCGCCCTCCTCGGCCTTCGCCCGGATGCGGGCGATGAGGTCAGCGCTGTGGACCAGCTCCAGCTCGGCATGGGAGGCGTCCCGGGCGGGGATGGCCGTCATCAGGTCCAGCAGGCCGGACTTGCGCAGGTGCTCCAGGATGGCGATGAGACGCTCCGGGCGCTCCGGATGGCCAGGCGTGCCATGCTCCAGATAGAGGGGGTCGAATACATAGCCCAGGCGCGCCATAGCCGTCGATATGTTATCAGGCCCACGGACGGGGTGCTATACTCGATGCCGGTGGGGAGCCCTGGCCCGGCCTGAACGACGCCGGGCGCCGCCTCTCGTGTGATATCTCCGCAGGAAAGCGCCAGCACCGGACTCGAGGCCATGTACACCATCGGCACGGCGGGTCACGTAGACCACGGTAAGTCAGCCCTCGTCAAGGCCCTCACCGGCATAGACCCCGACCGCCTTCGTGAGGAGAAGGAACGGGGGATGACCATAGACCTGGGCTTCGCCTGGTTGCGCCTCCCCTCCGGCCAGGAGGTCAGCATCGTGGACGTGCCGGGCCACGAGCGGTTCGTCCATAACATGCTGGCCGGGGTGGGGGGCATAGACCTGGCGCTCCTGGTGGTTGCGGCCGACGAGGGGGTGATGCCCCAGACCCGGGAGCACCTGGCCATCCTCGACCTGCTGGAGGTGCGGCGCGGAGTGGTGGCCATCACCAAGCGCGACCTGGTGGACGAGGAGTGGCTGGAACTGGTGAAGGCAGAGGTGGAGGAGGAGCTGCGAGGCACCTCCCTGGAGGGGGCGGTCATGGTGGCGTGCTCCTCCCTCACCGGGGAGGGGCTGCCGGAGCTCCTTCAGGTGCTGGAGGCCGAGCTCTCCCGCACGCCGCCACGCCGGGACATCGGGCGGCCGCGGCTGCCTATAGACCGCGCCTTCACTCTCCCTGGCTTCGGCACCATCGTAACCGGCACCCTCATAGACGGCTCCCTGGCGCTGGGGCAGGAGGTGGAGGTGGTGCCCGGCGGCCTGCACTCCCGCATACGGGGCCTCCAGAGCCATGGCCGGCCCCTGGATCGCGCCCCGCCGGGGAGGCGCACCGCCGTCAACCTGGCGGGGGTGGCGGTGGAGGACGTGGAGCGGGGGATGGTGGTCACCACCCCGGGGTGGCTGACCCCTACCGTGGCGGTGGATGTGCGCTTCCGCACCGCCCGTCACCTGCGCCGGCCCGTGCGCCATGCCCTGGAGGTCACCTTTCACGCCGGCAGCGCCGAGGTCCCCGGCCGCCTCCTCCTGCTGGACCGGGACGAGGTACCCCCGGGGGAGACGGCCTGGGCGCAGGTGCGGCTGGCCCAGCCGGTGGCCGTCGTCAGGGGGGACCACTTCGTCGTTCGCGACCCCAACGACACCCTGGGCGGCGGCCGGGTGGTGGACACCCACGTCCGTCGCCATCGTCGGTTTCATGGCCCCACCCTGGCGTCGCTGGAGTTGCTGGAGCGGGGCACTCCGGGCGAGGTGATAGTAGCGGCCATCGCCCGTCGGGAGCCCGTGGCCCTGCGGGAGCTGGCCCGGGGCGTGGAGCTATCGCCCCAGGAGCTGCGGCAGGAGCTGGAGAGGCTGACGGCCAGCGGTGAAGTCGTTGCCCTGGGCGAGGGCCCCCTGCAGGAGGAGCACATCCTCTTCACCGCCCAGGGGCTGGCCCGTTTGCAGGAGCGGGCGGAGGAGGCGGTAAGGACCTACCACCAGCAGCGCCCCCTCCGACGCGGCATCTCCCGGGAGGAGCTGCGCAGCCGGCTCGGCCTGCCCCAGCGCCCCTTCGACCTGGCCCTGGCCTACTGGACAGACAAAGGCGTCCTGAGGGACGCCGGGGGCCTGGTGGCCCTCCCCGGCCACGCTCCCCGTCCCACGCCGGAGCAGCAGGCCCTCCTGGACGCCTACCTGCAGGCCCTGCGGGCCAGCCCTTACTCGCCGCCTACCGATATGAAGCTCGACCCGGAGCTGATGGCCTATCTGGAGGAGACGGGCCAGATAGTGCGGGTGAGCCCGGAGGTGGCCTTTGCCGCCGAGGCCTACCGGGAGATGGTGGAGCGCATAGTGGCCGCCCTGCGAGAGCGGGGCAGCCTGACCCTGGGCCAGGTGCGGGACATGTTCGGCACCAGCCGCAAGTACGTGCAGCCCCTCCTGGAGCACCTGGATGCCCAGCGCATCACCCGCCGCGTGGGGGACGAGCGGGTGCTTCGGCGCGGCTAGCTCCACCCCGATGGGCGGGCGCTATAATCTGGGCGGCGTCCCTGGCTGTGGTTGTTCCTCGCCTCTCTCCGCTGGCTGTCCCCGGCGTCCGGGGCGAGAGGGCCTACGCCTCGGCGGGGACAGGACGCCGGGGGAAGAGGCGGCGCCAGAGACGGGCCAGGTCTCCCTCCTCCCAGGAGACCAGCACCTGGCTGGCCACGAAGATGGAGCTGTAGGTGCCGGTGACGGTGCCCAGCAGCATCACCAGCAGGAGCTCCTGGATGGTGCCGCCGCCCAGCAGCATCAGGGCTACCACGGTGATGAGCAGGGTCAGCGAGGTGTTCAGGGAGCGCACCAGCGTCTCCGTCAGGCTGGCGTTGACCACCTCAGCCAGCGGATAGTCCGGGTAGCGCCCGCGGTTCTCCCGGATGCGGTCGAAGACGACGATGGTGTCGTGGACGGAGAAACCGATGACCGTCAGCAGCCCCGTTATGAACATGGTGTTGACCTCGGTGCCGAATAGCTTGCCCAGGATGGAGAAGGCGCCCACCACGAAGAGGGCGTCGTGCATCAGGGCGATGATGGCTGCCACGCCGTAGCGGAGAGGATTGGGGACACCGCGGAAGGCCCAACTGATGTAGAGGAGGATGGCCGCCGCCGCCACAGCCACGGCGATGGCAGCGTTGCGACCGATGGCCCGGGAGACTATCTCGGAGACGGTATCGAAGTTGGTCACCCGGAAGGGGCCGAAGCGGTCACGGAGGGCCTCCTCTAGAGTGTCCCGCTCAGAGGGAGGAGTGGGCCCCACCGGGGGCACGTTCACCGCACCCTCCAGGTCTCCCAGCCGGATGATGAAATCGCCGGCGTCGGTCACCTGGATGCGGGCGTCGGGGTGGCCCAGGTCAGCCAGGGCAGAGCGGACGGCCTCGGCGCTCACCCGGGGGTCTTCGAAGCGCACGGTCATGGTGGTGCCGCTGGTGAACTCGATGCCGGGCTTCAGGGCCGGCGGCACCATCAGCGATATGAGGCCCGGGACGAGGATGAGCACCGAGAGGACGTAGTAGAGGCCGCGCCGCTTCACGAAGTCCAGGGGCAGGGAGCGTCGCCGCTCCCCGCTGGCGGTCAGCCGGCGCGCTGGCTCCACGTTGAAGAGCCAGGGGCGGCGGGCCAGGGGCGTCAGGAGGAGAAGACGCAGGTAGGTGCGCGTCACCGTGATGGCCGAGAACATGCTCACTAGCACGCCGATGGCCAGCGTCAGGGCGAAGCCCTTCACCAGACTAGCGTTGAACTGATCGCCGAACCACCAGAGGATGCCGCAGGTTATGAGGGTGGAGACGTTGCTGTCCCGTATGGAGGGCCAGGCGCGGTCGAAGCCCGCCCGTATAGCGGTGGCCAGGTTGCGGCCTCCCCGCAACTCCTCCTTGAGCCGCTCGAAGACCAGGATGTTGGCGTCCACCGCCATCCCCACCGAGAGGACGAAGGCGGCGATGCCGGCCAGGGTAAGGGTCACCGGCCACAGTTTGAAGATGAGGAGCAGGGTGGAGGCATAGGTGACCAGGGCCAGGGCCGCCACCACCCCGGGCAGGCGGTAGATGAGCACCATGAAGGCCATGACGGCCAGGATGCCGATGATGCCCGCCTGAATGCTGTGACGCACCGTGGCGTCGCCCAGGGTGGCGTCCACCTCCGTCTGCTGGACCACCCGCATGGGCACCGGCAGGGCGCCCGAATTGAGCTGGACGCGCAGGCGGCGGGCCTCGTTCAGGTCGAGCCCGGTGATGACGGAGCTCTCCGTCAGCCGCTGCTGGACGATGGGCGAGGCTATCATCTCCTCGTCCAGGGCGATGACCAGAGGGTAGCCCACCAGCCGGCCGCTGACGTCGCTCAGGATGGCAGCTCCCCGGCTGTTGAAATTGAGGGTGACCTGGAAGCCACGGCCGCCAGGGTCGGGCACTACCTGAGAGTTGGGCTGTAGCAGGTTGCCGGTGAGGGGCACCCCCACGATGTCAGGCCGGCAGTCGCGCCGGCAGCGGGCCGGCTCCACGATGAGCTCCCCCATCTGGCCCGTCGACCCCAGGCAGAGCACCTTGCCCTGCTCCCGGTCCAGGTAGGTGGCCTGGAGGGGCGTCTCGAACTCGGAGCCGTCCGGGGCGCGGCAGACCAGGTTCCCCGTGGCCTCGTTGATCCTGGGCTCCAGGAACTGGAGGAGGGCAGTGCGGCCTATCAGCTCTCGCGCCTCCTCCGGCCTGATGCCGGGTAGCTGGACGGAGAGGCGATAGCGGCCCTCCCGCTGGATCTCCGTCTCCGCCACGCCGAAGGCATTGACCCGCTGCTCGATGATGTTCTTGGCCCCCTCCATGGCGGCGTCTATGTCCACGCCGGGGGGGATGCGGGCCGGGTCGGCCTCCAGGAGGATGTAGGTGCCGCCCTTGAGGTCCAGCCCCAGGCGCATCTCCTGACGGTCGAAGCCGCCGATCTTCAGCCCCTGCCCTTTGGGCCAGGGTATGAAGTCCGGCAGGTAGCGGTTCGGGTTGCCCGGCCAGACCACCACGATGGCGAAGGCCGTCAGGGCGACGATGAAGGCGAGGAGCCAGAGGTCATTCCGCTGACGCATTGCGGTTCGCCTTGGGGGAAGCGGGAGCGGCTTCTGAGGGCGTCTCCGTCTGGCCAGAGGAGAGGCGCTGCACTATGGCCGTGGCCACGGCCCGCACCTCCACACCCTTCGCCAGCTCCAGGACCAACTCGGCCGGCCCCTCGTCGGGGACGACGATCTCCTTCACGGTGGCGATGAGGCCGCCCTGGGTCAGCACCCGGTCTCCCGCCCGCAGCTCCAGGAGCGTCTGGCGCTGGCGGCGGCGCTCCTGCTGGACGGGCCGGTAGAAGGCGAAGTAGAAGAGGACGGCGATAGCCACCGGATAGGCCAGGGCGAAGACCAGGACGTCCATCAGGGGCCACCTCCAGCCGCTACCTTCATGCGCTCCAGCAGTCGTCGGGCGAGGGCCAGGGCCTCCTCGCGGTTCTTCACTTCTCCTGTGGCCTGAGCCTCTCGTAGCGCCTCCAGCAGGGCGCCGACGGTGGGCCCAGGCCGCAGCCCCAGGGCCTCCATCAGGTCGTGGCCGGTCACCAGCCTGGGGGGCTGTCGCAGCTCGCGGCGGCGCTCCGGCTCCTGGAGGACGTGGAGGACGAGGCCCACATGCCACTGCCAGCCCTGCCAGTCCAGGCGGGAGCCCACGGTGGCCAGGTGGTCGGCCAGGCTCAGGATGAGGACGCCCCAGGCTGCTTCCCCGCAGTCGCGGTAGAAACGGTAGATGGCACGCGGGGTAGGCGGGCCCTGCTGGGCCATCTGGGTTGGCCGCAGGTGGGCGCGCACCAGCCGTCCCACGAAGTCCTCCTCCCGGCTGGAGAAGCGGAGACGGGCCATGATGCCCCGCGCCAGCTCCTCTCCCAGGCGGTCGTGCCCGAAGAAGCGGAGACGCCCGCTGGCGTCCACGCTCCTGGTGGCCGGCTTGGCCACGTCGTGCAGGAGGCCTCCCAGCTTCAGTAGCGCCTGCCGGGGGCGGCCGGCCACCACCTCCTCGTCCAGATAGGAGCGAAGGGAGGGGGCCAGAGGGCCGAGCTCATCCCAGAGGCTGCTCCAGAGGGCGGGCTCCCGGGGCTGCCAGGGGCTCCCCTCGCTGGCCGACGGCGGGACGAGGGCCAGCAGCAGGTCCAGGGCCTCTACCGTCGCCAGGGCGTGGCCCAGGACGTCCCAGTAGTGCTCCCGGGGCTGGGAGACTCCCCGTCCGGACGTAACCTCGGGCAGGAGCGAGGACAGCAGCCCCAGCGACTCCAGCAGACGGAGACCCCTGGCCGTCCGATGACTGGCCAGGAGGCGGACCAGCTCGTCCCGCTGGCGCTCGGGGGCGGTCTGGGGCAGGAGGTGGGCATGCTCGGCGATGGCCCGGGCGGTGGCGGGCTCTAGCTGGAAGTCAAGCTCCACGGCCAGCCGGACTCCCCGGAGGAGGCGCAGGGGATCGTCGCGGAGGGCGTCCACGCTCACCAATCGCACCAGGCGGGCCGCCAGGTCTCGCCGGCCGCCACAGGGGTCCAGGATGGCGGCCTCGCCCCGGGCCAGGGGGTCTAGGGGCGCCGCCAGGGCGTCCACGGTGTAGTCCCGCCGGCGCAGGTCCTCCTCTATGTCCCCGGAGAGGGGGTGGAGGTCCACCGCCAGGGAGGCGCCCTCGCCGACGGGCACGACGAGACGGCCCATATCCTCGTCCCGGGAGAGGATGAAGAAGCGCCCTCCCAACGCCTGCGCCAGCTCCGGCCCCACTATGGCCGGGGAAGCGCCGATGGCCAGGTCTACGTCCTGGCTGGGGCGGCCCAGGAGGAGGTCCCGCAGGAAGCCTCCCACCACATAGGCCTCCGTCCCCCGCTGGGCCAGGAGGCCGGCCAGCCTGGAGAGGAGACGGGACGCCTCCCGGGGAAGGGGCAGGGGCATCAGCTCCTCCCCTCCAGCTCCACCGCTTCCTCGCTGATCTTCACCAGTTCGTCCAGGCTCTTCAGGTGGTCTATGTAGAGGATGCCGTTGATGTGGTCCACCTCGTGCTCCAGCGCCTGGGCCAGGAGGGCGTCCCGCTCCCCTCCCTTTGCCGAGGCCTTGATGCGGACGGTCCGGCCCTGCAGGTCCAGCCCCCGCGCCACCACCGTGACGGACCTGGGGACGAGGGCGCGGTAGCCAGGGATGGAGAGGCAGCCCTCCTCTACCTCGCGGCGGCCCTCCCGCTTGACGATCTCCGGGTTGACCAGGGCGAAGGGCTCCTCGTCCGGCAGGCCGATGACGATGACCCGCAGGGAGACGCCGATCTGGGGAGCGGCGATGCCGACGCCGTGGGCGGCGTACATGCTGTCTATCATGTCCCGCACCAGCTCCCGTATGGAGTCGTCTATGCTGGTGACCCGCTTGGCCTTAGCGCGCAGGACGGGGTCGCCCAGCAGCCGGATAGGACGAACGGCCAAGGCCGCACCTCCGCATCAGACGTCCTTTCCATTCTAACCCGCCCCGTAGAGAGGGGAAACGTGGGGCTATCGGGCCAGGTGGACGGGGTCTATGTCGACCGTCCAGCCCTGGGGGAGGGAGAGGCCCCGCAACAGCTCGTCCGGCTGGTGGCCCTTGAGGGTGACGTGCCAGCGGTAGCGGCCCCGCAGGCGGTGGGGATGGGCAGGGGCGGGGCCCAGCACCTCCAGGGCAGTGAGGCCCCGCGCATCCCTCTCCCGTCTCAGGGCGGCGGCCAGCCGCAGCGCCTCCAACCTGGCCCGCTCCTCCCGGGGGTGGACGTAGGTGAGGCGGGCCAGCCGGCCGAAGGGGGGGTAGCGCAACCGCTGCCGCAGCGCCACCTCGCTCTCGTAAAAGGAGCGGTAATCGTGGCGGGCGGCGGCGACGATGGCCGGGTGGCCGGGCGAATAGGTCTGGACGATGACGCGTCCCCCCCGGGGCCCACGGCCAGCCCGCCCCGCCACCTGCTCCAGTAGCTGGAAGGTGCGCTCGCTGCTGCGGAAGTCCGGCAGATGGAGGCCGATGTCGGCCAGCACCACCCCCGTCAGCGTGACCAGGGGCATGTGCAGCCCTTTGGCCAGCATCTGCGTGCCGATGAGGACGTCCGCCTGGTGAGAGGCGAAGGTCTCCATCACCCGCTGGTGGGCCCGCTGGGAGCGGGCCACGTCACGGTCCCAACGTAGGGTGCGTACGCCGGGGAAGAGGCGTCGCACCTCCTCCTCCACCCGCTGCGTCCCCACGCCCAGCGGCCGCAGCTCGGAGGCGTCGCAGGAGGGACAGGACGCGGGCACCCGTCGCCGGCGGTTGCAGTGATGGCACTGGAGCTGCCCCTCCTGGCCGTGGTAGGTATAGGCCAGCCCGCAGCCCGGGCAGGAGGGGACGTGCCCGCACACCCGGCACTGCAGCAGGGAGGCGGTGCCCCTCCGGTTCAGGAAGAGGACCATCTGCTCACCGTTGGCCAGGGCGGTCGCCATCTCCTCCAGCAGGCGGCGGCTGAAGATACCCCGATTGCCCTGCCTCAGCTCCTGGCGCATGTCCACCACCTCCACCTCCGGCAGAGGGCTGGGGGCCACGCCGCCGTCGCCCGGCCGCAGGCGCTCCGGCAGCTCCAGCAGCCTGTACAGGCCGGCCCGGGCGAGGTGATAGCTCTCCACAGAGGGGGTAGCGCTGCCCAGCAGGAGGACGGCCCCGGTGAGCCGGCACAGCTCCTCCGCCACGCGGCGGGCGTGATAGCGGGGGGCGGCCTCGTCCTGCTTGTAGGTCCACTCGTGCTCCTCGTCTATGATGACCAGCCCCAGGTCCGGCTGGGGGGCGAAGATGGCGCTGCGGGCGCCGATGACCACGCCGTAGCGCCCCTCCCGCACCCGGAGCCAGGTGTCGTAGTGCTCGCCCGGGGAGAGGCCGCTGTGGAGCACCGTCACCTGGCCGGGGAAGCGCTCGGCGAAGCGGTGCACTGTCTGGGGCGTCAGAGCGATCTCCGGCACCAGGACGATGGCCCGCCTCCCCCGGGCCAGGGCCTCCTGGAGGACGCGCAGGTAGACCTCCGTCTTGCCGCTGCCGGTGACGCCGTGGAGGAGGAAGAAGGCGGGCCCGCCCCCTGTCGCCAGGGCCTCCACGACGGTGGCGGCGGCCGCCTCCTGTGCAGGGGTGAGGACGGGGGCTGGCCGCGGGGCGGGGGCCAGGCCAGCCAGGGGGTCTCGCATCTGGGGCACCTGCTCCAGGGCGGCCCAGCCTCTCTCCAGGAGACGTTCCAGGTGCCTCCTGGAGAGCCCCAACTGCCGCAGCCTGGCCAGGGGCAGGGCTGGCCCCTCACGTGCCAGGGCCCGCAGGAGGCCAGCCAGCCGCCCCTGTCGCTCCGCCAGGGAGGCAGCCAGCGCCTCCGCCTCCTCCGGTGACAGCAGGAGTCTGAGGTAGGGGGCCAGCCTGGGGCGGGCGCGCGGGGCGCCCAGGGCGTATTCCCGCTGCAAGAGGCCGCGGCGAACCAGAGAGGCCACGACGCTGGCCAGGGGTAGCGAGGGGAAGGCCCGCTCCAGGGCGGAGGTGCTCACCTGACCACGGGCGACCACATAGGACAGCACCCTTCGCTGGCCCTCCGTAAGGGAGAGGGAGTCCACGAGCTGGGCGCCCGCCGCGGCCCGCAGGTAGGTGAGGGGGCGCTGACGGAGCCCGGGCGGGAGCATCAGGGCCACGCAGTCGAAGAGGGGGGCCAGGTAATAAAAGGAAAGCCAGCGGGCGAGGGCGATCTGATGGGGCAGCAGGGGCGGGACGTCCCGGGCCACAGCGTCGATGTCCCGCGCCTCCGGGTAGGCCGGGGACTCCGTCAGCTCCATCACCACGCCTTGGAGCAGCCGCTGGCCGAAGGGGACGTAGACCGTCTGCCCGGGGGCCAGGGACATCCCGTCCGGGACGCGGTAGGTGAAGGTCTGCTGGGCAGGGATGGGCGAGTTTACCGCTACCTCGGCGAAGGGCATCGTGCGGGGCGGCGCCGGCGCTCTCCTCTACCCTGGCGCTGCCCTCTCTCCTCCCTCGACGGTGGGCAGGGGCCTGGCCCGGTGACGGCCCTGGCTACCCCTGGCGAGGGCCCTGGCCACGAGCGGGGGGCCGTCTCTCCTTGACGCGGGCCGCCCGCCCGATGCGCGTCCGCAGGTAGTAGAGGCGGGCTCGCCTCACCTTCCCCTGGCGGACCACCTCCACCTTCTGGACCATGGGGGAATAGAAAGGGAAGGTGCGCTCCACCCCCACGCCGTGGGTAACGCGGCGGACGGTGAAGGTGGAGTTGAGGCCACCGCCGCGGACGCGCAGCACCACGCCCTCGAAGACCTGGGTGCGCTCGCGGTCTCCCTCCACCACCTTCAGATGGACGCGGACGGTGTCGCCCGGGCCGAAGGGGGCGATCTCCGGGTTCTCACGGATGCCGAGGACTGGCCGCAGGTCTATGTCCATCGCCTCAGTCAGTTTAAGACCGCTCCAGGTTCTGGGCAAGCCATTCCCGCTCCTCCGGGCTGAGGGCGGCCCGGGCCAGGAGGTCGGGCCGGCGGCGGGCGGTCAGGAGGATGCTCTGGCGGCGTCGCCAGCGGGCGATCTCCTGATGGTTGCCGGAGAGGAGGACGTCCGGCACCCGCCAGCCACGGAACTCGGCGGGGCGGGTGTAGTGGGGGTACTCCAGCAGGCCCTGAGCGAAGGACTCCTGGTGGGCGGACTCGGGGTCGCCCAGGGCGCCGGGCAGCAGGCGCACCACGGCGTCCACCACCACCATGGCCGGGAGCTCACCCCCCGACAGGACGTAATCGCCGATGCTGATCTCGTCGGTGGCCAGGTAGTGGTGGACGCGGGCATCGAAGCCCTCGTAGCGGCCGCAGATGAGGAGGAGCCTCTCCTGGCGGGCCAGCTCTTCGGCCACCTGCTGGGAGAAGAGCCGGCCAATGGGGGTGAGGAGGACTACGGGCCCCCGCCGGACGTCCATGGCCAGGACGGCCTCGGCGGCGGCGAAGATGGGCTCCGGCTTCATGACCATGCCGGGGCCGCCGCCGTAGGGGTAGTCGTCCACAGTGCGGTGGCGGTCGGTGGCCCAGTCGCGGATGTTGTGGACGTGGATCTCCACCAGGCCGGCCTCCCGCGCCCGCTTGATGATGGACTCATCGAAGGGGCCGCGGAACATCTCCGGGAAGATGGTGAGGATGTCTATGCGCATGCTCTCCTGCCTCGCCGGGCGGTCCCGCCCCTCCCACGGGGCCTCCCACTCTTCCCCACCGGGCACCACCCCTCAGGCCGTGCGGTGTTGGGAGGGCTCCCCCCGCAGCAGCTCCACGGCGTGGGGGAGCACCGGCAGGAGCACCTGCAGGTTCTCCCTCACCCCGCGGGGACTGCCCGGCAGATTGACGATGAGGGTGCGGCCGCGTATGCCGGCCACGGCCCGGCTGAGCATGGCGAGAGGCGTATGCTTCAGCCCCTCGGCCCGCATGGCCTCGGCCAGGCCGGGGGCCTCGCGGTCGATGACGGCGCGGGTGGCCTCGGGTGTGACGTCCCGGGGGCCGAAGCCGGTGCCGCCGGTGGTGACTATCAGGTCCAGGCCGTCGGCGTCGGCCCAGGCGCGCAGCCGCTCCTCGATGAGGGAGCGCTCGTCGGGGACGACCTCGTAGCGCTCCACCGTGGCCTCCAGAGAGGCGAGCATCTCCCGGATGGCGGCGCCGGAGGTGTCCTGGCGCTCGCCGCGGGCGGCCATGTCGGACACGGTGAGGATCCCCACTCGCAGGACCATGGGCGCTCTCCTGTGGAAATTGTGTGGATAACCTGCCCGCCGGGCGCCCTCACGGGGCGGTGTGGCCCGGTGGTATGATGTGGGAGGAAGTGGGGAGAGGTGGTGGCCTCTCCCTGGCTCCCTCGCCCAATCTGTTCAACTCTCGCCGTGGTCAATATACCACGGGCAGGGGGCGGCAGAAAGGGCACAGCTCGGCAGAGGTGGTAGCAGGTTTGGCGTTTCGGGGTACCTATGAGTACTCCATGGACGATAGGGGCCGCGTACCCATACCGGCCCGCTTCCGCCACCTGTTCACCGATGGCGCCAAGCTGACCCTGAGCCCCGACGGCTGCGTGGAGGTCTGGACCAACGAGGGGTTCGAGAGGATGGAGGAGCGAGTGACGGCGGAGCCAGCCACCACCCTGAAGGGGCGGCGGCTGCGCCGTGGCTTCTCCGTCCGCTCCTGGGACGTGGAGCTGGACCGCCAGGGCAGGGTCCTGATCCCTCAGTACCTGCGGGAGAAGGCGGGGCTGGACGGCACGGTGATCATCGCCGGGCGCATCGAGTGTCTGGAGATCTGGAACCAGAGGCGGTGGGAGGAGGAGATGGAGCAGGTGGAGGCCACCTACCGTGAGGAGCTGGAGTCCCTGAGGTGATGCGGGGAGGCAACGATGTTGGTGAGAGAGATCGCCCCTGAGACGACACTGCACACGCCGGTGATGGTGGAGGAGGTCCTCCACTACCTGGACGTCCTGCCCGGCGGCCGTTACGTGGACTGCACGGTGGGCACCGGCGGCCACGCCGAGACCGTCCTGGAGATGGCCTCTCCCGGCGGGCTGCTCCTGGGCCTGGACGTGGACGCCCAGGCCCTGGCCCTGGCCGGAAAGCGCCTGGAGCGCTTCTGGCCCGATGTGCGGCTGGTGGAGGCCAACTACCGCGACCTGGCGGCCGTCTGCCGGGAGTACAGCTTCATACCCGTCCACGGCGTCCTCTTCGACCTGGGCCTCTCCTCCCTCCAGCTCGCCCAGGCCGAGCGCGGCTTCAGCTTCCAGCGGGAGGGGCCGCTGGACATGCGCTTCGATCAGGAGCAGGAGCTGACCGCCTTCGATATCGTCAACCACTGCTCGGAGGTGGAGCTGGCCCGCATCATCTGGCAGTATGGCGAGGAACGGCAGAGCCGTCGCATCGCCCGTGCCATCGTGCGGGCGCGGCCCATCCACACCACGCGGGAGCTGGCGGAGGTGGTGTCCCGGGCCGTGCGGGCGCCCGGCCACCGCCTGCATCCCGCCACCAGGACCTTCCAGGCGTTGCGCATAGCCGTCAACCGGGAGCTGGAGAACCTGGAGATGGCCCTGGCCCAGGCGGTGCAGGTGCTGGGCCGCGGCGGCCGGCTGGTGGTCATCTCCTACCACTCCCTGGAGGACCGCATCGTCAAACAGTTCCTGCAGCGGGAGAGCCAGGACTGCATCTGCCCGCCGGACCTGCCCAAGTGCCTGTGCGGGCACCGGGCCACCCTCCGGCCCCTCACCCGCTCGCCCGTGCGGCCCTCCGAAGGCGAGGTCCGCAGGAACCCGCGCTCCCGCAGCGCCCTCCTGCGGGCGGCCGAGAAGCTGTAAGGACAGGACGAGATGGCCGCCGTTCGTCCCCGCGTCAGCCTCCGCCCCTCCACCTGGCCTTTGCCCTGGCTGGGGCTGCCCCTGGTCATCGTCCTCTCGTCCCTGGCCGTGGGGCTGGCGGCCCTCCTGCCCCTCACCCAGTACGGGAGCGCCGCCACCACCAGCGCCTCCCTGGACCAGCTGGAGCGAGACCGCAGCGCCTGGCAGGCGCGTGTGGACGAACTGGAAGCGGAGGTGGCCCGCCTCTCTTCCCTGGACCGTATAGAGCGAGAGGCGCGTGAGCGCCTGGGGATGGTCCCGCCAGAGGAGGTGGTCTACATAGAGGTGCCCGTGGCCCGCCCCGAGGGCCCCAAGGTACCCGACCGTTACCTCGAACGCCCCGCCCGAGCGGAGGGGGAGGTCGGCGCGGACAGCGCCTGGTGGGAGAAGCTCTTGGGCTGGCTGCCCCTGCCCTAAGAGGGCCCCATGGCCGGCGGGAAGTTCTCTTGGCGGCTGTGGGCCCTGGCCATCGGCATGGGCCTCGGTTTCCTGGTGCTGACCGGGCGGCTGGCCCAGCTCCAGATCATCGAACATGAGACCTACGCCCAGCGGGCGCGCCTCACTCGCCTCCACGACGAGAAGACGATAGGCCACCGGGGGGCCATTCTGGACGCCAACGGCCACCCCCTGGCCATGAGCGTCCAGGCCTACAACGTCCTGGTAGAACGACGCGCCTGGCAGGACACTCAGAAGGCCCTGGAGGCGGCCCGCCAACTGGCCGCCATCACCGGCGGCTCCCCGGAGGAGATGGTGCGCACCGTCCAGGGGACGGAGCTCTTCGAGACCAAGGTGGCCCAGTACATCAGCTTCGAGCAGGCGCAGCAGGTCCGCCGCCTGGGGCTGCCCGGCGTGCGGGTGGAGGCGGACAGCCGGCGCATCTATCCCGAGGGGAGCCTGGCCGCCCAGCTCATCGGCGTCATCGGCCGGGACAAGGTGGGGCTGGCCGGCCTGGAGGCTGACCTCAACTCCATCCTCCAGGGCCAGCCTGGGGAGACGGTGGTGGAGCGGGACGCCCTGGGGCAGGACCTCTTCTGGGCCCAGTGGCAGCAGGTGCCGCCCCAGCCGGGGTCGGATGTCGTCCTTACCATAGACCGCTACCTGCAGCGAGTGGCGGAACAGGCCCTGGAGGAGGCGGTGAAGGCCAACCGGGCGGCCGGAGGGACCGTCATAGTGGTGGAGGTCAAGACGGGGGCCATCCTGGCTATGGCCAGCCGCCCCACCTTCGACCTGACCAACCCCGACTTCAGCGACCCCGCCAAGATAGGGCTCTTCCGCAACCCGGCCATAACGGACACCTACGAGCCGGGCTCCGTCTTCAAGCTCATCACCACCGCCGCCGCCCTGGACAGCGGCGTCGCCCGGCCGGACACCGTCTGGTACGACTCGGGCGTCGTCCAGATCGGAGGGTGGCAGATCCGCAACTGGGACTTCAGCGCCAACGGCCCCCAGACCGTCACCCAGATGCTCACCAAGAGCCTCAACACCGGCTCCGTCTGGCTGGCCCAGCAGCTAGGGCCCCAGCGCTTCTACGACTACGTGCGACGCTTCGGCTTCGGCGAGCCGACAGGGATCGACCTGAGCGGCGAAGTGGCAGGCCAGGTACGGGGGCCCAACGACCCCTCCTGGTACCCGGTAGACCTGGCCACCAACTCCTTCGGCCAGGGGATCAGCGTCACCCCCCTGCAGATGGCCATGGCCCTGGCCGCCATCGCCAACGACGGCAAGCTCATGAGACCCTACGTGGTGAGGGCGGTGACGGGCCCCGATGGCGTCCGGGAGACGCAGCCCCAGGCGGTGCGTCAGGTCATCTCCCCGGAGGCCGCCCGTACCCTCCTCCAGATGATGGGAGAGGTGGCAGCCAAGATCTCCCCCTCTCTCCTGAGCGTGCCCGGTTACCGCGTGGGCGGGAAGACGGGGACGGCCAACGTGGCCACCGTGGGAGGCGGCTACAAGCCCGGCGCCTACATCTCCTCCTTCGCTGGCGTGGTGCCCCTGGAGGACCCCCAACTGGCCATCCTGGTGAAGATCGACGAGCCCAAGGGTGCCCCCTGGGGCACGGTGGTGGCAGCGCCCGTCTTCGGCAAGATCGCCCAGCAGGCCATGGCTTACTACAAGGTCCCCCCCAGCACCGGGCTGGTGGTAAGGCGTTAAGTAAGATGGAGATGCTGACCCTCCAGCAGGTCACCCGCTACCTCGAGCCCGTCCTGGTGGCCCGCAGCGCCGCCCGGATAGAAGACCTGACCTTCACAGGCGTGGCCATCGACTCGCGGCGCGTCTCCCCGGGCGAGCTCTTCCTCGCCCTGCCGGGCGAGAGGCACGACGGCCACCAGTTCCTGGCCGAGGCGGTGTCCCGCGGCGCCCGCGGCCTGGTGGTCTCCCGACCAGTGGTCGAGCCGTACCGCGACGTCGTCACCTTTCAGGTGAGCGATACGCTGCAGGCGTTGCAGCGGTTGGGCGCGGGATGTCTGGCCGACCACCCGGGCCTGCAGGTGATAGGGGTCACGGGCAGCGTGGGCAAGACCACCTGCAAGGAGCTGATAGCGTCCGTCCTCTCCGCCCGCTATCGCGTCCTGAAGAGCACCGGGAACCTGAACACGGAGATCGGTCTCCCCCTATCCCTGGCCGGCCTGGAGGCGGGGCACCAGGCGGCCGTCCTGGAGATGGGGATGACGGCGCGGGGGGACATCGCCCTCCTGTGTCGCATCGCCCCTCCCTGTATAGGGGTGGTCACCTCCATAGCGCCCGTGCACCTGGAGCGGCTGGGTTCGCTGGGGGCCATCGCCGCTGCCAAGGGGGAGCTTCTGGAGGCGCTCCCTCCGGACGGCGTGGCCATAGTCAACGGCGACAGCCCTTGGGCCCACCGCCTGGCCGCCCGCACGCGGGCGCGCGTCGTCTTCTACGGCCTCTCCCCCCAGTGTCAGGTGCGAGGGGAGGGGCTGGAGAGCCATGGCCTGGACGGCATCTCCTTCTACCTGTGCGCCCGGGGCGAGCGAGTGCCCGTGCGCTCCCCCATGCCGGGGCGTCACAACCTGCACAATCTGCTGGCGGCCGCCGCCGTCGCCCTGGAGATGGGGATGACGCTGGAGGAGGTGGCCTCGGCCCTCGCCTGCGCCCGCACCGACCTCCGCCTGCGAGTGGTGGAGGGGCCGCGGGGAAGCACCATCATCGACGATTCCTACAACGCCAGCCCCCCCTCCGTCCTGGCGGCCCTGGACCTGCTGGGGGAGCTGCCCGGCCGCCGTCTGGCCCTCCTGGGCGATATGCGGGAGCTGGGCCCGGCCGACGAGGAGGGCCACCGTCAGGTGGGGGTCCGGGCAGCCGCCACTACGGACGTTCTCCTCCTGGTGGGGGAGCGGGCGCCGCTCATGGCGGAGGCGGCCCGGGAGGCCGGACACCGGGACGTGCGGGTGCTGCTGGACAAGGAGGAGGCGGCGGCCCTCCTGGCCCGGGAGCTCCAGCCCGGGGACTACCTCCTGGTCAAGGCCTCGCGGGCCCTGGCCCTGGAGACGGTGGTCGAGGCCCTGCGTCCATGATCCATGCCCTGAGCGTGGGAGCGATGGCCCTGTTAGTGGCGACCCTGGCGGGAGCACCTCTGGTGTCGGCCCTGAGGCGCGTCCGCCTGGGCAAGGCGATAAACCCCTGGGGACCCCGGTCCCACCAGGCCAAAGCGGGGACGCCCACCATGGGGGGAGTCCTCATCTGGGGCACTGCCCTCCTCTTCACCGCCGTGGAGCTGGCCCGCGAGCGGGCCCTGGGCGTTCCCCTGGGGGCGGTGCTGGCCCTGGCCTCCCTGGGCCTGGTGGACGACCTGGGCTCCCTGCAGGGCCAGCGCCAGTGGGCCCTCAACAAGCGGCTCAAGTTCGCCGTCTTCATCGTCCTGGGGCTGACGGTGGCCGCCGTCCTCCGCTGGCGACTGGGACACCGGGGCGTCCTCGTCCCCTTCGTGGGGGAGTTCGATCTGGGCCCCTGGTACCTGCTGGCGGCCACCGCCGTGCTGGTGCTGACGGTGGGCGGCGTGGCCGTCACCGATGGCCTGGACGGGCTGGCCGCCGGGACGGGGGCCATAGCCTATCTGGCATACGGAGGGATCGCCCTGGCCCAGGGACAGGAGGCGCTGGCGGCCTTCGCCTTCGCCATGGCGGGGGCGGCGCTGGCCTTCCTCTGGTACAACAGCTACCCGGCCCAGATGTTCATGGGGGACACGGGAGCGCTGGCCCTGGGCGGAGGGCTGGCCGTCCTGGCCCTGATGACGGACCAGTGGCTGGTGCTCCCCCTCATCGGCGTCGTCTTCCTGCTGGAGGGGGCCTCTGTCTACATCCAGGTGGCCTACTTCCGCCTGACCGGGGGAAGGCGCCTCTTCCGCATGGCGCCCCTGCACCACCACTTCGAGTCCCTCGGCTGGCCGGAGCCGAAGGTGGTGCAGCGCTTCTGGCTGCTGGGCGCCCTGGGGGCGCTGGTCGGGGTCATCCTGGCCCTGGAGGGGGCATGATGGACTTCCGCGGGCGACGGGTGACGGTGGTGGGCCTCGGCATCGAGGGGGTGGACATGGTCCGCTACCTGGTGGGCCGGGGCGCCCTCGTCACCGTCAGCGACGCCAAGCCGCCGGAGCGACTGGCAGAGCGCCTCCGCGAGATAGAGGGGCTGCCGGTGGCCCTCTCTCTGGGCGAGAACGATCCCGAAGTCATCGCCGGGGCGGATTACGTCTTCGTCTCGCAGGGGGTCCCCCTGGACCTGCCCGGCATCGAGGCGGCGCGGCGCCGGGGCGTGCCTGTCCTCTCCATGCTGGCCCTCTTCCTTGAGCTCTGCCCCGGGCCGGTGGTTGGCATCACCGGTTCCAGCGGCAAGACCACCACCACCTCCCTGGTGGCGGAGGTCTTCCGGGCGGAGGGTCTGCCCCACTTCCTGGGGGGCAACATCGGCGTGGGGCTGCTGCAGCACCTGGCCGTCCTCCACCCCTATACCTGGGTTGTCCTGGAGGTGAGCCATACCCAGCTCCAGCTGGTGTGGCGCAGCCCCCACGTGGCGGCGGTGCTCAACATCACGCCCAACCACCTGGACCGCTTCACCTGGGACGAGTACCGGGCCCTCAAGGCCAACATCCTGCGCTACCAGGGCCCGGGGGACTGGGCCGTCCTGGGCTACGACGACGCCGAGGCGCGCGCTCTGGCCCCGCGGGTGCGGGGGCGCGTCCTCTTCTTCACCCTGGGGGACGAGCTGCCGGGCGACGGCGTGCTGGTCTCCCGCGGCCGGGCCGTCTGGCAGTGCGACGGGAGACGTGAGGCGCTCTTTCCCCTCTCCTCCGTGCGGCTGCGGGGGCGCCACAACCTCCAGAACGCCCTGGCGGCGGCGGCCATAGCGCGGGCCTGCGGCCTCAGCCCCCGCGCCATCGCCCGGGCGGTGGCCAGCTTCCGGGGCGTGGAGCACCGGCTGGAGCTGGTGGCTGTCATCGATGGCGTCGAGTATTACAACGACAGCATTGCCACCACCCCCGCCCGCACCCTGGCCGGCCTCCGCTGCTTCGAGCAACCTGTGGTGTTGCTCCTGGGCGGGCGGGAGAAGCACCTGCCGCTGGAGGAGCTGGCGCAGGAGGCCTGCCGGCGCTGCCGTGCCGTAGTCCTCTTCGGTGAGGCGGCGCCCAAGCTGGAGGCCGCCCTCCTGGAGGCGGCCGCCGTCCTGCCGGAGGGGGGAAGGCCGCCCCTGGTGCGCGTCGGGGGCCTGGCGGAGGCGGTGGAGGCAGCCCGCTCCCTGGCCCGACCGGGCGATGCTGTCCTCCTCTCTCCCGCCTGCGCCAGCTACGACGCCTACGACAACTTCGAGGAACGGGGCCGGCACTTCCGGCAACTGGTGCTGGCCCTGGTGAAGGAGGGAGAGCCATCGCTCGCCTGAGGGAGAGGGCGCCTCCCCAGTCGCCGGACTATCTGCTCCTGGCGCTGGTCATCACCCTGCTGGTGCTGGGACTGCTCTCCGTCTACAGCGCCAGCTTCGCTGTGGGCTACTTCGAGTACGGTAACGCCCACTACTTCATCTTCCGTCAGCTCGTCTTCGCCGGAGTGGGGCTGCTACTGATGCTGGGGCTGATGTGGGTGGACTACCGCCGCCTGAGGCGTCCCAGCGTCTTCTTCATCCTCCTGGCGCTGGCGCTCCTGGGGGCGGTGCTGCTGCCCGGGGTGGGGGTGGTGCGGAACGGGGCGGCCCGCTGGCTGAGCGTGGGGCCGGTCGAGGTCCAGCCCAGCGAGCTGGCCAAGCTGGCCGTCATCCTCTACATCTCCGCCTGGCTGGCCAGCCGCGGCCCCCAGGTGAAGCAGATGTCCCTGGGCTTCCTCCCCTTCGTCCTGATGGTGGGCCTGGTGGGGGGGCTGGTGGTAGTAGAGCCGGACATGGGGACGGCGGTCATCATAGTTCTGGTAGCCACCACCCTCTTCTTCATGGCGGGAGCGCCCATCAGCCATCTGGCGATACTGCTGGTGGTGGGCTCCTTCCTCAGCTACCTCCTGGTTCTCACGCACGACTACCGGCTGGCCCGCATCACCGCCTACGTCTCCGCCGAGAACGACCCCCAGGGCACCGGCTTCCACGTGCTCCAGCTCCTGAACGCCCTGGGGAGCGGGGGACTCCTGGGCCTGGGGTGGGGGGCCAGCCGTCAGAAGTTCTTCTACATCCCGGGCGCCCACACCGATGGCGTCTTCGCTATCCTGGGGGAGGAGCTGGGCTTCGTGGGGGCGGTAGCCGTGATGCTGCTCTTCGTGGTGCTGCTAGCCCGGGGCCTGCGAATAGCCGCCCTGGCCCGTGACCGCTTCGGCCGCCTGTTGGCGGTGGGCATCACCTCCTGGATCGGCTACCAGGCCCTGATCAATGTAGGAGGGATGACTGGCGTCATCCCCCTCACGGGGGTGCCGCTACCCCTCTTCAGCTACGGCGGCTCGGCCCTGGTCTCCAACATGATCGGGCTGGGCCTCCTCCTGAGCGTCTCCCGGTACATAGTGCCGCGGCCCGAGGCGGCGACATCGACATCGGCCAGCCCCTGGGGGCCCGCCGTCAGCCGAAGGAGGCTCTCGTCATGAGGCTCGTCCTCTGTGGCGGCGGCACCGGCGGGCATGTCTATCCCGCTCTGAGCGTGGTGTGGGCCCTGGCACAGGAGGTGGCGGTGGACTCCTCCCTGGAGGTCCTCTACCTGGGACAGGCCAACGGCCTGGAAGGGGAGCTGGTGCGACGGGTAGGGCTGCCCTTCCAGTCGGTGCCGTCGGGTCCGGTGCGGGGGCGTCGCCTCTGGGAGCTGCCGGTGAGCCTGGCCAAGATCGGCCTCGGGACATGGCGGGCGGGCCGCCTCCTCAGGCAGTTCGGGGCGGATGCCGTCCTGGCCACGGGTGGCTACGCCAGCGTCCCTGTGGCCGTGGCGGCCCGTCTGCGGGGGGTGCCCCTGGTGGTCTTCCTGCCGGACGTCCTGCCCGGCTGGGCCATCCGCTTCATGGCCCGCCTGGCGACGCGGGTGGCCGTCTCCACGCCCGTGACTCCTCGCCGCCTCAGGAACGGCAGGACGGTGGTCACCGGCTACCCCGTCCGCCACGAATTCTGGCTGGCCGACCGCGCCGAGGGCCGGCGCCGCCTGGGGCTGGACATGGAGGAGAAGGTGCTGCTGGTCTCCGGCGCCTCCCAGGGCGCCCGCAGCATCAACGAGGCGGTGGCTGCCCACCTGCGGGGGCTCCTGGAGCTTTGCCAGGTAGTCCATCTCAGCGGCCGACGGGACTTCGAATGGCTGCAGCGGGAGGCCCGGGCCCTGCCGTCTGCCCTTCAGGAGCGCTACCGCCTGTTCGACTATCTGCACGAGGAGCTGCCCTGGGCCATGGCCGCCGCCGATCTGGCCCTCAGCCGCTCCGGCGCCTCCGTCCTGGGTGAGCTGCCGGCTGTGGGCCTCCCCGCTATCCTAGTCCCCTACCCCCACGCCGGCGGCCACCAGCGCCACAACGCCCTCTACCTCCAAGAAGAGGGGGCCGCCGTGGTGGTGGAAGACCGTGAGCTGATGGACCGTCTCCTGCCCCTGGTGGGAGAGCTCCTCAGCGACGAGCGACGGCTCCAGCGGATGGCCCAGGCGGCCCGCTCCCTGGCCCGGCCGGCGGCGGCCCGGGATATCGCCCGTCTTCTCCTGGAGGTGTCGGGAGGGCTATGACCGTGGAGCGGCTGCCGGAGAGCGTCCACCTGATGGGGGTGGGAGGCATCCACATGTCGGCCATCGCCGTGCTGCTGCGGGAGCGAGGCCACCGCGTCTCCGGCTGTGACCTCTACCCCTCCCCCCTCACCGCCCGCCTGGAGGGCATGGGCGTAACGTTTTACCAGGGCCACGCTCCCTTCCACCTGGACGAGGCGGGTCTCCTGGTCTACACCTCGGCCATCAGGCCCCACAACCCTGAGCTGGTGGCGGCCCGGGAGCGGGGCCTGCCGGCCCTGAAGCGGGCGGAGATGGTGGCGCTGCTGGGCGAGGGCAGAGAGGTCATCGCCGTGGCCGGCAGCCACGGCAAGACTACCACCACCTCCCTGGTGGCCTACATCCTGTGGCGGGCCGGGCTCTCCCCCACCTTCCTCCTGGGGGGTGAGATGGTGGACCTGGGCACCAACGTCCAAGCCGGTCAGGGGCCCCACTTCGTCGTGGAGGCGGACGAGTACGACGCCGCCTTCCTCCACTATCGCCCCCGTTTGGCCATCGTCACCAACGTGGAGGCGGACCATCTGGACTACTACGGCTCCCTGGAACGGCTGCGGGAGGCCTTCGCCCACTTCGCCTCCCAGGTGCAGCCAGGGGGCTGGCTCCTCCTCTGGGGCGAGGACGAGGCGACGACCGCCCTGGCCGCGGCCGCCGCCCCTGGGGTGCGGGTGCTCCGCTACGGCCTGGAGGGGAACCAGGAACTGCACATACGTGACATAAAACGCGAAGACAACCAGTGGGTCTTCGACATAAGATACGGAGCTAGAGACCTGGGGCCTTTTCGCACCGTCCTGCCTGGCCTCCACAACGTTCGCAACTGCCTGGCGGCGATAGGGGCCAGCCTGGCCCTTGCCCTTCCCCTGGAGGTCGTGCGGGAGGCCGTGCAGGAGTTCCGGGGCGTCCGCCGACGCTTCGAACTGGTGGGCGAGGCCGGAGGGGTCACCATCATGGACGATTACGCCCACCACCCGACGGAGATACGCGCCACCCTGGCCGCCGCCCGCCAGCGGTTCCCGGGGCGCCGGCTGGTCTGCCTCTTTCAGCCCCATACCTACACCAGGACGCAGTATCTGCTGGAGGGGTTCCGCACCTGCTTCCGGGGCGTGGACTGCCTCCTCATCGCCGAGACCTACGCCGCCCGCGAGGAGCCCTCGGCGGGGATGACGGCGGCCCAACTGGCCCGGGAGATAGAGTCGCCCCCGGCCCGCTACGCCGGCAGCCTGGAAGGGAGCGTCCAGGCCGTCCTGGATACCCTCCGCCCGGGCGACGTCTTCTTCACCATCGGCGCCGGGGACGTGGACCGGGTGGGTCGCCAGGTGCTGGAGGCGCTGCGGGGATGATAACGCGGGAGCTCCTGGAGGAGCTGCGGGCGCTGGCCCCCCTGCGCTTCATGGAGCCCCTGTCTCGCCACACCACCTGGGGCATCGGCGGCCCCGCCGATGTCTACGTGGTGGCGGAGACGGCCCTCCAGCTGGCCCAGATAGTGGCGGTGGCCCACCGCCACGGCGTGCCCCTCTTCGTGCTGGGCGCTGGCTCCAACATCCTGGTGGGGGACGAGGGGATACGGGGCCTGGTGGTGGAGAACCGGGCGATGGCGCAGGAGGGGCCGCAGCGCCGCAACGGCCACCTGCTGTTACGGGTGGAGAGCGGCGCCAGCTTCGCCTCCCTGGCCCGTCGCCTCTCCTTCGCCGGCTGCGCTGGCCTGGAGTGGGCCACCGGCATCCCCGGCACCCTGGGCGGCGCCGTAGTCTACAACGCTGGCGCCTACGGTGGCTGCCTGCGGGACGTCCTGGTGCGGGCCACCCTCTGCGATGGTGAGGGCCGCATCTTCGACCTGGGGCCGGAGGAGCTGGCCCTGGACTATCGTGGCAGCGTCCTCACCAGGGGCATCGTGCGGGGGCTGACAGTGCTGTCGGTGGAGCTCCGCCTCTGGGAGGGGGACGCCGATGCCCTCCGTCAGCGAGTGCGGGCGCTGGACGCCCGGCGACGGGCGGCCCAGCCGGCGGGGCGCAACGCCGGCTCCGTCTTCAAGAACCCCGTGGAGAAGCCGGCCTGGTGGCTCATAGACCAGGTGGGGCTGCGCGGCCACCGCATCGGCGATGCCCAGATATCGCAGAAGCACGCCAACTTCATCCTCAACCTGGGGCAGGCCCGCGCCGCCGATGTCAAGGCCCTCATAGACCTGGCCCGGGAGAGGGTGCGAGAGCGCTTCGGCATCGAGCTGGAGCTGGAGGTGGGTCTGGTGGGGGAGGGCTTCTGATGACCAGGGAGAGGCTGCGGGTGGCCGTCCTCTTCGGCGGTCGCTCGGCCGAGCACGAGGTCTCGGTGGTCTCCGCCCAGGGGGTGCTGGGGGCCATGGATCGGAAGCGCTTCCAGCCCGTCCCCTTCGGCGTCACCCGGGAGGGGGTGTGGCTCACCCCCCAGGAGACGGAGGAGGCGCTGCGGGCCGTCCCTCTCAACAGCTACCGTCCCCTCCCCTCCCTGGAGGTGGAGGGCCCACCGCTGCGTCCCCAGGTGCTGTCCACTCTGGCGGAGGCAGACGTGGTCTTCCCCCTCATCCACGGCCCCCATGGCGAGGACGGCACCGTGCAGGGGATGCTGGAGCTGCTGGGGACGCCCTACGTGGGGGCCGGCGTGGCCGCCAGCGCCGTGGGGATGGACAAGGCCCTGATGAAGGCCGTCTTCCGGCAGGCAGGGCTGCCCACCGCCCGCTTCATCGTCGTCACCGTCGCCGAGTGGGCCCGCCTCCCGGCCAGAGTGGAGGGGCGGGTGGCCAGCGAGATAGGTTTCCCTTGCTTCGTCAAGCCGGCCAACCTGGGCTCCAGCGTGGGGGTGAGCCGCGTGGAGGGCCCGGCCGCCCTGCCCGATGCCCTGCGCGAGGCCTTTCTCTATGACCGCAAGGCGCTGGTGGAGGGGGCCATAGCGGGGCGGGAGATAGAGGTGGCGGTGCTGGGGAACGATGACCCCATCGCCTCGCCGCCGGGCGAGATAGTGCCCCACCGTCAGTTCTACGACTACCGCGCCAAGTACCTGGAGGAAGGGACGCGGCTGGTGGCCCCCGTCCCCCTGCCCGGCCCGGTGACGGAGCGGCTGCAGGCTATGGCCATCGCCGCCTACAAGGCCATCGACTGCGCCGGCATGGCCCGGGTGGACTTCTTCCTGGTGGGGGAGGAGCCCATCGTCAGCGAGATCAACACCATACCTGGCTTCACGCCCATCAGCATGTACCCCAAGCTGTGGGAAGCGGCCGGCATCACCTACGGCGAGCTCATCACCCGGCTGATAGAGCTGGCCCTGGAGCGGCACCGTGAGAAGAAGGGGCTTATTTGGACACCGCAGGTCGAATAAGGTGCGCGTCCTGCGGGGGCGCCTGATCCTGGGGGAGCGGGAGGAGCGGCTGGCCCGGCTGGCCCGGCGCCGGCGGCTCCTCTGGGCGGGGGGCGGCCTCATGGCCCTGGCCGCCCTCTGCGGCCTCTACTTCTCGCCTCTCTTCCGGGTGCAGGCGGTGGAGGTGGTGGGAGCGCAGCACCTCTCCGCCCCCGAGCTGCAGACGCTGTCCGGGCTGGAGGGGAAGAGCATGCTGGGACTGCCCCTGGACCAGGCAGAACAGCGCATCGCCTCTCTCAACCTGGTGCAGAGCGTCCAGGCGGAGCGCCTCTTCCCCAACCGTGTCCGTCTGCGGGTGCAGGAGCGGGTGCCCTGGGGCTACTGGCAGCGGGGCGATGCCCGCTACGTCATCGACTCCGAAGGGGTGGTCCTGGAGGGGGTATCACCGGCCCGGGACGCCCCGACTATAATTGATACAACTTCTTCCGAAGCGCTGACGCCAGGTCAACGGGTGCCGGCCGCGCCCATGGCGCTGGCGCGGGAGATTTCCAAGCAGGCCCCGGGCCTCCTGGGTGTGCGGGTCGTCCGTTTCGAGTACAGCATCCAGGAGGGGCTGGCCCTGGAGACCGATGCTGGCTATCGGGTGGTGGTAGGAGACGGCCAGGGGCTGGAGTACAAGCTGGCCGTCTGGGAGGCGGTGCAGAAGGCCCTGGGTGCCCAGTCCCTTCCCGGGCGCGTCCTCGACCTGCGGTTCGGGGACCGGCCTGCCCTACGCTGAAAGGAGGCGGCCGCCGTGAGAAGGGGCAACATGCTGGGAGCGATAGACATCGGGAGCAGCAAGGTCTGCACCCTCCTGGCCGAGGTCACCCCTGAGGGTGAGCTGCGTCTGCTGGGCGTGGGGGTGGCCAGCTCCCAGGGCATCCGCAAGGGGCTGGTGGAGAACATCAAGAGCACCACGGAGGCCATCGTCGCCTCGGTGGAGCGGGCGGAGCGGGCCAGCGGCAGTCGCCTCAGCTCCGCATACGTCAGCATAAGCGGCAATCACCTGCACTCCCTCAATCACCGCGGGGTGGCCACCCTAACCGGGGGACGTCGCTCCATCCGCGCCGATGATATCCAGCGGGCGCTGGAGGACGCCCAGGCGGTGAGCCTCCCCACCAACCGGGAGATCATCCACGTCATACCGCGTTCCTTCATCCTGGACGGCCAGGACCCGGTGACGGACCCCATAGGCATGTACGGCCAGCGACTGGACGTGGAGGTGCACCTGGTCACAGGCTCCGTCACCGCCATCCAGAACCTGAGCCGCTGCCTGGAGGAGGCGGGCGTTCAGGTGGAGGGGTTGGTGGCCTGCCCTCTGGCCGCCGCCGAGGCCGTCCTGGAGGAGGAGGAGAAGCGCCAGGGCGTGGTGGTGGTGGACATAGGCGGGGGCACCACGGACCTGGCCGTGTTCGTGGACGGGAGCCCTTACCACACCGCCAGCCTGCCGGTGGGCGGCTATCACTTCACCCATGACTTGGTGCTGGGGCTACGTATACCCTTTTCAGTGGCCGAGGAGACCAAGCTCCGCTACGGTGCCGTCCACCCCAGCCGCATCAACGGAGAGGAGTCCCTGGACCTGGAGTCCTTCGGGGGGCAACGGGTGAAGTCCGTGCCGCGCCGGCGTCTGGTGGAGATACTGCAGGCCCGGGCCGAGGAGATCCTGGAGATGGTATACCTGGAGGTGAGGCGGGCCGGCTTCGACGATATGATCGCCGCTGGGCTGGTCCTCACCGGCGGTACGGCCAGCCTCCCCGGCCTGGACGAGCTGGCGGAGCAGCTCCTGCGGGTGCCGGTGCGCATCGGCCTGCCCAAAGGGGTGTACGGGCTGGCGGACGCCGTGAGCGGCCCCGCCTTCGCCGCCAGCGTGGGGCTCCTGCGCTGGGCCGCCTACACCGATGGCGGCTTCGAGGGGGAGGCACCCCGGGGCGGCCGGCGGGCCTTCGCCGCCGGCGGCACCCTCTGGGAGAGACTGCAGCGGTGGCTCAAGATGCTCATTCCCCAGTAGGAGGCGAGCAATGGCGAAGGGAGGTAACGTGATGCAACGGCCGGAGCTGGAAGGCCTGCCGCCCATCAAGGTGGTGGGCGTAGGGGGAGGCGGCTGCAACGCCGTCAACCGCATGATCGAGGTGGGGGTGCGCGGGGTGGAGTTCATCGCCGTCAATACCGACGCCCAGGCCCTCATGCGTTGCGAGGCGGAGAACAAGATCCGCATCGGCGACCGCATAACCAAGGGCCTCGGCGTCGGCGGCGACCCGGAGAAGGGCCGTCAGGCCGCCGAGGAGTCGGTGGACGAGTTGCGGGAGGCCCTCAAGGGCGCCGACATGGTCTTCATCACCGCTGGCATGGGTGGCGGCACCGGCACCGGCGCCGCCCCTCTGGTGGCCCAGGTGGCCAAGAACGTGGGCGCCCTCACCGTGGCCGTGGTCACCAAGCCCTTCTCCTTCGAAGGAGTGCGGCGCCGCCGCTTCGCCGAGGAGGGGATCGCCCGCCTCCGCAACGAGGTGGACACCCTCATCGTCATCCCCAATGACCGTCTCCTGAGCATCTGCGAGCCCACCACCACCCTCCAGGAGGCCTTCCTCCTGGCCGACGACATTCTGCGCCAGGGTATCCAGGGCATCGCCGAGCTCATCACCATCCCCGGCGACATCAACCTGGACTTCGCCGACGTCCGCCGCATCATGTCCGACGCCGGCCCGGCCCTCATGTCCATCGGCCGCGCCCGGGGCGACAACCGCGCCGTGGAGGCCGCCCAGGCGGCCATCCGCAGCCCCCTGCTGGACGTGGGGATCCACGGCGCCACCCGCGTCCTCTTCAACGTCACCAACGGCGGCAACATGTCCCTGCACGAGCTGAACATGGCCGCCCAGGTCATCGCCGAGGTGGTGGACCCGGAGGCGGAGATCATCTTCGGCACCGCCACCGACCCCTCCCTCCAGGACGAGGTCAAGATCACCCTCATCGCCGCCGGCTTCGACGTGCCGGAGCCCAAGTCCCAGGCGATGGAGGAGGAAGAGGTGCGCCGCCTGCGTCAGGAGGCCTTCCCCAACCTGACCGACGCCGAGCTCCCGTCCTTTCTCAGGCGGCACGTCAGCATCCGCTGACGCTGACTAGGCGGCTGTCGTCCCCTGGGAGGCCCGGTTGTGCCGTAGGAACGCTGCGCGGGGCGCCCTGCCCCCACGGGCCTCGCCAGGGGCGGGCTGGCCAGCGGCCCTGCGTCTGGGCCTGGCCGGGGTGGCGCTGCTGGCCCTCGCCTGCGGCGGCAGGAGCGAGGGAAGGGCCCTCACCCCCTTCCCCAGCCCGCCGCCCGCCACGCTGCCGGTGCCGACGCCCACCCCGGAGCCCCGGGAGCCGGCGCTCCTGGACGGCGTCCCGGTGCCGGTCTCCGAGCGGCAGCGCCTCCTGGGCAGGCTCCCCCTGGCCGTCGTCTTCGATAACCATGTGCAGGCGCGGCCGGTCTTCGGCATCGGCCGAGCGGAGCTGGTCTACGAGGTGGTGGCGGAGGGCGGCATCAGCCGCCTCGTCGCCCTCTACTGGCGCAATGAGGCCGACGTCCTGATGCCCGTCCGCTCCGCCCGCGCCTACTTCATACCCTGGGCGGCGGAGACGGACGCCATCTTCGTCCACTTCGGCGGCGCCGAGGGTGGGGCCGCGGTGGACGTGGACCGTAACGTGGCCGCCTACGGCGTCCGCCAGGTCAACGGCCTCGTCCTTCCCGCCGGCCCCTTCCGCCGCGACCCCTCGCGGGCCGCCCCCCACAACGTCCGCTCCAGCACCGCCGGCCTGTGGGACTGGGCGGAGCGCATGGGCTGGCAGGGCCCGCCCCGACTGGAGCCCTGGCCCTTCAAGGACGACCAGCCCGGCCGCGGCCCGCCCGCCGGCGGCGCCCCTGCCGGTCTCCTCTCCTTCAACTTCGGCCCCTGGAACCTCCCCGCCTA
This sequence comes from Dehalococcoidia bacterium, assembly GCA_034435615.1. Lineage (GTDB taxonomy): Bacteria > Chloroflexota > Dehalococcoidia > SM23-28-2 > HRBIN24 > H17-190. The sequence goes on from DAOTWZ010000032.1 coordinate 62,286, forward strand.
CGCCGTGGAGTGGCGCTACGATGTCGCCAGCAACGCCTACCTGCGCTGGCAGGCCGGGCAGCCCTATGTGGACGGCGCCAGCGGCGAGCAGGTGCGGGCCAAGAACGTGGTGGTGCAGTTCGCCGGGCTGCAGGTGGTGGGGGACGCCCAGGGCCACCTCCTCTTCCAGGTCATGGGCGAGGGGGAGGCCCTGGTCTTCCAGGACGGGGTGGCCCTGACGGCCACCTGGCGCAAGGAGAGGGGTGGCGCCCGCACCCGCTACTACGATGCCCAGGGCCAGGAGATAGCCTTCAACCGCGGGCCCACCTGGGTGGAGGTGCTGGCCTACGGCTCCCCCCTGGTCTACCACTGAGCTTCCAGCCCTGCCCCCTGTGGATATCTTGTGGACAAATTACAACATCTTGGGTCTATGGGGTTGACAGGCCCAAGATGTTGTGCTATCGTTCTCGCTGCCCCTGGAGGGGTGGTGGTGGCAGCATGGAGTGTCCGTTCTGCAGCTTCCCGGAGTCCAAGGTGACGGACTCCCGTCCGGCGGAGGGAGGGATCCGGCGGCGGCGGGAGTGCCTGCGCTGTGGGCGTCGCTTCACCACCATGGAGCGGGTGGAGCTCCAGGGCGTGGTGGTGGTGAAGAAGGACGGCCGCCGGGAGGAGTTCTCCCGGGAGAAGGTGCTGGCTGGGGTGCGGAAGGCCTGCGAGAAGCGGCCCATACCGCTGGGTGCCATAGAGGAATTGGTGGACCGGGTGGAGCAGGCTGTATACAGTCTGGGGAAGGCGGAGGTGCCCACCAGCTACATAGGTGAGCTGGTGATGGAGGGGCTGCGGGAGCTGGACCACATAGCGTACATACGGTTCGCCAGCGTCTACCGCGCCTTCGCCGATGTGGAGGAGCTGGAGCGGGAGCTGGAGGCGCTCAAGGCGGGCTGGCCCCGGGCGGAGGTGCCCCCTGGCCAACTGGTGCTCCTGCCAGAGGTGACCAGAAACCCGATGCGCAGCCTTGGCCGAGCAGGGCATGGTAGGCGCAAGGTAGCTGAATAGGAGGTGGACGAGTTGGGGAAGAGAGCGAAATACCACGTCTCTCACAGGGCCGACTACTGGCGAGTAAAGCGGGAGGGCGCTGAGCGTCCCTCTTTAACAGCGCCTACGCAGAGGGAGGCCATTGATAAGGGCCGTCGCCTGGCGTTGAGGAATAGGCCATCCCAGCTCATAGTCCACGGGCGAGATGGACGAATTAGGAGGGAGTACACTTACGACTCTGACCCGTATCCGCCAGAAGGGTAGGGGTAGCAGCCACCGGGCTTTTTCACCTCGAGAGACGTTGTCACAAGGAGTTTGGTCATGGCGTTAGCGGAGATAAGGACGGATATGGTTCTGCCCCTCTCTCGTTTCTTCACTCGCCCCGGGGTGGACCCCTTCGATGAGGTGGAGTGGGAGCGGCGCACCGCCCGCATCGAGGGGCCCGACGGGCAGCCCGTCTTCGAGCAGCCGGACGTGGAGTTCCCGGCCTTCTGGTCCCAGAACGCCACCAACGTCGTCGCCTCCAAGTACTTCCGCGGCCCCCTGGGCACCCCCCAGCGGGAGCGCTCCGTGCGCCAGCTCATCGGCCGCGTCGTGGAGACCATCACCGCCTGGGGGCTCAAGGACGGCTACTTCTCCTCCCGGGAGGAGGCCGAGACCTTCAAGGAGGAGCTGAAGCACCTCCTCCTCCACCAGTACGCCGCCTTCAACTCCCCCGTCTGGTTCAACGTGGGGCTGGAGGAGCGCCCCCAGTGCTCCGCCTGCTTCATCCTCTCCATCG
>DAOTWZ010000033.1:0-30116 GCA_034435615.1 Dehalococcoidia bacterium
AGACGGGGGTGAAGCACACGGGGGAGCAGACCGAGTTCAGAGAGATCCGCTACCACCCAGACTACATCTACGAGTGACAGTGGAGCACCACCGGTCGGGAAAGGCTTCCATGGACGTTGCCAGTCCAGAGCCCCCCAGGACGAGGCCCCCCCGTGGCTGGCGGCTGGAGGGCCGGGCCCTGGGCATATGGGTAGCCCTGGTATTGCTGTTCCTTTTCAGCGCCATATGGGCGCCGGACACGCTCAAGCGGAGCGCCTTCCTGACCATGCTGCCCTTTATGGCGTTCCTGGCTACCGCCTCGCTCGGTCAGGCGCTGGTGATCATGACGAGGGGTATAGACCTTTCCGTCCCGTCGGTGATAACCATGGTCGGCACCATCCTCATCGGGGCGTCGGCTGGCAGGGACGAAGGGCTGGCCCTGGCCCTGGCCATAGCCCTTGTCCTGAGCATGATCGTCGGCCTGGCCAACGGCCTCCTCATAGCCTTTCTCGGTCTGAGCCCTCTGGTGGTGACCCTGGCGGTGGGGTCTCTGGTCACCGGCGGCACCCTGTGGTACCGCACTGGCATCGCCCAGGAGTCCCGGGTGCCGCCGGCGCTGGCAGACTGGGGCACCGGCACATTGGGGCAGGTCAGTTACAGCGTCTTGGTGGCCGTCGGCCTGGCCCTTCTGCTGACCTTCGGGCTACGGCATACCACCTTCGGCCGGAGGTTCAGCGCTGTGGGCGCTAATCCGACCGCCGCCTGGTTCGCCGGCATACCGGTGCGGAGCTATCAGATCAGCGCCTACACGATAGCCGCTCTTCTCTACGGCATCACGGGCGTCATGCTCTCCGCTTTTATCCGCAACCCCACGCTGGAGCTAGGACGGCCCTATCTGCTAGCACCCATAGCGGCTGTGGTCCTCGGGGGTACGCCTCTCTCTGGGGGACAGGGCAGCCTGATGGCCACGGTCGGGGGGGCCATCTTCCTGATCCACCTCGGTCAGGTGTTGCGGGTGATGGGCCTCTCCACAGCCTTCCAGAACATCTTTGAGGGCCTGGCCATAGCTCTCGGCATGGTGCTGACCAACCTGCAGACAGCGTACCTGGACTGGCGCACCGTGAGGAGAATGCCTGCCCGCCTGCTGGAGCGGCCACCCTGGTCAGCGGAGCGTCCATCGCGCCGGGAGAGAACCCTGGCAAATGGCTCACGTAAGGGGGAAGAGGTGAGTAGCCGGGAGCTAGAGAGATAGGTCCAGCCGCGCCACAGAAGCCGTGAAAGGGGATAAAAGGCTGATGAGGAGGCCCGCCATGTTCGATCAGAAGAGCGTGCTCCTCCGCAGGCTGTCGATAACAGCAGTGGTCCTGGCCATCACAGTCGCCCTCGCCTGTGGCGGGGGCGGCGTGGAGACGACGCCGACAGGCCCCCAGGAGGGGAGTCCGGCCGCCGGGGAGCTGAGAGCGGACCCGGCCCTCCTGCGAAAGGCACTGGGCACGACGGAAAACGTAGACCCCCTGGTGCTGGCCGCCATCGCCCGGGCGAGTATGCAGCTCTCACCACAGGACCGAGAGCTGGCTTTCCGCTGCTGGCGGGACTTCGTCTGCGACACCGGCCGTGGCAACCTGACGGTGGCATTGGCGGACGGCTTCGGGGAGAACGTGTGGCGCCGCATCACCCACATGGAGTTCGTCCTCCAGGCCCTGAGCTATCCTCAGGTAAGGCGGATCATCTACACCTCCGCCCGTGGCGACCCCAGCAAGGCTATCTCCGATATGCAGAGCCTCATAGCCCAGAGGGTTGATATCATCGTCACCTTCCCGGATGCTGGCGAGGCGCTACTGCCTGCAGTGCGGGAGGCGACCCGACAGAGCATCATCGTGGTGCCTTACATAGCCGCATTGGGAGGACAGCCAGGCAGGGATTACCTCACCTTCGTGGCCGAGGACCTGTGCGAGCTGGGCAAACAGTTCGCCGAGTTCGTTCTGCAACAGTCCAGGGAGGACGTCATCGAGGTGGTGATGCTGGGGGGTACCCCCGGCAACCAGCTCAGCGCCTCCTGGCAGCGGTGCGCCGAGCAGCAGTTCGCTGGCAACTCGCGAGTTCAGGTCCTGGGCAAGGCGGACACCAACTGGACGCAGGAAGGCACCTTCCAGGCTATGTCCTCCTTCCTCGCCCGCTATTCCGACATCGACGCTATTCTGTACGAGTACTCGGACGGCTTCAGGGGCGGCGTGAGGGCATATCAGGCTGCCAACAGGCCCCTGGACGTGATCCTCACCCTCCGGACCGACGAGCAAGGGCTCTTCTGCGACTGGGAGCAGATCGGTAACCCGAACTTCAAGATCTTCTTCTCCGCCGGAGGCACCTTCCAAGTGCGGATAGCGTTGACGGCGGCCATGGAAAAGAAGCTGAACAACAGGGATGCCCCAGGACAGGTGGTGGTCCCCTTCCGCATGCGTCAGGTGGAGCGGGGGATGTGCAATAGTGAGCTTCCCGCCGAGACCCCCTTCTCCACCCTGGTCCCGGCCGATGTCTTGAGAGACATGTTCCGCCGCTAGCACAGGAGCGTAGAAAGGGAGAGGTGCGATGACCTTTCCCGCTCTCCGCCTCGACAGGGTATCGAAGCGCTACCCGGGAGTGCAGGCGCTCGCGGACGTGAGCTTCGAGTGTCTGCCCGGAGAGGTGCACGCCATCGTTGGCGAGAACGGGTCGGGCAAATCGACGCTCATAGGTATCGCCAGCGGGGCCATAGTCCCCGACTCCGGCAGAGTGGAGATCCTGGGACGGCATCTGGAGGAGGCCCGTCCGGCGCTGGCCCGCCGGATGGGCCTCTTCGCCGTTTACCAGGACAGCTCCCTGGTGCCCGAGCTGAGCGTGGCCCAGAACCTGCATCTTTCCGTGCCGCGGGACAAGCGGCCGCGGTACGCTGACCTGATCCCCTGGGCGGAAGAGCAGCTGGGCCGGTACGGCCTTGAGGTGGACCCGAGGGCCACCGTGGCTGACCTCTCCTACGCCCAGCGACAGATGCTGGAGGTGGTGAAGGCCCTCATCTGCACCCCCGAGGTCCTCCTGCTGGACGAACCTACTACTGCCCTGGACTTCGGCCAAGTCGAACACCTGCACCGGCTCATCCGAGGGGAGAAGACCAGAGGCGCGGCGGTGGTCTACGTCAGCCACCGTCTCGGCGAGATCCCGGACGTCGCTGACCGTATCACGGTGCTGAGGGACGGTCGCATTCAAGGGACGTTCCCGGCCCGAGGGATAACCCCGGAGCGGGTGGTCTCTCTTATGGTAGGGACCCCGGTGGAAATGACTTTCCCTGCCAAGCACCAGAACGATGCTCCCGCTGAGGTGGTGCTCTCAGTGGAGGAGCTGATGGGGCCCCGCTTCGGTCCGGTAGGCTTTCGGTTGCACCGAGGCGAGATCCTGGGCCTGGCCGGGGCAGAGGGGAACGGGCAGAGAGAGATACTGCGGGCCCTCGCTGGCCTTGAGACAGCCGAAGGTCGCGTCACCGTCAAGGGAAGGAGGCTCCGCCTCAACTCCCCCGGTGCCTCACTGGAGGCCGGCCTGATGATACTGAGCGGTGACCGGCTGCGAGAAGCGATCTTCCCGCCTCTCGGAATGAGGCACAACATGACGGTGCAGTCGGTGAAGAGGTTCGCCCTGGGGCCGATAGTGAACGGCAGGCAGGAGAGAGCGAACTGTCACCGGCTGACGGAACAACTGAGGATAGCGACACCGTCCCTGGAGCAGCCCATCATCTTCCTCTCCGGTGGCAACCAGCAGAAAGCAGTTTTGGCCAGGGCCTTCCTGGGGCAGGCGGAAGTGCTGCTGGTGGACGAGCCCACCCAGGGTGTGGACGCCCGGTCGCGCCTGGATATCTACCGTGCCCTGAGGGACCGCTCCGCCGAAGGTGTGTCCATCATCGTCAATTCGTCCGATGCGCTGGAGCTGGCCGGCCTGTGTGACCGCGTGCTAGTGGTATCCCGCGGCCAGGTGATACGGGAGCTGCGAGGAGAAGAGCTGTCGGAGGAAAGGATCGTGGCGTCCTTCGTCGCCGCGGCACCCGTCGAGCGGCGAAGTTTAGTGGAACGGGCCAGGGCCCAGGCTCACGGCCTGACGAGGATCCTCCCGCGACTGCCCCTCCTGCCTTCCCTTCTGAGCAAGGAGTGGGCGCCCCTCGCCCTCCTGGTAGTCCTGATGCTGGCTGTCGGCGGCTATACCACCGGACAGTCCGATGCCTTCCTGACCGCCATCAATATGCGCCATCTGCTGACCAACACACTTCCCTTGGCCCTGGTGGCGATGGCCCAACTGAATGTGCTCCTGGTGGGCCATTTCGACATCTCCGTTGGCAACCTGATGACGCTGACAGTGGTGCTGGCCTCCTTCTTGCTCCTGGAGGACAAGTCTCCACTCGCCCTCGTGGGGGGAGCACTGGCTCTACTGTGCGTGGGCTCGCTGGTAGGCCTGGGTAACGGGGCCCTGGTGAAGGCGGTGCGCATTCCCTCTGTCATCGCCACTATAGCGACAGCCAGCGTGCTCCAGGGGATCGCCCTTCTCTTGAGGCCCACCCCTGCCGGGGTCATCGACTTCGCTTTCGCCGATTCCCTGCTGAGGCCTCTGGGCTTCCTGCCCTGGGCCTTCATAGTCGTGGCATCTCTGGCTGTCCTGGGCGATCTATGGCTTCACTTCACGAGCGGCGGTCTCCGCACGCGGGCGGTGGGCCTCCGCGAGGAAGCGGCCCGCCGAGTGGGGGTCAACACGAGCCGTATCTACTGGCGGGCCTTCGTCCTTTCTGGTCTTCTGGCCGCCCTGGCTGGCCTGTTCCTGGCCGCCCAGACCGGGGTAGGCTCTCCGACCATCGGCGCCGCCTACACCCTGAACAGTCTGGCCGCTGCCGTCCTGGGTGGGGCCAGCCTGACAGGAGGACGTGGCTCCTTCATCGGCGCCCTGCTGGGAGCCCTCTTCCTCTCCCTGGTGATCAACATCATCCCTTTCCTGCATATCAACACTGCTTTCGGTCTCATAGCCACCGGCGGCCTGGCTCTCGTCGCTATATCCCTCTACTCGCTGTCCCGTTTGTTCCTGCCGGCACAGAGGTGAGATCCGGCCCGCCTCGGGGATGCCGGGGCCAGGCCCGGCTCCCGGCGGCATCCCGCCCTAGCGGCGGGCCACCCTGGGCGTCGGCTGGACGAGCTCCACCCGCACGCGGGCGTCCAGCACCCAGACGCCCCGCTCGCCCACCCGCACGGGGTTGAGGTCCATTTCCACCACCTGGGGCAGGTCTTCAGCCAGAGCGCTGACCCGCAGGAGGAGGTCCTCCAGAGCGGCGACATCAGCGGGAGGGGTGCCGCGGTAGCCCTTGAGGACGGGGAAGGTGCGTAGCTCCCGCAGCATCTCCGCGGCGTCCCGCCGGGTCAGCGGGGCCAGGCGCACCGCCACGTCCCCCAGTAGCTCCACCAGCACGCCGCCAGCCCCGCAGGCGATGAGGGGGCCGAAGTGGGGGTCCGAGAGCACCCCCACTATCATCTCCACCCCGGGGGGCGACATGGCCTGCACCAGCAGGCCGCTCGCCTGGTAGCCAGCCTGCGACAGGCGGGAGAGCATCCGCTCCGCCGCCTCCACCACGGCCTCCCGGCCCGTCAGCCCCAGGACCACGCCCCCTACCTCCGTCTTGTGGACCAGGCCGGGGGCTACAGCCTTGAGGGCCACCGGACAGCCCAGCTCCACCGCCGCCTCGCCCGCCTCCTGGGGCGTGGCCACGATGCGCTGTGGCAGGAGAGGCAGCCCGTAGCACTCCAACAGGGCCGCCACCTCGCCGGGGTGGAGCCAGCCGCCTCCCCGGGCCAGGGAGGTGGCCACCAGGGCCAGCGCCTCGTCCCGACGGACGCCCTCCGGCCGGGCCGGCTGCTCGAGGGGACGGCGACGCCACTGGCCATAGCGGACGGCATGGGCCAGCGCCCGCGCCGCTGACTCAGGGAACGCATAGGAGGGGACCCGCAGCTCCCCCTCCTGCAGCAGCTCCGGCACCCCGCGGGCGGACATGAAGACGCTGAGGACGGGTTTGGCCGAGGCCAGCCCCCTGACGGCATCCAGGATGGCCCGGGCCACGTCCTCCATCTGGGTCACCAGGGGCGGCACGAAGATCACCACCAGGGCGTCCACGCTGGCGTCCGCCGCCACCGCCTCGATGGCCTGGCGGTACTGCTCCGCCGTAGCCGAGGGCAGGAGATCCACCGGGTTCTGCACGCTGGCCTGCTCCGGCAGGAAGGAGCGGAGGCGCTCCTGAGTGGCAGCCGCCAGCACCGGCACCTGCAGCCCCTCCGCCTCACAGGCGTCGGCGCAGAGGATGCCCGGCCCACCTCCATTGGTTACGATACCCACCCGCGGCCCCTCCGGCAGCGGCTGGCTGGCCAGCAGCGCGGCCACGTCGAACATCTCCTCCAGCGTGTCGGTGCGGATGACCCCCGCCTGCCGGAAAAGCGCCTCCACGCTGGTATCGGAGGCGGCCAGCAGCGCCCCCGTGTGAGAGGAGGCGCCCCGCACCCCCGCCGGCGTGCGTCCGCTCTTCACCACCACGATGGGCTTCCGCCGGCCCACCCGCCGGGCGATGCGCGAGAACTTGCGCGGATTGCCGAACGATTCCAGGTAGAGCAGGATGACATCCGTGTTGGGGTCTTCCTCCCAGTAGTTGAGGAGGTCGTTGCCGGAGATGTCGGCCTTGTTCCCCACCGAGACGAAGGTGGAGAGGCCGATGCCCAGCCGGTTGGCGTATTCGATGATGGCCAGTCCCAGCGCCCCGCTCTGGGACATGAACCCCACGCGGCCCGCCCTGGGGGGCGCGGGAGCGAAGGTGGCGTTCAGCCGTACCGTCGGGTCGGTGTTGATGAGGCCCATGCAGTTGGGGCCGATGAGCCGCATACCCGTGGCCCGGCAGACGCTCAGCAACTCCTCCTGCCGCCGGCGTCCCTCCTCGCCGGCCTCGGCGAAGCCGGCCGAGAGCACCACCAGCGCCCGCACTCCCTTGCGAGCACACTGCCGTGCCACTTCCACCACCTGCTCCGCCGGCGTCACCACCACCGCCAGGTCCACCGGCCCCGGCACCGCCTCCACCGTGGGATAGCTGAGGACGCTCTGCACCACCGAGGCGTTGGGGTTCACCGGATAGACCGGCCCGGTGAAGCCGTAGGCGATGAGGTTGTGGAAGAGCTCGCCCCCGATGGTGCCCCTGCGCCGGGAGGCGCCGATGACGGCCACGCTCCGCGGCCGCAGGAAGGGCTGGAGGGCGGCCTGGGCGCCTACCTGCTCCCGCCGCTCGAAGCGGGCCAGCGCCTCTTCCGTCAGCTCCGTGGGGAAGCTGAGCCGCAGCTCCCCCACACCCACCTGCACCTCCAGGGGGAAGCCGGAGTCGCGGAAGACCTGCAGCATGCGACGATTGTCGGGGAGCACCGTGGCCTCGAACTCCCGCACCCCCTGGCGCGCCGCCACCTCGGCCAGATAGCCCAGGAGGAGGGTGCCCACGCCCCGCCCCTGGAACTCGTCAGCCACGGCGAAGGCCACCTCTGCCCGGTCGCCGTCCAGGCGGAAGTAAAGGGCGTGGCCCACCACCCGCGGCGGCTCGCCGAAGGTGGCCACCACCCCGAACCCCCGCTCCCCCTGGCCCCGTATCACCTTGCGCACCCAGCGGCCCAGCGTCTCCTCCTTCACCGGGGTGAAGAAGCGGTAGAGGAGGGAGTCCCGCGACAGCCCCCGGTAGAAGGCCACCAGCGCCTCCTCGTCACCGGGGCGCACCGGGCGCATGCGGAGGGCGGTGCCGTCCCGTAGCACCACCTCCGTCTCTCCGAAGGCCAGGGCCTGGCCGGGCTCCTGGTCCGTCATGGCCCGCTCCTGCAGACGCCTCCTCTTTGCTCCAGTGTATCCCTGCGTCCCCTCGTCCTTTCAAGCGGCATCTCTCTTCCATGCAGCGGAGGAGGGAGCTGACTGACTCCTTCCTGGTCTCGCTACGTTATGCCTCTGCAATGCCCCCCAACGCCGCTTTTATCCCCCTGACACCGCCCATAGCCTAGCCTGACATCACCAGACAGGAGACGAAGGGAGGCAGAGGATGCTGCAGTTCGGGGGCTGCCCCCGCTGTCGGGGCGACCTCTTCCTGGACGACCAGGACGGGCTCCAGGACCTGGTCTGCCTGCAGTGCGGGTACCGTCGGCCCCTGCCAGCCAAGGCCGGAGTGGGGAGAACCGCCGCAGGACTGCAGGCCGTGAGGCCAGGGAGGTAACCATGGGACAGGAAGGCGATATCGAGCGGCTGAAGGGCGAAGGGAAGCTGGACCAGCTGCGCGGGCGCATCCGCTCCATCTGGGGCGACCTGACCGATGACGACATCAAGCGCAGCCAGGGCGACGTAGAGCGCCTGGTAGGCATCATCAAGGAGAAGACAGGGGAGAGCGCGGAGACCATACGCGAGAAGCTGCGGGGCCTGATGGGAAGCAGGTAGCGGCCGCGCTGTGACACCGGAAGAGGACGTGAGCAGATGTCGACGCAGAGACGGGATACGGCGGACGAGGAGTCTACCTCCAGCGCCCCCGACGACCGGAGGGCGGGAGGGGAGGCCCGCTCCGGCCTCTGGACGGGGCTGGCGGTCTGGGGCAGCACCGCCACCAGCCTGGTGGGAGCGGCCACCTTCGCCGTGGAGGCGCTGCTGGCCCTCAGGCTGGGCTTCCGCCTGGCCGGCGCCAACGCCAGCAACGCCTTCGTGGACTTCGTATACGATCTGACCGACGCCCTGGTGGCGCCCTTCCGGGGCATCACCACCACTCGCCAGGTGGAGGGCGGCGTCTTCGAGCCGGAGACGGCGATAGCCATGATCGTCTATCTGCTGGCGGCGATAGCGCTGTTGATGCTGTTGCGGGCGGTGACCCTTGGGCCGGTCGCCGGCCGCGAGCGAGTGGCAAGGCATGGCGACCGTGACCACCCCGTCTCCTGACCGATGAAGGCTGCCCCCAGGTAGCAGGCGGTAGAACGGTCTCGTGACGCTGCAGGGGCGGTGGTGGGGGTGAGGCCCACTACCGCCTGCTATCCGGGGGCAGCCAGCGCATGAACATCCACACAGTGAGGCGCGGCGGAGGCCGCGCCTCACTTTTGCTTCCTCTCTCGGCTGACGGCGGCGTCTACCGCTCCGGGGACATGGGGGACGCCTCCAGCATATAGCCTATCCCCGGCATGGTCTTGATGATGGCCTGCCTGGCGGCACTGTCCCCCAGCTTGCGACGGAGGCGGGCCACCCACACCCTCAGGTACTGGACGTCGTCCCCGTACTCCGGCCCCCACACCTTGCTCAGCAGCTCCCGGTTGGTGAGCACCTTGCCGGCATGGGCAGCCAGGTGCTGCAGGAGCTGCCACTCCGTGCGGGTCAGGGGGACCAGCTTCCCCTGCCGCGTCACCAGTCTCCGCTCCAGGTCGATCTCCAGCCCACCGGCCGAGAGCAGGCGGCGTCCCCCGGGGGGCAGGCCGGAGGCGCGGCGGAGCACCGCCCGGACGCGTGCCGCCACCTCCTCGGGGTTGAAGGGCTTCACGATGTAGTCATCGGCGCCCAGCTCCAGGCCGCGGATCTTGTCCGTGTCCGTGTCCCGGGCGGTGACCAGGATGACCGGGGCGTTGCTCCGCTGCCGCAGGCCCCGCATCACCTCCAGGCCCGAGATGTCCGGCATGAGGATGTCCAGCAGGACTATGTCAGGCCGGTGCTCCTCGGCCAGGCGCAGGGCCTCCTCGCCGCTGCTGGCCCCGATGACCCGAAAGCCCTGCGCCGATAACTCCTGCTTGAGCAGCCGGAGGATGCCCGGCTCGTCGTCGACGACCAGTACCAGAGGCTGGACGCTCATTCGCCATCGTCCTCCTGCCAGATGGGCAGAGTGAAGGCGACGTCCAGGCCGCCCCCCTCTCTCAGCCGCGCCCAGATGCGGCCCGACTGGGCCTCCACCAGCCGCTTGCAGACGGTGAGGCCGATGCCCCTGCCCGCCTTGCGGGAGGCGTTGGCGCTGGACCGGTAGAAACGCTCGAATATCAGCTCCAGGTCCTCCTCGGGCACGCCTGGCCCCCGGTCCAGTATGTGCACCTCCACCACCTCTTCCTCCTCCTGCTCCGCGTAGCGCACCACCATCTCGATGGGCGAGTCGGGCGGGCTGTACCGGAGGGCGTTGTTGAGGAGGTTGCGTATCACCTGCTCCAGGTAGACGGGCTGGGCCGCCGCCGGCCTGCTCTCGCCCTCTACCCTCAGCTCGAAGGCCCGGCCGGGGAAGCGCTCGCCGTAGGCGGAGAGGATGCGGCTGGCCACCCGCTCCACCAGCACGGGCTCCACCTCCACCCTCTGTCCCAGCTCCAGCCGGGCCAGCGCCAGCAAGTCCTCCACCATACGGAAGAGCCTCTCCGCCTCCAGCTCGATATCGGCCAGGACCTGGGCGCTCTTCTCGGGGCCGAGGCGGGCGCCGCGGCTCCGCAGCATGCGGGCCCCGCCGTAGATGGTCGTTATGGGCGTCCTCAGTTCGTGAGAGATGACGCCCAGGAACTCGTCCTTGGACTCGATGGCGCGCTGCAGGTCGTTGTAGAGGCGGACGTTCTCCAGGGCCAGGCCGGCCCGACGGCCCACTTCCTGCATCAGCGCCAGGTGCCGAGGCCCGTAGCGCCGGCCGGAGCCGTCCAGCGCCACCGCGATGGCGCCGGTAGCCCGCTTGTCGGCGATGAGCGGCGCCACCACGGCCGAATGGTATCCCGCCGCCATCAGCGACTTCAGCAGGCGCGCCTGACTGCGCGAGGCCGCCTCCAGCGCCTCGCCATCGATGCTGGCGTAGAGTACGGGGCGTCCGGTGCGCACCACCCGGGCTACAGGATGAGAGGAGCGCAGGTGAGGAGGGCAGAGCCCCTGGACGCGGGCCGTCCTCCCACCGCGGCGCCCCCGCCAGGCCACCGGGACGAAGGCGTTGTCCTCGTCCAGGAGGCAGATCTCGCAGTAGTCCGCCAGCCGGGGCACCAGCAGCCTGGCAAGGGCCATGAGCCGTTCCCTGGCGTCCAGAGGGGAGGAGAAGAGGTCCGTCACCTGGGCGAGGACAGCCAGGGACTCCTCTTCCTCCTTACGCTCGGTGATGTCGACGCACACGCCGATCATCCGCCGCTCGGGTCCCTGTCGTCCCCGGGTGACCCGGCCGTGGCACTCGAGCCAGCGGATGCTCTCGTCCGGGCAGACGATGCGGTACTGCAGGCAAAGGGAGCCCTCTTCCAGGGCCACCTGGAAGGCCTCGTGGACGGTCTGCCGGTCGTCCGGGTGGATGTGGGCCAGGAAGGCCTCGAAGGTGCCGGGGAACTGGCCGGGGCGGAGGCCGTGCATGACCTCCAGGAACTCCGTCCAGCGCATCTCTCCGGTGCTGGCGTCCCACTCCCAGGCCCCGAAGCGCCCGGCCCGCAGCGCCAGGTCCAGGAACTGACGATGAGGACGCCAGCGGCGGCGCCCGTCGGCGCGGGACGGGACCTTGGCCGCAGGGGTCTCGGAGGAGGAGTCAGGGGTGCCGAAGCCCGTGCGACCACTCACAGCAAAGCTGCCCGCAGCCCGGTCTGCTCCACTTCACGCTCCGACTGGCGCCGGAAGCTCTCCCCACACTGCCCGGATGGCAGCGGGCCGGACGCCCCGTCCACACCTGGGCAAGATTTTAGCCGCGCTCATCCTTAATAACAATAACGTCCCGCGCTCCCTCGCCGTGGCAGCGCGGGCGGTCAGCCCCGAGACTTCCAGACGGGGGCCCGCCGCCCCGGAGCGGCTGACCGCAGGCCGCTGATTTTCCTCCACTGAGGCCCGGGCGGTGATCCGCCAGGCCAGCGCCTGCGAAATATCGGTGAAACGGTCGGCCAGGAGCTCCTGGGTGAGGCCAGACCGAATCGAGCAGGAGGTGCGCTATGAGCAACGTAGCGAGCAAGGGCCGACGGTGGCCCTTATGGATAGCGGCCGCTGCCGCCGTGGCTTTCTCCCTGGCCGCGGTGGCCTGCGGCGGTGGCGAGGAGACGACCCAGCCCGCCACGACGCCGGCGCGGACGCCCACTCCCATGGCCCGCGAGCTGGGCACCACTCCAGGTTGGGCGGCCGGCAACACCGGCACCGTCTTCTACACCAAGAACTTCTTCTGCGGCCAGGGCGAGCCCTGCATCGTCGGCGAGGAGGGGGCCACCCCGCCCGGCACGCGGGAGCCCATCCCGAAGGTGTGGGTGCTGATACCGCTCTTCAACGAGACACAGGGGATCGAGCTGCACTGCCCCACGGCCGGCAGCTGCCCCGCCCACCCTCGCCAGGTAGACGTGAGCCGCATCGGCCTCGGCCAGGTCATCCCGTTGCCGCCCCACAGCCACATCGTCGACCCCACGGAGGCAGGCTTCAGCACCGCGCCCGACACTCCCTGGGAGGCGGTAGTGGTGGGCGTCAAGACCCGGGCTGCCTGGGACCGCATCCAGGCCGGCAAGTCGCTGCAGGTGCTCCGGCAGGTGCAGGCCAACCAGGCCGACGCCACGCCCGACATCCCCACCAACCTGTACCTGTTCTTCGGCATACGCTAGAGGGCCGGAGGTAGCGATGGCAGTACAGCTCATCGGCGTTGCCAGACGGCTCACCGGCGCCAGGGGCGCCAGCAGGTGGAGGGGCCTTCCCTTCCACCTGCTGGTCGTCGCCGGCGCCGTCACCGTCGTGGTAGGCTGTTACCTTCCATGGGCGACCTTCTACGACGGCCTTTACCAGCCGAACGGGGTCTCTGGCCACGGCCGGTTCTTCATCGGCCTGGCGGTGGCGGCTGTCGTCGCCTCGCTCCTGGCCGGGGTCAGGCCATCCCTGCCCGCGCTGCGCTGGGCGGTGGCCGCCGCAGGAGCGATCATCGCCGCCGTCGCCCTTCGCGACCTCTGGAACCTGAGAGACCTGCTCTCCAGCCCTGAAGCGGTCTTCTACTTCGCCGACGGCGGGCCGGGCCTGTACGTGGTGGCCGCAGGAGCGGCGCTGTTGCTCCTGGCCCCTGCGGCGGCGCCCGGCCCGGCCAATGTGGCGCCCGTCCCGCTGGGGCTCCTCGCGGGGCGGTGCGCCATCATCGCTGGCCTGGCCCTGCTGGTGCCCGGGGCATACGGCGATTACTTCATGCATGCGGGCGCCAGCGGCATCGAGGGCGCCGGGGAGGCCCACGTCCACGTCCACAGCGGCGCCGGGCACCTGCTCAGCACCGACCACCTGCTGACAGCGGGGGGACTGCTGCTGGCCCTGGGCGGTGCAGCGACGAGCGTCCTCACGGGGCGAAGACGAGACCTACCCTAGCCGTCTCCCTCCTCTCCTGACCTGGGGCGGGGGCGTAAGGCCCCCGCCCCCATATCCGTGCGGCCGTCCGTCTGAGGTCAGAGCTGGAGTCTCAGGACGGGCGGGCTGGTGGGGCTGGTACTGCCACCCTCCGGCTCCACCGTCACGGCCAGCTCCTGCACCCCTGCGATGTCCATCTCCATGGCGGCCGTAACGGGGCCCGGCTCCTGCACGTGGAGGAGTCCCACGCTCGTCGGCTGCCCATCCCTCATCGCCCACACCTGGTAGGCCATCCCGGCCGGCAGAGGCTGCAGCCCCTCTACCACCATCACCGCCGTCCTGGACCGCGACAGATAGATGAGCTGACCGTGGGCCCTCTCCCCACTGATGACGAAGACGGAGACGTCCTCGCTGGCCAGGGAGCGCTGCAGGTAGATGTTCCAGCCCAGGAGGGCCAAGGCCACCACGGCCAGCACCGCGGCCAGCCGGTAGGGGGTGACAGCCCTCAGCCAGGACACTACCCCCCACCGGGGGAGAGAGGGGGCGGGCCGCGCCGGGGCTTCGCTGCGTGCTGCCGCCAGGAGGCGGTCGCGGAGCCTGGGCGGCGGCTCCATCTCGGGAGCCATCCACAGGAGGGCATGCCCCGCAGCCCTGAGCTCGGCCAGGTGCGGATGGGCCTCGCAGGAGGCCAGGTGCTCCCTCACCAGCGCCATCTCCTCCGGCGAGAGGGCGTTCAGGGCGATGGCCCCTGCCAGCTCCTCTATCTCTTGGCAGTCCACCGTCACTCCACCTCTTTGAGCAGAGAGCGCAGCTTCTCCATCCCCAGCCGCAGCCGGCTCTTGACGGTGCCGACCGGCAGCCCCAGCGCCTCGGCGACCTCGACATGAGTGAGCCCCTGGAAGAAGGCCATCTCTATGGCCTCGCGCTGCTCGGGCGGGAGGGAGTCCAGGGCGCGGCGCACCGCCTGCCGGTCGACGGACAGGGAGGCCCAGTCCGGCTCCCCGCCTGGCCGGGAGAGGACGTCGGCAGTGTTGTCGGTCAGGGGGAGCTGGCCCCTGCGCTCCCGTAGCAGGTCGATGGCCCGCCTGTAGACCACGGTGAGGAGCAGCGCTCCCACGCGGCCCCGGGCCAGGTCGAGGCGGGCCGCCTGCCGCCATACCGTCAGGAACGCCTCCTGCACCGCATCCTCCGCGGCTACCCCGTCACCGAGGACCTTGAACGCCAGTCCGAAGGCCCTGCGAGCGTATCGGTCGTAAAGGGCCTCTAAGGCCGCGGGATCGCGCTCTCGCAGCCCCAGAAGGATCGATTCTTCATCCCCGTAAGTTTTTCGCTCGCCCGCCACCGGTGGATGAGAAAGCTTCCCATTTGATGCAGTAGGGCACCCGCCCGCTCGCTGCCTTAATAGTAGCACGAGATGGCCCCTGCGGCCCCCGGCGGACGGGCCGGCCGCGCCCCACGGAGGGCCCTCGCTCTGCCGAGGGACGGTCTGGCCCAGAGGGACGCCGTCCGGGGTGAGGACGTCCGCTGGGGGCGAAATATGGGGAGCTGTTATGGGTATGTCATGCAGAGTGGCGCTTCGTTAGCTGATGATACATCCCTGGCACGATATAATGTTGAGGGCTAATCTTTTTGAAGGAGGAGGCCATCACGAAGGAGCGAGTTGATCTCTTGCTATGAGCTGTATCCTGATCGTCGAGGACGAGCCCGCGATCCTAAGGCTGGTCACGATGGTCGTCCAAGAGCTGGGGCTGGAAGTGGTAGCCGTCCCCGACGCCGAGACTGCCCTGGAGACGATGGCCGAAAGGCGTCCCCGCATCGTGCTGGCTGACGTCCGCCTACCGGGGATGGACGGCCTGGAACTGGTGCGGCGGATCAGGAGCGACCCTGACCTCGCCCGGGTGCCGGTGCTCCTGATGAGCGCCTACGGCGAGCCGATGGACCACGATGGCGATGGTTTTCTCGCCAAGCCCTTCGACCCTGACCAACTGACCGAGTTCCTTCGTCGCCACCTGGAGACCTGAGCCTCTACTCGCCCCAGGCCGGGCGCTGCAATGTTCCTGTAACCGCCCCGACTGCCACTGTTATGCCCTCGCATAGGGATAGAGCTTAGGCTGAGAGGGTAAGAGACCCCGTAGACGGGCCTGGAGGCCCCAGAACACCGCAGAGGCCTCACGGCCCTGACCGTTCGCCTTCAGCGGCTCCGGCCGCGGGCGGGACAAGGAGGCACCGGATGCTGCTATTGTTGCTCGTGCTCATATTGTTGCTGGCGCTGTTCGGCGGGCTGGGCGTGCTGCTGCACCCGCTCTTTCTCCTGGGTCTGCTCCTCGTGCTTCTGGTGGCCGGCGTCGGCTGGTTCGGACACCACCATCATTGAGCTGAAGTGAGAGCTCTCCAGGCCCGTGACGGGAGGAAACGCGGACGCCCTGCCCGCCCTGGTCCTCCAGCGAGGAGGCGGCCGATGGAGAGAGCGTGGCGCCGCGCGCTCTGGCTGGCCTTTCTGCTGGGGCTGACCTACGTGATGGCCATAGGGGTGCTCGGCATCGTCGCCAGGTAGCCCGCCCACCACCATCCCAGGCTGGCCGAGTGGGAAGCACCTGGCGGGACTGGCAGGCATCGTTGACGCTCCACCCACTGGAGGAGAGCGCTCGTCTCTACCGGGCGGGGGGGAGGCCGCTCCAGCCCCTGCGGGGGCAGAGAGCTCATGTGGCAGCGCTACATCTCGCCCTGCTCCGCGCAGGGCGGGAGGGACGAGGCGGCCGTTCGGGGGGACACCCCCCGCACCCACTCCGTGAGAGAGCTGCGGCCCCCGCAGACGGGCCGCTCAAGGGTGGGAGCCCTACCAGCCGCGGACGGCCAGCCGCTCCTCGGGGGCGAGCGCCCGCACGTCCAGGCCCCTCATGGGCTCGCCCAGACCGCGGGAGACCTCCGCCAGGACGGCCGGGTCGTTGTAGTGGGTGACGGCCTTGACGATGGCCGCCGCCCGCCGCTCCGGGTCCTCGGACTTGAAGATGCCGGAGCCCACGAAGACGCCGTCCGCCCCTAGCTGCATCATGAGGGCGGCATCGGCCGGGGTGGCCACGCCGCCGGCGGCAAAGTTCACCACCGGCAGGCGGCCCAGGCGGGCAGTCTCCTTCACCAGCTCGTAGGGGGCGCCCAGGGCCTTGGCCTCCGCCATCAGCTCCTCTTCCGCCATGGTGGTCAGCTTGCGGATGCCGTCCATGACGGCCCGCATGTGACGGACGGCCTCCACGATGTTGCCCGTGCCCGCCTCTCCTTTGGTGCGGATCATGGCCGCGCCCTCACCGATGCGCCGCAGCGCCTCGCCCAGGTCGCGGGCACCGCAGACGAAGGGCACCTTGAAGGCCCACTTGTTGATGTGGTGGGCCTCGTCGGCCGGGGTCAGCACTTCGGACTCGTCGATGAAGTCTACGCCGATGGCCTCCAGTATCTGGGCCTCCACGAAGTGGCCGATGCGGCACTTGGCCATCACCGGTATGGAGACGGCGTCCATGATCTTGAGGATGCGCTCCGGGTCGGCCATGCGGGCCACGCCCCCGGCCGCCCGGATGTCCGCCGGCACCCGCTCCAGCGCCATCACCGCGCAGGCGCCCGCCTCCTCGGCGATGCGGGCCTGCTCCGGCGTCACCACGTCCATGATGACGCCGCCCTTGAGCATCTGAGCGAGTCCCCGTTTTACGGTGATTGTGCCCCTCTCCGCTGTCATGACAGGCGACCTCCGGCGTTATTAAGTATATGCAGAGGAAGGAACGCTGAAAAGGCTCACCCCCTCTGCCATGGACGGAGGACGGTATATAATGATAGGCGCTCGAGAGGGCGAGGTAAGAATGTGGACCGCAACCCCACCCAGTTGAAGGAGATACTCGTCCCCGTAGACGGCTCCGAGGCCAGCCTGGAGGCGGTAGCTCTGGCCTGCACCCTGGCCAAGCGAAACAAAGGGAAGGTCTACGCCGTATACGTTATTGAGGTGGCCCGCAGCCTCCCTCTGGACGCCGAGATGGGGCCAGAGACGGAGGAAGGGGAGCGGATCTTGGAGAAGGCGGAAGAGGTGGCCCGCGCCGAGGACTTCGAGCTGGAGGGTGAGCTCCTCCAGGCGCGGGACGCCGGCCATGCCATCGTGGACGAGGCCATCGAGCGGGGGGTAGAGGTGATCATCATGGGGGTGGAGCCGGAGCCCAGCGAGGGCGGCTACGAGTGGCCCACCGAGGGGAAGCCCCACCCGGTGGCCAGCGAGCTCCCCCTGGGCCACGTCGCCCGTTACGTCATCCAGTACGCTCCCTGCGAGGTCTGGCTCATCCGTCGTCCCCTGCCGGAGGCGTCATGAAGGTCGTCATCATGGGCTGCGGCCGGGTGGGCGCCGAGCTGGCCGCCCAGCTCGACCGTGAGGGACACCAGGTCACCGTCCTGGACATCAACCCCGATGCCCTGCGCCGTCTGCCCCCGGACTTCCGGGGCCGGCGGGTGGTGGGCAACGGCATAGACCAGGACGTCCTTCGCCGCGTCGGCGTCGGCGATGCCGATGCCTTCATCGCCGTCACCCAGGGGGACAACCGCAACGTCATGGCGGCCCAGATCGCCAAGGAGATCTTCGGCGTCCGCAAGGTGGTCTGCCGCATCTACGACCCCATCCGCGAGGAGATCTACCGCGGCCTGGGGCTGGAGACCGTCAGCCCCACCCGCATCGTGGTGAACATGCTGAGAGAGGCGCTGGCCCGGGAGCCAGCCGCCAGGGGGGAAGAGAGCTGACATGTATGTCATCGTGGCAGGCGGCGGCAAGGTAGGCTATTACCTGGCCAAGGCCCTGGTGGAGGAAGGTCACGAGGTGCTGGTCATAGAGCGCGACCGCGCCCGGTGCGAGCGAGTGGCGGCAGAGCTGGGGGATATCGTCCTGCGGGGCGACGCCTGTGAGGTCACCACCATGGAGCGGGCCGGCTTCAACCGGGCCGACATGGTCATCGCCGTCACGGGGGACGACGAGGACAACCTGGTGGTCTGTCAGGTGGCCAAGGCGCGCTTCCAGGTGCCCCGCACCATGGCCCGCATCAACAACCCCAAGAACGCCGACATCTTCCGTCGCCTCGGCATAGACCACACCGTCAACGCCACCGACGCCATCCTGGCCCACATAGAGCAGGAGCTGCCCGTCCAGGCCCTCATCCACCTCCTCTCCATACGGGGTGGCTTCCTGGAGATGGTAGAGGTGCGGGTGCCCCCCCACTCGGCGGTGGTGGGGAAGAAGATCAAGGAAGTGCTCCTCCCCCAGCAGTCCATCATCGCCCTCGTCATAGAGGAGGACGGGAACCCCAAGCCGCCCGACCCGGAGACAGTGCTGCGGGCCGGGGACAAGGTGGTGGTGGTCACCCGCCGGGAGAACGAAGAGGCGCTGCGTGAGATCCTCACCAGCCCCTACGGGCCGCTGAGCCTGCGCAAATGAAGCGGCTGGCCTACCTGGGCCCTCCCGGCACCTTCAGCGAGGAGGCGGCCCTCCAGCACGACCCCTCGGCGGAGCTGGTGCCGCTGCCCAGCATCGCCGCCGTGGCCGCCGCCGTCACCGCCGGCATGGCCGATGCCGGCGTCGTCCCCGTGGAGAACTCCCTGGAGGGCTCCGTCCCCGAGACCCTCGACGTCCTGGTCCACGAGGCCGACCTCTTCGTCCGCCACGAGCTGGTGCTCCCCATAGAGCACCACCTGCTGGTGAAGCCGGGCACCCAGCCCGCCGCCGTCAAGGTGGTCTACTCCCACCCCCAGGCCCTGGCCCAGTGCCGGCGCTTCCTGGAGCGCTGCTTCCCCAGGGCAGAGGTGATGGCCGCCCTCTCCACCGCCGCCGCCGTGGAGGAGATGATGTCCCGCGACGGCGACGCCGCCGCCATCGGCACCGCGCGGGCGGCCTCCCTCTACGGAGCGGAGGTGCTGGCCCGGGGCATACAGGACCGCCGTCCCAACGTCACCCGCTTCGTGGTGCTGGCGCGGGAGGACCATCCCCCCACCGGACGGGACAAGACCTCCCTGGCCTTCACCTTCGCCACCGAGGATCGCCCGGGCCTCCTGGTGGCCGCCCTCACCGAGTTCTCCTCCCGTCAGATCAACCTGACGAAGATCGAGTCCCGCCCCACCGGGGACCGGCTGGGCAGCTACATCTTCCTGGTGGACGTGAGTGGGCACCGGCAGGAGCCGCTGCTGGCGGAGGCGCTGGAGGCCGTGCGCCGCCAGTGCTCCTTCTTCCGTATCCTCGGCTCCTACCCCAAATGGCAGCCATAACGAGATGGAGCGCCGGGCCCTTGCGCCCAATTACTTCCTCGTTGCAGTCTCGAATCGGCACAACCTCGAACTGTGCATCGAAATGCTCTGGCCGGGTTCCGCCGGTAGATGACCTTCGAGGAACTGGTGAATGCCCTGTCGATCAGGTTCCTCTAGGAGATCCTCCCTGGCCAACCAGGGCCGTCTGTAAGAGCGGAGGTGGCCTGTGCCTGAGGCGCCGGACCTGGAGGCCTACGCTGCCTACATCGGCCGGCGGTTGCAGGGGAAGCGGCTGCTGGCGGCCCGCGTCCTCATACCCCCGGTGCTGAAGGAGGGCCGGGAGCGCCTGGCCGACCTGACAGGCCGCTCTCTGGCGGCCGTGGCCCGGCACGGCAAGCAACTGCGACTGGACTTCCAGGGCGGGCCTCTGCTCCTGGTACACCCCATGCTCAGCGGCCGCTTCCAGCTCTGCCATCATGACGAGCCCCTGCGGCCCCGCACCGCCCTCCTCCTGACCTTCGAGGGCGACTGCGACCTGCGCCTGTGGGACGAGAAGCTCCTCAGCCGGGCCTACGTCTTGCCGGGGCCCCACGCCCTGCCTGTCGGTCAGGAGCGGGCGCCGGACGTCCTCAGCCCACACCTCACCGCTGAGGAATTGTGGCATCGCCTGTCGGGGCAGCGGGCCAGTCTCAAGTCGCTCATCGTCCGCGAGAAGGTGGTGGCCGGGCTGGGCAACGCCTACGCCGACGAGGTCCTCTTCGCCGCAGGGCTCAGCCCTTTCCGCCCGGGCGGCGAGGTTGACCGCCAGGAGGCGGAGCGACTCCTCCAGGCCATGCGCGAGGTCCTGGAGGAGGCCACGACGCGGGTGCTGACGGAGATGGAGCGCCACGGCCTCCCCGAGGACGAGTACCGCGCTCACCTGCGGGTCCACCGGCGGGGCGGCCAGCCCTGTCCTCGCTGCGGCGCCGCCATCCAGGAGGTCACCAGCGGCGGTCGCGTCACCAGCTTCTGCCCCGGCTGCCAGCGCTAGCGGCGACCATCGTCGGTTAAGATAGGAGGCAGAATAGCAGGAGGTATGCCGCTATGCCCGTGGACAGCTTCAGGTTCTTCCCTCGCTCCCTGGCCGCCTGGGTCCAGCAACTGGAGGTGCCGCCCGAGGGGCCGGTGCCCTGGACGCCCCTGCCCCGGCCGGTGCGGGAGTGTCGCTTCGCCCTGGTGACGACGGCTGGCCTCTACGTGAAGGGGCTGGAGCCTCCCTTCGACCTGGAGCGGGAGGCCCGCGAGCCCACCTGGGGAGACCCTTCCTTCCGGCGCATCCCCCGCGATGTCCGGCAGGAGCAGATAGGCGTCAGCCACTTCCACATCAACCCGCGCGACATCCTGCAGGACCTGAACGTGGCCCTGCCCATACAGCGCTTCCTGGAGCTGGCCCGGGAGGGGGTCATCGGCTCCCTGGCCGAGACCCACTACTCCTTCATGGGCTATCAGGGCTACCCGGCGGACCTCTCCGGGTGGCGGCAGCGCTACGGCCCGCAGGTGGCCTCCCTCATGAAGGCGGAAGGGGTGGACTGCGTCCTCATAACCCCCGTCTGACCGGACTGCTGTCGGCACGCGCCCGTGCTGGCGCGCATATTCGAGGCCAGCGGCCTCAGCACCGTCATCGTCACCATGATGCCCTACTGGTCAGAGAGGATAGGGGCGCCGCGCACCCTGGCGGTGGAGTTCCCCCTGGGACATCCCATCGGCTGGCCCGGGGACAGAGAGATGCAGATGACGGTCTGCCGGGCGGCCGTCCAGCTCCTGGAGGAGGCAGCAGGACCGGGCGAGATACGCCACCTGGAGGGGCTGACCTGGCCGCAGGAGCCGGACGAAGCCCGCCGGGACTGGCAGCCCCCGGAGCCGGCTCCCATAATCCGCCTCATTCGCGAGCGTCTGCGGGCCCTGCGCGAGGCCCAGGAGGGAGGCGGCGGGGGACCGAGGTGAGGCGTCCATGACCGGGGCCAGTCCCGGGGGACCCCTGCACGAACTGGCGGGGAACTGGGACCCCATCTTCTGCCGGCCCGGCTGGCGCTGGGACCCCGTGGACAGGATAGAAGGGTGGTCGCCAGCGCCTGGCGGCGCCCTCCTCCGGGCGAGGACGGAGCAGGGCCAGGAGGTGCTCCTGGCCCTCGCCCTCGTCGGGCCGGGCACCCTGCGGCTGCGGGCCTGGACGGATGCGGAGCCGCCCCTGGCCTCGCCCATGCTGGCGCGGGAGCCTGCCCCCCGCGGGGCGCCAGCGGCCCTGGAGAGCGAGGGCGAGTCCCTCTCCCTGCGGCTGGGCAGCATGAGGGTGCGCCTGGGAGGCCACCCTCTGGCTTTCCTGGTGGAGGATGGAAGAGCGGGCCGTCGCTGGGGGTTCCTGCCGCAGGAACGCTCCCTGCTGGGGCCCACCGTCCTGCCCCTGGGCCTGGCCAGCGACGCCCAGGGCCGTCCCCACTCCTACCTCTCCTGGCTCCTGCGGCCGCGGGAACGACTGTTCGGCCTGGGCGAGGGGCCCGGCCCGCTGGACCGTCGCGGCCAGCGGGCCTACCTCTGGGCTCGTGACCCCAAAGGCGCCCTCGCCAGCACGCTCACCTACCTGACGGTGCCTTTCCTCCTCAGCAGCGCCGGCTACGCCCTCTTCCTGCACCACGCCAGCCCCAGCACCTGGGAGCTGGGATGCCCCTTTCCCCAGGCGGCCAGCCTCCTGGTGGCCGATCCCTACCTGGACGTCTTCCTCTTCTTCGGCAGGACGCCGGCGGAGCTGCTGCGTCGCTACAGCGAGGTGACGGGCCGGCCGGCCCTGCCGCCCCTGTGGGCGCTGGGCGTCTGGTACTCCCGCTGCATGTACCGCCACCGGGCGGAGGTGGAGGAGGTGGTGGAGAGGCTGCGAGGGCTGGACGTCCCGGGAGACGTCGTCCACCTGGATCCCCTGTGGCTAGAGGGCCGGGGCCAGCACACTCTGGACGGCTGCCACTTCCGCTGGGACAGGGAGGCCTTCGGCCCTCCGGAGGAGCTGGTACGCTGGCTCCGGGAGCGAGGGGTCAGGCTCAGCCTGTGGGAGAACCCCTACGTATGGGAGGACACGCCCCTCTACCGTGAGGGGCTGGAGCGGGGCTACTTCGTGCGCTCCCGTGAGGGAGGGCTAGCCCGCCCCCTGGACAACCCAGGGGCCGCCCTGGTGGACTTCACCAACCCGGAGGCAGTCCGCTGGTGGCAGGAGCAGCACCGACCCTACCTGCGGCTGGGCGTCGCCACCTTCAAGACGGACTACGGCGAGGGGCTGCCGGAGGATGCCCTCCTCTGGGACGGCAGCGACGGTCGGCGCGCCCACAACCTCTATCCCCTCCTCTACAACCAGGCCGTCTTTCAGGTCATAAGCGAGGAGAGGGGGGAAGCGGTGGTCTTCGGTCGCTCGGGCTACGCCGGCTCGCAGCGCTACCCCGTCAACTGGACGGGGGACGTCCCCTCCACCTGGGAGGGGCTGGCGGCCACCCTGCGGGCGGGCCTCAGCCTGGGCCTCTCCGGGATAGCCCTGTGGGGACACGACATCGGCGGCTTCTGGGAGCCGGAGGGCCGCCGCCTGCCCGACCCGGTCCTCTACACCCGTTGGGCCCAGTTCGGCCTCCTCTCCCCCGTGGCCCGCTTCCACGGCACCGGCCCGCGGGAGCCCTGGGAATATGGCGAGAGAGCGCTGCGCACAGTGCGACGCTTCGCCCGTCTGCGCTACCGTCTCCTTCCCTATCTGTGGGCGCTGGCCCACGCCGCCGCCGGGGAGGGGCTGCCGGTGGCCCGCCCCCTCTTCCTGGAGTTCCCGGACGACCCGGCGTCCTGGGGCGTGGACTGGGAGTACATGCTGGGTCCCTCCCTGCTGGTGGCCCCGGTGACAGACCCCGACGGCCTGGTAGAGCTGTACCTCCCGCCCGGCCTCTGGGCCGACTGGTGGACCGGCGAGGAGCTCCAGGGCCCCCTGTGGCGGCGGCTGCGCGCCCCCCTGGAGCGACTGCCCCTCTACCTGCGAGAGGACTCGGCTGTGCCGCTGGCCCCGCCCATGCGGCACACGGGGGAGCGCCCCTGGGAGCCCCTCACCCTCCTGCTGCGGGTTCGCCGGCGGCTCAGCGCCCGCCTCTGGCTGCCGGAGAGGCCGCTGCGCCTGTGGGCGGAAAGGGACGGCCGATGGCTACGGCTGGGGCTATCCTCATCCCGCCAGCTCTACGTCCTCGAGCTTCTCGGCCACCCGGCCCTGGCGGCCGTGCGGGTGGAAGGGGGGCGGCTGCTGTCCATGCGCCGGACCGGCCGCGGCACCCGTATCAGCCTGCGGACTGCTGGCGCCTGTCTCCTGGAGGCGGAGGTGGCCGCTTCCTAGAGGAAGAGGGGGACGCTCTCCCAGCCGGGGATGAACTTCCGCCACTCCACCTGCTGGCCCAGGTAGGGATAGAAGATACGGTAATGGAAGTTGGGTGGGCGCGTCGGCCGGCGGAGTAGGCGCATGTGGGCCTCCTGGGGCGTGCGGCCCGCCTTCTTGTGGTTGCATGCCCGGCAGGCCGCCACCACGTTCTCCCAGTCGTGGGTGCCGCCGCGATGGCGGGGCGTCACGTGGTCCAGGGTCAGATCACGGGTCTGCTTGCCGCAGTACTGGCACGTGTAGGCGTCCCGCAGGAAGACGTCCCGCCGCGTGAGCCGGCCGTTGGGACGCGGCCGCCGTATCAGGTAGACGAGGCGGATGACGGAGGGGACGGGGAGGCGCAGGGTGGGCGTGTGCAGATAGCCACGGCCGTTCTCGACGATCTCTGCCTTACCCCGGTCCAGGAGGACGAGGGCGCGGCGGACGGTGCAGACGTTGAGGGGCTCGTAGTTCTGGTTCAGAACCAGTACTGGTTCGCTCTCTAGCCCCATGATTCCCGCCTCGCCCAAAGAGATGTTAGCAGATAAGGCTGGGCCGGTTCAACGCATCAGAAGGCGTTCACGGCGTCCCGGAACTCGCCGGGGAGGAGGCGCAGCAGCACGGGGGCGAAGTCCAGGAAGATGGGGGCCAGGGCGGAGCCCCGTATGGCGTCCTCTAACCCCAGCCGCGGGTAGGTGACGAAGAGGATGAGGAGGGCCTCCACGATGATGAGTCCCTTCAGGAAGCCCAGGACGGTGCCGGCCAGGTGGTCGGCCCAGCCCAGCATCAGGATGGCCACCAACCCCCGCAGGAGAAAGGCGACGAGCTGCGAGATGAGGAAGACAGAGGCGAAGAGGAGCAGAAAGGCGACGACGCGCGCCGAGATATCGTTGTTGATGAAGAGGAGGACATCCTGGGCCAGGTTATCGTAATAGAACCCCGCTATCCCCAGCGCCAGGACGATGCCCGCCAGAGTCACCACCTCTCGCACCAGCCCCGCCCTGAAGGCATTGATGGTGAACCAGGCGAGGATGAGGATGATGACGGCGTCCAGCCAGTTCATATATTCTCTCTTTACGGTCGCAGGCAGTCTAACACATCGCCCCGCGGGGGACTAGATATCAGACAATCTGTCTAGCTGGCCGGAGCGCTGGCCTGATGGCGGGCCAAACGGCTCCTCAGGGCCACCGCCAGGGCCAGCCAGGCCAGACAGAACAGAAAGGCGCCGTAGACATCGCTCAGCCAGTGCGCCCCCGTATGGATGCGCTCCATGGCCGTGAAGGCGATGACGTACAGGCAGACCAGCCTCACCCCCCAGCGGGCCGGCCACCAGGGAATGAGGCCGCTCAGGTAGAGCAGGAAGCCATAGGCGACGAGGGCGCTGACGACATGGCCGCTGGGGAAGGAGGGCGAGGTGGGCAGCTCGTGGACGGCCACCAGCTCGCTGGAGGGGCGGGGCCTGTCCACCAGCTCCTTGACCAGGGCGTTGAGTCCTCGCACCGCCTGCTCCAGCACGAAGAGCACCGCCCAGCCGATGTGACGCCCCAGGAAGAGCCAGGCCGTCGTCCCCAGGATCATCAGCACCACCAGCGGCGGCTCCACCATGTAGCTGGCCACCGCCAGCGCCCGCTCGAAGGCGGCGGCGCTCAACCCCTGGAGGCGATGGGAGACCCAGAGGTCGGCCGGGAAGTAGGGATAGACGGAGGCGAACGCCGCGGCGACTATGAACCCTACGAGGCTCACCCAGGCCAGGGAGAGGGCCAGCCAGGACGTCCGCGCCCTGACGGGCGAGCCTACCTGAGCCGGCAAGGCCATCTCTGACAATATAACGGCCCAGGGCGGCCGCGGCAACGCTGCAGTCGGCCTTTCATGGCCGCCAACGCCGGGCGGGCGCCTGGCCGACTACCGCCCGGGCGCCGCCTGCAGGGACCCCCCGGCGCTGGCCAGGACGGTCCGGCACAGCTCCCTCTCCTCCGCCGAGAGGGGGGCCGGCGTCAGCGTCAGCCCCAGCGCCTCGGCGAAGGCGTCCCGCAGGGCCGCCGCCACCTCCCGGTAGGCCAGGGGGCGCCCCAGGAGCTCATGGAGGCCAGGCGCCTGGGGCAGGCCAGGGAAGAGACGGGCCTCCAGGGCGCCGTCCCTCTCGGTGCGGATGGCCCCTTGCTGGAGGAGCACGCCGCGGCGGCGGAGCTGGGCGCTGCCGATGACCTTGGCCCCTCGCACCGTCACCTCATAAGGGCCGGCCAGGGCGAAGCAGGCGGCGGCCCGGGAGGCAACCCTTCCCTCGGCCTCGCACACCTCGGGGGAGGGGGCGCCCAGCGTCTCCAGGAAGCGCCGAAGGGCCAACGATATCTGGCAGTAGGAGCGGCGCAGGGAGCCGCCCACGGCCGGGTCATCCAGCGGCGCCACGACGGCGTAACACACGTCCCCGGCGTGGAGGACAGCCCCGCCGCCAGTGGGCCGTCGCACCACCTCCAGGCCCAGCGCCCGGCAGGCCTCCTCCCAGGGCCCGGCTGGCTGGAAGCGCCCCAGGGAGAGGCAGGGCGGACGGAAGGCGAAGACCCGTAGCGTGGGCGGGGAGAGGCCGCGGGCGCAGGCCAGGAGGAGCGCCTCGTCGATGGCCATCTGCAGGGGCCCCGGCCCGGGGCCGGAGTCCAGGAAGCGCCAGCGGTCCGGCGGCTGTCCCCCCGCCGGCGACGACACTAGCGGCCCTCCTTCCCCTTCTCCTGGTGGATCCGGTCCAGCGCCTGGGCCATACCCTGGTGGCGAGTGCCAGCGGCATAGGAGAGGACGGCGGCGCTGGTCTCCAGCTCCAGCGCCCCCTCGAACCCTATGTCCAGCGCCTGCAGGAGGGCGCTCCTGGTGAGGAAGAGCTCAAAGGGATAGTGCTGGGCGATGCGCTCGGCCAGGGAGCGCACCGTCCCCTCCAGCTCGTCCAGGGGAACAACGCGGTTCACCAGGCCTATGCGGAGGGCCTCCTGGGCGTCTATCATCTCCGCCGTGTAGAGGAGCTCGAAGGCCTTGCCCAGCCCCACGTTTCGCACCAGGTTATAGAGGCCAGACATGGTGACGGTGGCCCCCACGCTCACCTCGGGGAAGCCGAAGCGAGTGCCCTCGGCGGCGATGCGGATGTCGGCCAGGAGGGCCAGCTCCAGCCCGCCGCCCAGGGCGTAGCCGTGCACCTGGGCGATGACCGGCTTCCCCATGTAGCGGAAGGCGCGGGATATCTCCTCCTCTGGCCCCAGGCGGCGGGCCCAGTAGTCGGGTATAGGCTGCCGCTCCTGCTCTTGGGCCATCTCCTTGAGGTCAGCGCCGGCGCAGAAGGCACGGCCGGCGCCCCGCACCACTATGACCCTGGCCTCCCTGTCCTGCTGGGCGGCCCTGGCCGCCGCCGCCATATCGGTGATCCACTGCTGGTTCATGGCGTTGAGGACCTCGGGCCGGTTCATGGTGATGTAGCCTATGAGGCCGTCCCGCTGATAGAGCACGGTGCTGGTCATGCCGTCGTCCCTCCTCAGGAGACCTTGGTGAAGACCTTGCGCCAGTTCTCGTGGAGCATGCGCTCTATGGCCGCCTCCGGTATCTTGGGCAGCCCGTGCTTCTCCAGGATGCGGTTGACGTCCCGCACCGCCTGGATGGAGGTGCCGGGGCTGCAGGCCGGGAAGTCGGAGCCCCAGAGGAGCTTGTCCGGCTCGCCGAAGGTCTGGGTGAAGTAGTAGAGGAGCGGGTAGGCCAGATGGAAGTAGGGGAACTCCACCTGGGGCAGGTAGCGGGAGAGGGCGCGCCGGTCCAGCCCCGCTATCTGGGGGAGCCAGGAGATGTCGGCATAGACGTTCTCGTGCTTGGCGACGAGGAAGGCGGCCTCCTCGTAGCGGGGGTAGCCCAGGTGGCAGATGACGATGCGCAGGGAGGGGAAGCGGATGGCCACCTCGTCCACGGCGGCCAGGTCGGTGTGCTTGAGGCGGCCGAAGCGGGCCTGCACCGGCCCGGCGTGGATGACGAGGGGGATGTCCAGCTCTATGGCCGCCTCGTAGAGGGGGAAGCAACGGGGGTCGTCCAGGTCGTAGCCGCCGTAGCCGGGGCCCAGTTCGCCCACGGCCACGGCGCCGTAGTCGCGCACCCAGCGGGCCACTTCATCGGCGGCGCCGGGGTCGGTGGGGTTGACGCAGCAACCCCAGACCAGCTTATCGGGGTGGGAGCGGGCCACCTCGGCCAGGTAGGCGTTGTCCACCTGGACGCCGAAGCTGTCGCCGGCCTTGAGGCCCAGGAGGAGGGCCTTGTCCACGGGCGAGCCCTCCATCTCCTTGAGATAGGCGTCGATGGGCAGGTGCCACATGGCGTGGAAGCGCTCATCCGGCCAGCTTCGGCGTCGCTCTGGCTGGTTGGCCAGCATGACCTCGCGGTTGAAGTCCTCCGGGTAGCGCCAGGAGTGCATGTGGCAATCGAGGATCACGGCGGTCCTCCCTCGCCAGCAAGGGTGTCTCGGGTGGCCTCAAGCTAGCAAAAGGGGACGCGGGGTGTCAAGGCGGGAAGCCCAGCCCCCGCTCGCGGAGGCTGACGTAGCCGCGGCGGGCCAGTACCACGTGGTCCAGCACCTCGATCCCCAGTAGCTGGCCCGCCTCCACTGCCTGGCGGGTCATGGCGACGTCCTCGCGGCTGGGCTCGGGGTCGCCGGAGGGGTGGTTGTGGACCACCACCAGGGCGGGGCAGTTCTCTCGCACGGCGTCCCGGAAGAGCTCGGCCAGGCGGACGGTGGTGCTGTTGACGCTCCCCTTGTAGACCTCGGGGATGGCTATCACCCGGTTGCGGGTGTCCAGCAGGACGACGCGCAGGTGCTCCTGTTCCAGCAGGCCCATCTCTGCCAGCAGGAGGTTGGCCACGTCCTGGGGCGAGCGGACGAGAGGCCGCTCCTCCGGATGAGTGGCCAGGAGGCGCCGACCCAGCTCCAGGGCGGCCTTCACCTGGGCGGCCTTGGCCTCCCCCATGCCCCGCTCCTGGCACAGCTCGCCGAAGGAGGCGCGGGCCAGGCCGGCCAGCCCGCGGAAGCGGGAGAGGAGGCGGCTGGCCAGGGAGAGGGCGCTCTCCCCCTCCGAGCCTACTCGCAGGACGATGGCCAGCAGCTCCGGGTTGGAGAGGCTGCCGGGGCCGTGCTGCCGCAGCCGCTCCCTGGGGCGCTCCTCGCTGGGGAGGTCACGGATGCGCAGGCGGTACTCGGGGCTGGCCATCTACTGCTGGGGGACGCGGATGCGGTCGCCGGGGCGGATGTCCGGGCTGTTGAAGTCCAGCCCGTTAACGGCGGCTATCTCCTGAGCGAAGTCCCAGAGACCCTTCCCCGGCGGCAGGTGTCGCTCGGCGATGGCGAGGAGGGTGTCCCCCTCCTGCACCACATACTCCAGAAAGGCGGGAGTGGGCGGCGGCGGTGGGGGCTGTGGGGTGGGCGAGGGCGCGGGTGCCGGCGTCTCCGTGGGGGTGGGAGTTGGCGTCACGGCTGGGGAGGGGGTGGGGGAGGCATCGGGCCCCAGGAGGGGAGGCGTGCGGTCGCGAGCGAAGGTCTCCTCCGCCTGGGAGGGCAGGGTCTCGGTGGCCCCTGTCTCCTGGGGCAGCCGGGGCGGGAAGGCCAGGAGCCAGACGGCCAGCCCCGCCGCCACCAGGAGGGCCACCAGGGAGCCCTTGTAGACGGAGCCGGAGGGGACGGCATACTGAGGGCCCAGGCACTCCTGGCAGGACGGCCCCGGGTCCAGGGAGCCATGCTCTGTGCAGAAGGGCTGGCCGCAGCTACCACACTGCCCTGCTGCCTGCCCCCCGCAGGCATAACAGTGCATAGTAGTCCGACTGGCAGGGAGGACCGGGGGCGCTACCACCCCGGCCCCTCCCCGCCCTCTACAGGCCTACTTCAGCTCTACCGTGGCCCCGGCCTCCTGGAGCTTCTTGGCGATCTCCGCCGCCTCGTCCTTGGAGACGCCCTCCCGGACGGTGGCGGGGGCGCTCTCCACCAGGTCCTTGGCCTCCTTCAGGCCCAGAGTGGTGACCTCGCGCACCGCCTTGATGACGTTGATCTTGTTGGGCCCCACCTCCTTGAGGACGACGGCCCACTCCGTCTTCTCCTCCTCCGCCGGCGCGGCCTCGGCGGGAGCGGCGGCGGGAGCGCCGGCGGGGGCGGCCGCCGGGGCGG
>DAOTWZ010000034.1:0-126627 GCA_034435615.1 Dehalococcoidia bacterium
GAGGACGAGCTGGAGCGGATAGTGGAGGAGTGGACGCTGACCCAGGACCCCTTCGAGGCGACGCGCAGGCTGCAGGAGGCGGGCGTGGCCGCCTACCCGGCCCTCAACAATAAGGAGGTGGCCGAGGATCCCCACCTGAACGCCCGCCGCTTCTTCACCGAGAAGGAACACCCGGTGGTGGGGGTGCGCAAGCATACCGGCATCCCCTGGCGGATGTCGGCCACGCCCTGCGAAGTGTGGCGGGCCGCTCCCGTCCTGGGACAGGACAATGACTACGTCTTCCGTCAGCTCCTGGGCCTCTCTCCCGACGAGATAGAGGAGCTGAAGCGGAAAGAGGTGATCCTCTGAGGCGCCTCCGGCCGGCGTCCCCCAGCGCGGGGGCGCCCCGGCGCCAAATTGACCGCCCTGGGGGCCGATGATAGCCTTTAGTTAGGCCCCAACCCAGGGCAGCCCGTCCTTTCTCCCCTGCGGTCAGGCTGCCCGGCGCCCTGGACGTCCGTGGGCCGGGGACAGAGGGCATGAGGAGAATCCGCATCGGGCTGGCGCAACTGGACACCACCGTAGGAGACCTGGAAGGGAACGTCCGCAAGGTGCTCCGTGCCGTGGAGGAGGCCCGCAGCCTGGGGGTGGACCTGGTAGCCTTCCACGAGCTGGCCATCACCGGTTACCCCCCGGAGGATCTGCTCCTGCGGCCGGCCTTCGTGCGGGACAACCTGGAGGCCCTCTGGGAGGTGGTGAAGGGCTGTCGGGGGATAACGGCTGTGGTGGGGTTCGTGGACCATCCCGCCGGACGGGGCGAGACCGACGACGACATCTACAACGCCGCCGCCATCATCCACGACGGCCGTCTGGCCGGCGTCTACCACAAGCAGCACCTGCCCAACTACGGCGTCTTCGACGAGGTGCGCTACTTCCAGCGCGGCCGCTCCTGCCCCGTCTTCGTCGTCGCCGGGGTGGGGGTGGGCGTCAACATCTGCGAGGACATCTGGTACCCGGGAGACCCCACCCGCTCTCAGGCCCTGGCGGGCGCCCAGGTCATCGTCAACATCAACGGCTCGCCCTACCACCGGGAGAAGCGCCTCTTCCGAGAGCGGATGCTCTCCACCCGCGCCTCGGACTACGGCGTGGCGGTCTGCTACGTGAACCAGGTGGGCGGCCAGGACGAGCTGGTCTTCGACGGCGGCAGCATGGTCTTCGATGCCAGGGGCGAGCTGCTGGCCCGCGCCTCCCTCTTCCAGGAGGAGCTCCTGGTGTGCGACCTGGACATCGGCGAGGTGCTGCGCATGCGCCTGCACGACCCGCGGCGCCGCCACGAGCGCTGGCAGGCGGGGGCGGACGTCCCGGTGATCCGCCTCTCGGAGGCGCCCCTGCAGCCTCACAAGCCGGAGGTGACCCCGCGCATCGCCCCGGCGCCGGACGGCGAGGCGGAGGTCTACCAGGCCCTGGTGCTGGGGACGCGGGACTACGTGCACAAGACGGGCTTCCGCCAGGCGCTGGTGGCCCTCTCGGGCGGGATAGACTCCAGCCTGGTGGCCTGCATCGCCGTCGACGCCCTGGGGCCGGAGAACGTGGTGGGAGTGAGCATGCCCTCCCGCTACTCCTCCGAGGGCTCCATCCGGGACGCCAAGGAGCTGGCGGAGAACCTGGGCATCCGCTTCCTCGTCATCCCCATCGAGCCGGCGCACCAGGCCTATCTGGATATGCTGGAGGAGGCCTTCGCCGGGACGGAGCCGGGGGTGGCGGAGGAGAACGTGCAGAGTCGCATCCGGGGCAACATCATCATGGCCCTCTCCAACAAGTTCGGCTGGCTGGTGCTCACCACCGGGAACAAATCGGAGATGGCCACGGGCTACGCCACCCTGTACGGCGACATGGCGGGGGGCTTCGCCGTCATCAAGGACGTGCCCAAGACGCTGGTCTATCGCCTGGCCCGCTACCGCAACAGCCTGGGGCCGGTCATCCCGGAGGCCGTCTTTACCAAGCCGCCGTCGGCGGAGCTGCGGCCGGGCCAGGTGGACCAGGACTCCCTCCCCCCGTACGAGGTGCTGGACCCCATCCTGGAGGCCTATGTGGAACGGGACAAGAGCCTTGAGGAGATCGTGGCCATGGGCTATGACTATGAGACGGTGGCCCGGGTTATCCGCATGGTGGACCTGAACGAATACAAGCGGCGACAGGCCCCGCCGGGCGTGAAGATCACGCCGCGGGCCTTCGGGCGGGACCGCCGCCTGCCCATAGCCAACCGTTACCGCGGTCACTGAGGGGAGCGAGAGGGGGTGAGCCTTCTCATGCCTGAGCAGAACGGTACACCGGTCCAGGTCATCTTCTTTGACTTCGGTGGCGTCATCGCCCGCATGGACCGGGAGGAGACGCGGCGACTGGAGGAGAAGTACGGCCTCCCCAGGGGCTCCCTCCTGGACGCCCTCTACAACATCCCGGAGTGGCAGGAGGCGGAGCGAGGGCGCATCCCGGAGGAGCAGTGGATCAGGGCGGTGGAGCGGCGCCTGGACGAACTGGCGGGTCGCCCCATACCGGAGATCCGCCAGGACTGGCACATCGTCTGGCGCCAGTTGGACCATGAGATGCTGGCCCTGGTGGAGCGGCTGCGCCAGCGCTATCGCGTGGGGATCATCTCCAACTCCACGCTGCGGCTGGAGAAGGAGCTCATCGAGGGCAACGGCATCCATCACCTCTTCGAGGTGGTGGTGAACTCGGCTCGGGAGCAGGTGGCCAAGCCCGACCCCCGCATCTTCCTCATCGCCGCCGAGAGGATGGGCGTGCCGCCCTCCGCCTGCCTGCACATCGACGACCTGATCCAGAACGTGCAGGGGGCGCGGCAGGCCGGCTTCCAGGCTATCCTCCACCGAGGCGACCTGCCCACCACCATCGCCGCCCTCCGGGGGCTGGGGATAGACTGCTAGCCGACGGCGACGCCAGGACAGAACAGGAGAGATGGCCTTGACGGTCAGGGTAAGCATCGAGCTGATACCGCAGGTGCGAGAGACGGTCTACGAGCTGGTCTCCTCCTTCCCCCGCACCAAGGCCCACTGCCGCTACGCCGACGTGCGAATCGAGGTGGCGGAGGGGAAGGGTGCAGTGGCCGAGAACGGCATGGACAAGTTCAGCAGCGAGGACTACGGCCTTTCCTTCGGCATACGGGTCATCGCCGGGGAGCGCCTGGCCGCCGCTGGCTACTTCGGCCAGCAACTGGGCGCCGCCGACCTCCCGGACCTGGTGGGCCGCCTGCGGGAGAGCCTGGAGCACGCCTACGAGCGGGCCCTGTGGAACGCCCGCCAGAAGGCGGCGGCCCGGGAGGAGTTCGGCCCCTTGGCCCAGAGCCTCTACGACCTTTCCCTGGCCCCCGTACCCGTCCGCAGCGACACCGTCCCCGCCCGCTACCGCCTGGACCCCAGGGAGGTACCCCTGGCCGACGTCGTCCGCTACGTGCGGGAGGTCTCCCGGGAGGTACAGGCCCTGGGCAGCGAGGTGGTCTACAACTACATCGGCGCCGAGACCCACCTGGAGCGCCTGCTGGTGGTGACCTCTGAGGGGGCCAACGTGGACCAGACCTGGGCCATCACCCAGGGCACCTGCTTCGTGGTGGCCCAGGGGCCGGACGCCCACCAGGAGCTGTACGACTTCAGCGGCCATCAGCGAGGGTGGGAGGTCATCACCCAGGGCGTGGACGAACCGGCCATCCAGTACCCGGACCTGCGCCAGTTCTCCCTGGCCCTGGCCCGGGACACGGTGGAGCTGGCCAGGGCCCGCCCCTGTCCCGCCACCGATAAGGAGGTGGTGGTGGTCACCGACCCCCACTACAACGCCCTGGTCTGTCACGAGGTGGTAGGGCACCCCTCGGAGCTGGACCGCGCCCTCAAGATGGAGACCGGCTATGCTGGCCGCTCCTGGCTCCTCAAGGACCTGCGGGAGAGCCAGCGGGGGCGGCAGGTGGCCTCTCCCCTGGTGAGCGCCTTCTCCGACCCCACCATAGACGGCTTCGGCCACTATCTTTACGACGACGAGGCGACGCCCGCCCGGCGCGTCTACCACATACGGGACGGCCTGTATGAGGAGTTCGCCAACTCTCGCCAGACGGCGGCCATTCTGGGGGTGGAGCCCAACGGCCACTACAAGGCCACGGACGCCTATCTGGTGCCCCTCATCCGCATGTCCAATACGGCCTTCGCTCCCGGTGAGCGGGACCCTCAGGAGATCATCCGCGAGGTGGACCGGGGCTACTACATCGTGGGGCACCGCATCCCCTCGGTGGCGGAGTCCCGGGAGAACTTCCGCATCACAGCCATGAAGGTCTACGAGATACGGGACGGCAAGCTGGGGGAGCTCTTCCGGGACGGCGGCCTCATGGCCGACACCCGGGACTATTTCCTGAGCGTGGACGCGGTGGGGAACGATTTCCGCCTCTTCGCCATACCCAACTGCGGCAAGGGCCAGCCCATGCAGACCAAGCGGATGAGCAACGGCGGCCCCACCATGCGGGCCCGGGCGCGCCTGAGTGGCGCCCGCTGATACCATTGGAGTCGAGGGCGCAGCCCCAATACAAAGAGGACAGGAGGTAGGAGCGAATGACACAGGTACAGGAGAGGCCGGGCGTGGTGACCTTCCGGGGCAACCCGCTGACCCTGCTGGGGCCCGACCTGAAGGTGGGCGACAGGGCCCCGGACTTCCAGCTGGTGAATATGGAGCTGAAGCCGGTGACCCTGAAGGACTTCGCCGGGAAGACGCTGGTCCTCAGTGTGGCCCTCTCCGTGGACACGCCGGTGTGCGATGTCCAGGAGAAGCGGTTCAACGAGATAGCAGCCTCCCTCTCGGAGGACGTGGTGGTGGCAGCCGTCACGGTGGACCTTCCCTTCGCTCTCAGGCGCTGGTGCGGCGCCAACGGCGTGGACCGCATCCAGGCCCTGAGCGACTATCAGGACCACCAGTTCGGCCTCAGCTACGGGGTGCTCATCAAGGAGATGAAGCTCCTGGCCCGCTCCGTGTGGATCGTGGACAGGGACGGAGTCATCCGCTACAAGGAGATCGTCCCCGAGGTGACGCAGGAGCCCAACTACCAGGCGGCGCTGGAGGCGCTCAAGCAGGTGGCCGGCGCCTAAGCGGCGCGGCCTGGCCATCCCCCAGCCATCAGTCGGAGGAGGTCCTGGTCTTGAGGGCTTTAGAGGAGCTGACGAGGGCGGCGGAGCAGGCGCTGGCCTTCCTCCGTTCCCAGGAGGACGTGGAGGAGGCGGAGGTCTTCGTCTCCTGCAACGGCATCCTGCACACCCGCCTCAACTACACCTCGCACATCCCCTGCAACGGCGTCGAGGAGCCCAAGTCCATAGAGAACTTCGGCATCGGCGTGCAGGTGGTGCTGCGGACGGCCGGGGAGGAGGTGCGCCGGGTGGGCTTCGGCGCTGAGCCCTCCGACCTGACCCTGGAGGGGGCCCGCTCCGCCCTGGAGAAGGCCCGACGCGCCGCCGTGGCCGATCCCGAGTTCACCTCCCTCCCCCGCCCCGCCGGGGAGGGACGCCGCCTGGCCAGCTACCACGACCCGCGGGTCATGGACCTGAGCGACGCCGACCTGGTGGAGGCCGGCTGGCGGGTGGTGAGGGGCGGCCTGCGGGCCTTCCGCACCTCCGAGACGCTGCAGGCCCTGGGCCGCAGCCCGGAGGAGCTGGCCCTCATCCTGGGCGGGGACGTCACCATCCTCCAGGAGCGGGTGGCCATCTGCTCCACCGCCATGCCCCAGGTGCAGACGGACGAGTCCACCCTCATCCTCTCCTTCATCACCGCCATGGTGGAGTCCGAGGGGAGCAAGGGGAGCGGCTACGGCGCCGCCACCCACTTGGAGCAGTTCCAGGGGGAGGCGGGGGAGGAAGCGGCCAGGAACGCCGTGCGTGGCCTGGGAGGCGTCCGGGTGCCCGGCGGCCAGTACCGCGTCGTCCTGGGGCGGCAGGCGGTGATGGATATCCTGGACAACCTGGTGCTCCCCGGCCTCTCCCTGGGCACCTTCTACGCCGCCGCCTCGCCTTTCCAGGGGAAGCTGGGGAAGCAGGTGGCCTCTTCCCTCTTCACCCTGGTGGACGATGGCGCCGCCCCTGGCCTGGTGGGCTCCAAGGGCATCACCTGCGAGGGGCTCCCCACCGGCCGCACAGAGCTGGTCCGTGAGGGGGTGCTGGTAGGGCTCCTCGCCAACTGGTACGAATCACAGCGCATCCTGAGAGACCCCAGGGCGCGGGAGAAGCTGGGGGTGGATCCCCAGGAGTGGCGTCACGCCTTCGCCCCCCGCAACGGCTTCCGCTTCGCCCGGGGCGGCGGCCGCCACTTCGAC
The DNA here is from genome assembly GCA_034435615.1 of Dehalococcoidia bacterium. Classification (GTDB taxonomy): domain Bacteria; phylum Chloroflexota; class Dehalococcoidia; order SM23-28-2; family HRBIN24; genus H17-190. Next base: position 6,329 of record DAOTWZ010000034.1, read on the forward strand.
CAGCAGCCGGGCATCGCCCCCACCAACGTCATCATTCCCGGCAATGTGGAGACCCAGGAGGAGCTGCTGCGGTTGGTGGGGGACGGCCTCTACATCGGCCGCATCTGGTACACCTACCCGGTGAACGGCCTGCGGGCGGGCGACTTCACCTCCACCGTCGTCGGCGACTCCTTCGTCATACGGGACGGACGTCTGGCGGAGCCCATCCGGCCCAACACTCTGCGCATCAACGACAACGTCCACAACGTGCTGAACGCCATCCTGGGCATAGGCAAGGACGCCCGCCCCACCCTGGTCTGGGCGGCGGACGAGATCGTCTACGCTCCGGAGATAGCGGTGGAGCGGCTCCAGGTGGAGTCCATCGCCGAGTATATGGAGAGCGCCTACTAGGCCCGCCGGCCAGGCCCTAGCGGGAGGAGAGGAGCTGCAGCGCCTCCGTCAGCGCCTGCACCGGCACGATGCGCGGCGTCCCGATCTTTATCAGGGGGCGGAGATAGCGCACCACCTGGGAATAGTCGTCCGCCTCCAGGACGAAGTACATGGTGTGCTCCGGCGGGGCGATGTAGCTGCCGATGGGCCTGACGCCGCTTTCCCGTATGTGCTGCTCGCTGGCCATCTGGTGTAGAGGGGCCGGGTTGTCCGCCGGGCAGAGCTCCGGCGTGTGGCTGTGAATGACGACGAACAGCATCGTCCTCCTCCTCTGATGGTGTTCTCCAGATGCCCCGCGCCGCCCCCGCCCTCCCGGCGTCGATGGTCAGCCTGCCGGCCGCCGCCCGGGCCGGCGTCGACAAGGTTAGAGGGGCGCGGCGGTACGGTCAACGTCCCGGGGGCCGCCAGAGGAGGGGAGGGTGGGCGTCAGGCCGCCGGCCCGCCGGACCGGGCAAAGGCCCTCGTCCGCAGGCGGGCCCGCGTCCGGCTGAGGAGGAGGGCGAGGGCGAAGAGGGCGGTGGCCGTCAGGACGATGGCGGCGCTGGGGGAGACATCGGCGTAGTAGGCGGCGTAGAGGCCCCCCACGGCGGAGAGGAGGCCCACCGCCACCGCCCAGGCCATCATCCCGGGCAGGCTGCGGGCCAGTAGCTGGCCGGTGGCGGCCGGGGTCACCAGCAGGGCGGCCACCAACACGATCCCCACCGCCTTGAGGGCGATGACGGAGGTCAGGGCCACCAGCGCCAGCAGCCCCTGCTGCACCAGGTTCACCGGCACCCCCAGGGCGGCGGCCATGTTCGGGTCATAGGTGACGATGAGAAGCTCCTTCCAGAAGAGGGCCACCAACGCCAGGACGATGCCCCCCAGGAGGGCCATCAGCCAGATGTCCTGCCAGCCCACGGCCAGCACGTTGCCGAAGACGAAGGAGAAGAGGTCTACCGTGTAGCTGCTGCGACGGCTGGCCAGGAGGACGCCCAGGGCGAAGGCGGCCACGAAGACGATCCCGACCGCCGTATCGTGCTTCAGGGCGCCCCGGCGGGCCAGCAGGCCGATAACGAAGGCGGTGACCAGAGCGCCGACGGCGCCGCCCACGTAGAGGTTCGCCCCGGCCAGGAAGGCAGCGGCCACGCCGCTGAAGGCGGCGTGGGGCAGGGCATCCCCGATGAAGGCCATACCCCGCAGGACGATGTAGCAGCCCACCACGGAGGCCACCACGCTGGCCAGGCAGGCCGCCAGCACCCCTCGCTGCATGAAGGCCAGCGTCCAGGGCTCCCGCAGGGCGTCAAGGATGTTCGGCATAGATCTGTCCTCCGTGGCTGAAGAGGAGAAGGTGGCGTTGGAAGGTCTCCCGCAGGACGTCCTCCCGCAGCACCTCTTCCAGGCGGCCGAAGGCGATGACCCGCCGGTTCAGGAAGACGGCGTGATCGAAGTGGGTGGCGACGCAACTGAGGTCATGGGTGGCCACCAGGAGGGTCTTCCCCTCCGCCGCCAGGTCCTGGAAGAGGTGGAGGAGGTCGTGCTGGACGGGGGCGTCCAGACCGGCGAAGGGCTCGTCCAGGAGGAGCAGCTCCGCCTCCTGGGCCAGCGCCCGGGCGATGAGGGTGCGACGCTGCTCCCCGCCCGATAGCTCCTGGATGCGGCGGCGGGCCTTGTCCGCCATGCCCACCCGCTCCAGGGCCTGCCAGGCCACCTGACGGTCCCGCTTGCCCGGGCGGCGGAGGAGGCCCAGGTGACCGTAACGGCCCATGAGGGCCACCTCGAAAACGGTGATGGGGAAGGCCCAGTCTATGCTCTCCGTCTGGGGAGTGTAGCCGAGGCGACGTCGCTCCGGGCGGCCGCCGAAGACCCAGACCTGGCCCCGCCAGGGGCGCTGCAGCCCCAGGATGGTGCGCAGGAGGGTGGACTTGCCGGAGCCGTTGGGGCCTACCAGGCCGGCCAGGCACCCCCGCTCGATGCTGAAGGTGACATCCTCCAGGGCCGGACGGCCGTCGTAGCCGGTCCAGAGCCCCTCCACTCGCAGGGCCGGGGTCTCAGCGGCCATCGCTCCTCTCCCCCAGGCAGCGGGCCAGCTCCTGGGCGTTGAAGCGCATCATCTCCACATAGGAGGAGATGCGCTCGTCCAGGGCATCGCTATAGAGGGTGCAGACCTGTAGGCCCAGGTCCTGGGCCAGGCGGGCCAGGGCGCGGTCGGGCCCCTCCAGCTGGGGCTCGGTGAAGACGGCGGGCACCCCTTCGTCCCGGATGCGACGCAGGAGGTCGGCCACGGCGGTGGCGCTGGGCTCGGCGTCGGGGTTGCTGGAGAGGTAGCCTACCTCCTGGAGGCCGTAGCGATGGGCCAGATAGGAGAAGGCGGCGTGGGTGGCCACCAGCTTGCGTCGCTCGGGCGGGACGGACTCCACCTGCTGGCGGACGTAGGCGTCCAGCTCCTCTAGCTGGGCCCGGTAGCGCTCCGCCCGGGAGCGGTACTCCTGCTCTCCCGCCGGGTCCAGCTCCGCCAACCTCCGGGCGATGATTTCCACGTAGCGGACGGCGTTGGTGGGGTCCAGCCAGAGGTGAGGGTCCTGGCCGTGGCCGTGCTCGTGGGCCTCCTCCGGTGCGGGCTCTTCCTCCCCCTCGTGGCCGCCTGCCACCTCCTCCCCCAGCAGGACGAGGGGGGTCCCGGGCGCCTTGTTGGCCTCCAGGGCGCGCAGCCCGCCTCCCTCCAGGCCCAGGCCGTTGGCGAAGATGGCCCGCGCCTGGCCGATGCGTCTCACCTGGGCGGGCGAAGGGTCGAAGGTGTGGGGGTCGGCGGTGGCGGGTATGAGGACGTCCACCTGCCAGCGCTCCCCGGCGACGGCCCGCACCAGGTCAGCGATGATAGCAGTGCTGGCCATGAGGCGAGGCTGTCCCTCCCCCGTCCCGCCGCCGCAGGCCCCGGCGAGGGCCACCAGGGCCAGGCCCAGGGCGGCCGGCCGGAGGAGGTTTTTGATACTCCGTATCACTTTCGGGCGGGCGTAGCGATCCATTCCTCGCTTTCCTCCTTTAGAGCGGTCTATTCAGCGGGGGGCGCTGCCTGGCGGCAGGACTGGCAGAGGCCGTAGAACTCCAGCCAGTGCCCCTGGACGTCGAACCCGGTGCTCTGGGCTATGTCCCGCACCAGATTGCCCACCACGCACTCGTCCAGGTCACGGACGCGGCCGCAGGTGACGCAGACCAGGTGGTGATGGTGGTGTCGGGGGCCAGCCAGTCGGTAGTGGAGACGGCCATCTTCCAGGAGGACGCGGCAGAGGACGCCCAGCTCGCACAGGAGGCGGATGGTGCGGAAGACGGTGGCCCGGCCGGCCCCCGTAGCCTGGCGCAGGATCTCCTCCACGGTGAAGTGGTCCGCCTGGCTGAGGACGGCCTCCAGGACGGAGCGCCGCGAGGAGGTGACCCGGTAGCCCCGGGACTCCAGGGCGCTGACGATGGGCTCCAGCTCGGCCGTCTCTGATACCATGTCTCACTCCCTGCCTGAGATTACGATGATAGCGCCTTTCAGGGACCGGGTCAATAGGCCGGAGGTGTTTTTCCGGGGGGCGAGGGCCGTCTCGCCCCCCGGATGGGGATGGAGTGGGCCTGGCCGAGGCCAGCAGCCCATCATTAGAACGCCCGGGTAGGCCCCGTTGTTTCAGCGGGGCAGGGGGGAGGAGGAGAGGACGGGGGGGGTAGTGGGCTGAGGGCTGCCCCCCTCTGGCTCCAGGGTGACGGTGACCTCCGTGGGCCGCCAGCCGCTGGGGAGGCGGGAGAGGTCGAAGGCGTGGTAGGCGGTGCCGTTGCGGGGGAGGAATGTATCCCCGCTGTGGGCCTCGCCGTTGCGGAGGTACCAGAGCTGATAGACGCGGCCTGGCGGCGGGTCTGGCAGGTTAACGGCGGCCACGAACCCCCAGCGTTTGCTCTCGCTCCAGTAGTAGGTGGCCCGGGCGTCGCCGTACTGTGGGCTGGGGAACATGGGCACCAGCCGCAGGTCGGGCAGGGAGACGAGGGAGACCATCTCCGTGTGCTCCCTGGCCAGCTCGCGGGTGGAGAAGATCTCGGCCCGCAGACGTTCCTGCTCCACCCTCATATCCTGCACCTGGGTGTAGAGGAGCAGGGCCAGGGCGGCCAGGGCCACCGAGGCGGCGGCGGAGGCGGCGGCCAGGCCGGGCCAGAGCCAGCGCAGGCGGGGGAGCGCCGGCCGGCGCGCCTGCGCCAGGACGCGACGGCGCAGGGCCGGCCGCGGCCGGACTATGGGGACGGCGAGGCCCAGCAGGGCAGCCACGCGGCGGGCCTCCTCCAGTTCCCCCCGACAGAGCGAACACCCTTCCAGGTGCTCTTCCAGGGCGTGTATCTCCCGCTCCGCGAGGGCGCCCAGGGCGTAGCTGTCCAGAAGCTCCCTGGCCTCCTGGCAGTCCATCACCTCACTCCTGTTCCTGGGAGAGGAGCAGGGCCCGTAGCTTGCGCATGCCCAGCCGGATCCTCGTCTTGATTGTACCCAGGGGCAGCCCCGTCAACTGGGCGATCTCCTGCTGGGTGAAGCCGCCAAAGTAGGCCAGCTCGATGGCCTGCCGCTGCTCCGGCGGCAGGGCCGCCAGGGCCGCCTTCACCCGCTCCCGCTCTTGGGCCCAGTGGGCCTCCTGGAGTAGGTCGTCGCCGCCGCCGACGTTGGCCTCGCCCGTGGGGGCCTGGCGCTTGAGACGGCGCATCTGGGAGCGGAGCTCATCGGTGGCCCGGTTGCGGGTCACGGTGAGGAGCCACCCCAGAAAGGGCCCCTTGCGGGGGAGATACATCTCTGCCCGGTGCCAGAGCCGCAGGAAGACGTCCTGCGTCACATCTTCGGCCTGGTGGCTGTCTCCCAGCACCTTCCGGGCCAGGGAGTAGACGAGGCTGCTGTAGCGGTCGTACAAGGTCTCGAAGGCACGTATGTCCCCCCGCATGAGCCTGGCCACCAGCTCCTCGTCCGGCAACGAGCTATAGCTCTGTCCCCCCTCTTGCGGGTGCTGGCCTCGAGCGCCGGACTGCTCCTCCATAACCTAATACGGACGCCCACCGTCGCCAGATCCCTTGTCGGCAGCGAGGGCCCAGCCCTGGCCAGTCGTGGCCTTACTCTCCTTCCATGAGCTGTCTCGTCTCTTCCATGGTGAGCACCCGCCCCGTGAAGGAGAGGGGACGAGAGCACAACCAGGCGATGATGGCGGCGGCCGTCTCCGGCCGCTCCCAGGTGGAGTAGTCCTGGTCCGGGTTGTGGTAGGTCCAACCCTCAGTGACCACGCTCCGCTCGATGCGCAGGCAGTTGACGGCCACGCCCTTCGCCTGCAGCTCCAGGGCCAGGCCCCGTGTCAGGTGCTCTATGGCCGCCTTGGCGACGGAATAGGAGAGGAGCCGCAGGGGCACCGCCGTCTCCACCACTGCCCCCTGGGACGATATGTTGACGATGCGACCCTCCCCCTGCTCCAGCATGGCCGGCAGAAAGGCCTTGGTGCAGAGGACGGTGCCCCGCAGGTTGACGTTCAGAACCCTGTCCCAGCGCTCCATCGGCGTGTCGATGAAGGTGGCGCGGTAGCTGATGCCGGCGTTGTTGACCAGGATGTCGACGCGGCCGAAGGCCTCCAGGGTGAGGCGGGCCAGGCGGGCCACGTCCTCGTCGCTGGCCACGTCGCAGGGGACGGCCAGGGCGCGGCGCCCCAGGGCTTCCACCTCGCGGGCCGTCTCCTCTATCGTGCCGGGGAAACGGGAGGGCCGCTCCCGGCTGGAGCGGGCAGCGCACACCACATGGGCACCCTCCCGGGCCAGGGCCAGCGCCGTGGCCCTGCCGATGCCACGGGAGGCGCCTGTTACCACGGCCACCATCTCCTGGAGCCTCATCGCCGGGGCATCCCTGCGCTACGGGGCTTGCCTCTATCATACTGGCGACGAGGGAGGCCGTCGAGGCGGCGTTGTGGGGCAGCGTGGCTAGTGCTATCCTCCCCAGGAGGAGAGATGAGGGAAGGTCAGATAGGCCTCTTCCAGGCCCTCTACACGACGCGGGCGCTACGTCGGCTCCGCCCAGACCCCGTCCCGGAGGAGGTTATCTTCCAGCTCCTGGACGCCGCCATCCGTGCCCCCACTGGCCGGAATGCCCAGGACTGGCGCTTCGTCATCGTCACGGAGCGGGCGGCCAAGGAGCGGCTCCAGGAGTGGGCGGCGGAGGCGTGGGCCCGCTACCAGCCCCGCTACGCCGCCGATCCTTCCCTCATGGAGCGCCTTCCCCGTAGCCAGCGGCTGGCCCTCAAGTCCGTCCATCACCTGGTCCGCCACCTGGCCGAGGCGCCGCTGGTGATCGTGGCCTGCGGAGAGAAGGGGCGGCACTCCACGCCCGGCGGCAGTATCTTTCCGGCGGTGCAGAACCTGCTGCTGGCCGCCCGTGGCCTGGGGCTGGGCGGCACTATCTTCAACCTGCCCCTCCTGCGGGCGGAGGAGCTGGGCCGCATGCTGGGGATACCGGAGAGCTATCAGATCTACTGTCTGCTGGTGCTGGGGTACCCGCTGGACAGGCACGGGCCGGTGCGCCGGCGGCCGGTGAGGGAGGTGACCTTCTGGGGGCGCTGGGGAGAGCCGTGGCCCTTCGCCCAGAAGCAGCCGGATGAGGGCTGGCAGGCCCGGTGGCTGGCGGAGGAGCGCCCCGGAGGGCCGGCGGGGGAATCTTAGGATAGAGATGCTCAGGAACACCTTTCTCCACCTGCCAGGCGTGGGGCCGGGGACGGAACGGCGGCTCTGGCTGGAGGGCGTCCTCACCTGGGAGGACGCCCTGGTCCATCCCTTGCCCTGGCTGGGCGAGTGGCAGCGCCGCTGGCTCTGCGCTGGCCTGGTCGAATCGCTGGAGAAGCTGCGGGTGGAGGACGCCGCCTACTTCCACCGGCGCCTCCCCGCCGGGGAGCGCTGGCGAGCCCTGGCCGAGTTCGCCCACCGGGCCGTCTGCCTGGATATCGAGACCACGGGCCTCGCCTTCGGGCCCGGCCACATCACCGTCATCGGCCTCTACGACGGCCGGGAGTACATGGCCTTCGTGCGGGGCTACAACCTGCACCGCTTCCCGGAGGTGGTCCAGCGCTACCGCCTGCTCATCACCTACAACGGTCTCCGCTTCGATGTCCCCTTCATCGAGGCGGAGATGGGGCCGGTGCTGGAGGGGCTGGCCCATCTGGACATAATGTATCCGCTGCGGCGCCTGGGCTACCGTGGTGGTCTCAAGGGGGTGGAGGTGCTGACGGGGCTGGCGCGCCCTTCCGCTCTGCAGGGGCTCGGCGGTTACGATGCCGTCCGCCTCTGGCGCCTGCACCAGAGAGGGCACCGGGGCGCCCTGCCCACCCTGGTCCGCTACAATGCCGAGGACGTGGTCTCCCTGCTGCCCCTGGCCGTCCTGGTCTACAACGAGATGGTCTGCCAGTTACCGCTACCAGTGTGTCCGCTGGAGCCTCCGCCCCGTCCCTTCCTCGACCTCCCCTACGACGCCGAGCTGGTGGATTGGCTCAGGGAGACCAGCCCGGCCCAGTAGGCCGGCCATGATTAAGGCTCCTTAATGCGCCCCCGCTCGCCACGCCTTATGATGGGTGTGTATGGGACGTGCCTTCGGGCTGGTCTGGCCAGCGGTGGCGGCGCTGCTGCTCCTGGCAGCCTGTGGGGGCGGCGGCGCGCCTTCCACTCCCCCGGCAGGGGCGCCCGCGCAGTCGGGCGGCGCTGCGCCGGCCCCCGCCCAGCAGGGGGCGCTCTCCACGCCCGATCTGGTGGACAGGCTGCGTCCCAGCGTGGTCCATATCCTCACGGAGTCTGCCAGTATAGACGTCTTCGGCCAGGTGGTGCCCAGCCAGGGGGTGGGCACCGGCGTCATCATCGACGAAGAGGGTCATATCGTCACCAACAACCATGTGGTAGTCCGCCCCAATACCTGCGATGAGCCCGCCCAGCGTATCACCGTCACCCTGAGCGACGGCCGCCGCTTCACTGCCCGCATAGTGGGGCGTGACGTCCCCACCGACCTGGCGGTGCTGAAGATAGACGCCTCCGACCTGCATCCCGCCTCCTGGGGGGACTCCGCCACTCTCCAGGTGGGCGAGGAGGTGGTGGCCATGGGCAATGCCCTCAACCTGCCGGGCGGCCCCACCGTGACCAAAGGCGTGGTGAGCGCCAAGGAGCGGCTCATTCAGGAGACGGAGTGCGGCGTCAGCATCCCCGGTGCCGTCCAGACGGATGCCGCCATCAATCCGGGGAACTCGGGGGGGCCGCTGGTGAACATGCGGGGCGAGGTCATCGGCATCACCACCGCCGTCATCCGCGGCGTGGCCGAGGGGGTGGGGTTCGCCATCTCCTCTGAGACGGCCCGCCCCATCGTCCAGGAGCTCATCGAGCGGGGGCGAGTGGAGCGGGGCTTTCTGGGCATCGTCATCGCCGCCGAGGTGACGCCCAGCCTGGCGGCCGAGTTCGGCCTCCCCGTGGACTACGGGGTGGCCATAGACCAGGTGATGCCGGGCTCGCCGGCGGCCCGGGCCGGCCTCCAGCCCAACGATATCATCGTCCGCGTGGGGGAGGTGGAGGTGCGCAACAGCGGCCATCTCTTCCAGGCCCTGGCCCGCTACCGGGCAGGGGACCGGGTGACGGTGGAGTTCTACCGTGGGGAGCGGCGCCTCCAGGCCACGGTGCAACTAGGAGAACGGCCCCAGTAGCCCTGCCAGCGGTCTATACTGGTAACGATAGGGGAGCGTCCATGCGAAGGCAGGATGCCCTCGGCCGCAGCATAGAGGTGGAAGCGCCGCCGGCGCGCATCGTCTCTCTGGTGCCCAGCCTGACGGAGGCCCTCTTCGCCTTCGGCGTCGGCGAGCGGGTGGTGGGCGTCACCTACTTCTGTGTGGAGCCCCGCGAGGAGGTGCGCCACAAGGCCAGGGTGGGGGGCACCAAGACGCTGGACGTCCCGCGCGTCCTGGCCCTGCGCCCGGACCTGGTCATCGCCAGCGCCGAGGAGAACCGCCGGGAGGACGTGGAGGCGTTGCTGGCCGCCGGCCTGCGGGTCTTCGTCACCCTGCCCACCACGGTGAGGGAGGCGGTGGAGATGCTGCGGGACGTGGCGGCGTTGGTGGGGGCGGAGCGGGAGGCGGAGCCCATCATCGCACGGGCGGAGGAGGCGCTGGCGGAGACCGTCGACATCGTCTCCCGGCGAGGGAGGGTGCGGGTCTTCTGCCCCATCTGGCGGGGGCCGTGGATGAGCGTCGGCCCCGGCACCTACATGAATGACCTCCTCAGCGTGTGCGGGGGCGACAACATCTTCGCCGACAGCGCCGCCCGCTACCCCGAGGTGACCCTGGAGGAGGTGGTGGAGCGAGACCCCCAGGTGGTCCTCCTCCCCAGCGAGCCCTACCGCTTCCGCCACCGCCACCTGCCGGAGATAGAGGCCCTGCCCGTGAGCGCCGTGCGGGACGGGCGGGTGCACCTGGTGGACGGGCGGCTCCTCTGCTGGTATGGCCCCCGCATCCCCGAGGGCCTGACTCAGGTGAGGCGGCTGCTGGTGGGAGAATGAGGGGGGAGAGGCATGAAGGGGACGCGGCTGGCCGGGCTGGTGCCGTTGGCCCTGGCGCCGGGTGCCCTGTGGGCCTACGCCAAGTGGCTGCAGCACCGCTACGAGCGACAGGAGCTCGAGTCGCTCCGTGACCCGCAACATGTGGCCCGGGTGGACGGCGTCGGCCTCTACCACGTGACGGCGGGGGAGGGCCCGGCCATCGTCCTCATCCACGGCATGGGCAGCTCCCTGCAGACCTTCCGCCGCACCATCTCCCTGCTGGCCAGGGACTACCGCGTGGTGGCCTTCGACCTGGCGGGTTTCGGCCTCTCCGACCGCGCTCTGGAGGCCGACCTCTCACCCCAGGGGCAGGCCCGCCTCACCTGGGAGCTGATGCGGCACCTGGGCATCGAGAGGGCGTCCGTCATCGGCCACTCCCTGGGAGGGGCGATAGCCCTCCACCTGGCAGCCCGACACCCGGAGGCGGTGGAGCGGCTGGTGCTGGTCTCCAGCGCCGTCCCCGGCCACGTCCTGCCCTCCTGGGTGCGCCCCTTCTGGCGTCCCCCCGTGCTGGAGGTGATAGTAGCCCTGGCCCTGCACGATCCCCTCTTCCGGGAATGGCTCTGGCGGGGGGGCGTCTGGGACTCCAGCATCCTGACGCCGGAGCTGCGGGCCATCATGCGGCAGCCCGCCCTGGTCAGGGGGACGACCAGGGCCATCGTCCGGGCGGGGCTGGCCCTCCTGGAGGAGGAGCCCTTGGACCTCTCGCGCATCGCTCAGCCGGTGCTCCTCCTGTGGGGCGAGGACGACCGCTGGCTGGACCTGCGCAGCGCCCGCCGTCTGCTGCAGGCGCTGCCAGACGCCCGTCTCCGGCTGGTGCCGCGGGCGCGCCACATGGTGCTGGAGGAGAGGCCGGAGGAGGCCCACACCATCATCCTGGCCTTCCTGAGGGGAGAGGAGGAGGGCAGTTGGTAGGAGCGCTGTAGCTGGAGTATGCTAGAGATGGACGCTGGTCTGGACAGACCAGGTTCGGGGGTGAAGAAGGAGCCATGATGAACAACCTGAAGACCGTGGCGTTGCTGGCTCTCCTGAGCGGCATACTGATGGGCATCGGCGTGCTCATCGGGGGGTTCAACGGCCTCATCGTGGGGCTGGTGCTGGCCCTGGTGATGAACGGCATCGCCTACTGGTTCTCGGACCGCATAGCCCTGATGGCGACGGGGGCGCACGAGGTGTCGCCCGCGGAGGCGCCGGAGCTGCACCGCATCGTGGAGGACGTGGCCCGCATGGCGGGGCTGCCCAAGCCGCGGGTGGCCATCATCAACTCTGACCAGCCCAACGCCTTCGCCACGGGCCGCGATCCCAAGAACGGCGTCATAGCCGTCACCACCGGCATCATGCGCATCCTGGACGAACGGGAGCTGCGGGCTGTCATCGGCCATGAGCTGGGCCATATCCGCAACCGGGACATCCTTATAAGCACCATCGCCGCCGTCATCGCCAGCGCCATCAGCTTCGTGGCCTGGATGCTGCAGTGGACCCTCTTCTGGGGCGGTTTCGGCAGCCGCGACCGCAACGGCTACACGGGCTGGCTCTACCTGCTGGCCCTGCTGGCCACCATCATCCTGGCGCCCATCGCGGCCACCATCATCCGGCTGGCCATCTCGCGGGCGCGTGAGTTCGAGGCGGACGCCACGGGGGCGGAGATCACCCATTCGCCCCTGGCGCTGGCCAGCGCCCTGGAGAAGCTGGAGGCCTACTCTCGCGGTCGCGCCCTGAACGTGCAGCCGGCCTTCTCCAGCCTGTTCATCGTGAACCCGCTGCGGGGCCAGCGGCAGGAGCAGGACTGGTTCGTGGGGCTGTTCCAGACGCACCCGCCCATTCCCAAGCGCATCGAGCGGCTGTACGAGATCGCCCGCAAGATGGGCGTCTACGCCTAGAGAGTGAGGCCCGGCGACGCCTCGCGGGGGCCGCCCGATGCCGGGCGGCCCTTTCGTTCATCGGGACTTCCCAGCGCTTTGCGCCTCGTCTCGCCCGTGGGCCCTCGGGGTGTCGGGGAGCAGGGGCGTCGGGTGCCGGGCTAGCTGGCCCCGGCGATGCCTAGCTCTCGGGCCACTGGCTTCAGCGCCTCGATGACGAAGGCGATGTGCTCGTCCAGGTCCACACCCAGCACCTCGGCCCCCTTGACGATGTCCTCGCGGTTGACGGCGCGGGCGAAGCCCTTCTCCTTCATCTTCTTGCGGACGGCGGCCACGTCTACCTCGTGGATGCTCTTGTTGGGCCGCACCAGGGCCACGGCGATGATGAAGCTGGCCAGCTCGTCCACGGCGTAGATGGCCCGGTCCATGGGGGTGCGGCGCTCGGCGCCGGTGTAGTCGGCGTGGCAGAGGACGGCGTGGACTATCTCCTCAGGCCAGCCCCGCTCCCGCAGGATGCGGGCACCCTCCATGGGGTGTTTGTCCGGGGTGGGGTACATCTCGTAGTCAAAGTCGTGCAGGAGGCCGACGATAGCCCACTTCTCCTCGTCCTCGCCGAACTTACGAGCGTAGGCCCGCATGGCCGCCTCCACGGCCAGGGCGTGTTTGCGCAGGGAATCGCTCTGGGTGAACTCGCACAGGAGCTGCCAGGCGTCGTCGCGGGTGAAGCTTCTGTCGCTCATGGGCCTACCTTCTCCACCAGGGGGGCGTAGACGAAGCCGCCCCCCTCCAGGGCATACCAGAGGTCGCCCCTGCCGGCCTCCACCTCCTGTCCGCGGGCCTCGCCTATGACGCGTCGTCGCTCCCCGGGGTAGATGCCGCCCAGGAGGGGGGCGCTGGTGTTGGGGGCGGCGCGGACGTTGACGGCGTCTCTCACCGTGATCTCGAAGGGGGAGACCGGGGTGACGGGGACGTTGCCTGCCGGGGCGGGAGAGGGGGTGGGCGTGGGGGTAGGGGTGGCGGCCCCCGTCGGCGCGGGGGAGGGCGAGGGGAAGGGCGTGGCGATGGGGCTAGCGCGGCCCGGGGGCGTGGGCGTGCGGGTCTCGCTCAGGAGGGGCGGGCCGCCGTCGCCGCAGGCCATGGAGGCCAGGAGCAGCAGGCCGGCCGCCGCCCCCCGCCATGGCCAGCGGGCCCTTGCCAACCGCATGCATACCTCCCCCTTTCTCGCTCAGCTCGGTAGGGCGGTGGCGAAGAGGAGCCCCTTGGCAAGCACCTCTCCTGCCAATACTAACGCCATGGCGATGTAAAGGAGTCCGGTGGCCGACTGCATAGCCCGGATGCCGCTGGAGTCGTAGGCCATGTAGGTGAGGGCCAGGGGGAGGGCCAGCCCGCCGGCCACCCGCAGCCAGAAGAAGGGGCTCTGCAGGAGGGGAACGTCCAGGCCGCCCGGTATCGTCTCCCGGGGCAGGGCCAGGTTGGGCACCAGCAGCAGCCCTTGCAGCAGGAGGGCCAGCAGGACGAAGGCCGTCAGCTCCCGCAGCGGCTTCTCCGGCAGGCGCGGCGTCACCAGGTACCAGTGGCCCAGGATCATGCCGATGGAGACGCCGCCCACGGCCAGGGCCCCCGCCACCAGGGCCAGGAGGACGCCAGCGTAGCCCCAGGTGGGCGGGGCGAAGACGCGGGCCAGGAGGGCCAGCGCCCCCAGCCCCACCAGGCAGGCTATACCGCCCACGGCGAGGCTGCTCCGGCGGTCCTCCCGCAGGGTGAGCAGGGCGTAGGGGAAGGAGAGGGCGAAGAAGGCAGCCAGGAGCACGCGGGCCGGGCCCATCTGGGCGGCGTCCAGAGGATAGCCGGCGATCTCCTGGGGCGTGGTCACCTTGGCGGCGGCGACGAAGGTGAGGGTGGCCATCACCACCAGGAGGCCGGCGCAGAACTTGACAAAGCTCCAGGCCACCTCGCCCCGCACCTGGGTGCCCCAGAGCACCCACAGTCCGCCGATGGTGAACTCGGCCAGCACCAGCAGGACGGTGTAGGGCAGGGCATCCACGCTCATGACTGGCACCACCCATTATGGGAGGCCGAGGGTCAAGGGTCAACAATGTGTGAGAAATTTCACGAGATCTCCCAATCGACGGAAGTCGGCGAGCTGCCGCTCCCAGGGACGGTGGTTCTCCGCCCGCGGCGATGGGTGGTAAAGGGGCACTAACCAGCGGCCGTCCCAGGGCAGGAGCTGGCCCACGTGCTGACGCAGCCGGTAGGGATGGGGAGAGACCAGGCGCAGCGCCTCCAGGGCCACCTCGCCCAGGGAGACCACCAGCCGGGGCTGCACCACCTCCACCTGCGCCCTCAGCCAGCGGGCGCAGGCCCGTAGCTCCTGAGGGCGGGGCCGACGGTTCCGCCGGCCGTCGCCAGGGTGGCAGAGGAGGGCGTTGGTCAGGAAGAGCTCTTCCCGTCGCAGCCCGGCCGCCGTCAGGAGGCGGCCGAAGCGCCGGCCCGTAGCGTCGGCGGTGAAAGGGACGCCGGTGCGAGCGGCGCCCAGCCGGCCCGGCGCCTCCCCCACCACCATGACGAGGGCGTCCGGACGGCCGTTCCCCGGCCCCAGGACGTGGACGTGAGCCACGTCCTGGCAGGCCCGGCAGCGGGCCGCCTCGCGGCAGAGGGAGCGGAAGCGCTCCCGGCGGTCGCCCTCGGCCATCGCACCGCCATTCTGCCCCAAGGGTGCCAGCTAGTCTATTGGCGCGGCGGGCGGCCGTCGTTAGAATATTTGTGCTAATCTCTCGTCGGGGGTGGGCCATGGAGACGGAGGAGAAGCTACGGCTCCTGGGCGGCACCGAGGACGTGGACGAGGTGGGCGTCCCCTATGCCCGCGCCCACTCGCCCCAGATGCGTCAGGCGCCGGGGGCGGCGGGGGTCTACTGGGCGGCCGCCGGCGGCAAGCGGGTGCCCCTCCTGCGGGCCCTGCGCACCAACGTCTGCGAGCTCAACTGCCGGTACTGCGCCATAAATGCCTACCGGGATACTCGCCGCGCCTCCTTCCGGCCGGTGGAGCTGGCCCGCACCTTTATGGAGATGCACCGGCGGGGCATGGTGGCCGGCCTCTTCCTGAGCTCCGGGGTGGCGGGCGGGCCCGCCCGCACCGCCGAGAAGCTGCTGGAGACGGTGGAGCTGCTGCGCTTCCGGGAGGGCTTCCAGGGCTACATCCACCTGAAGATCATGCCCGGGCAGCCGCCGGACTACATAGAGCGGGCGGTGCAACTGGCGGACCGGGTCAGCATAAATCTGGAAGCGGCCACGCCGGAGCACCTGGCCCGTATCGCCCCGCGCAAGGACTACTGGCGCGACCTGGTGGCCTGCATGCAGGAGGTGCGGCGCCTCCAGGCCCGCTACCCGGACAAGCTGCGGGCGGGGCAGATCACCCAGATGGTGGTGGGGGCGGCCGGGGACTCGGACCGGGAGGTGCTGCGGACCAGCCAGTGGCTCTACGATGACCTCCAGATGCGGCGCGTCTACTACAGCGCCTATCACCCCGTCTGCGGCGAGGTGCTGGCGCCTCCCGTCCCCAAGCTGCGGGAGCACCGCCTCTACCAGGCCGACTGGCTCCTCCGCTTCTATGGCTTCCGCCACGAGGAGCTGCCCTTCCAGGAGGACGGCTCCCTGCCTCAGGAGGTGGACCCCAAGATGGCCTGGGCGATGCGGCACCCGGAGCTCTTCCCCGTGGAGGTGAACCGGGCGGACGTCGCTGCCCTCCTGCGGGTGCCCGGCATCGGGCCGCGGAGCGCCCGGCGCATCGTGGCCCTGCGACGGCAGCAGCCCTTCCGGGACCTGGCCCACCTGCGGGCCGTGGGCGTCGTCGTCTCCCGCGCCCTGCCCTTCCTGCTGCTAGACGGCCGCTACCTGGCCGACCGCTCCCTGGCCCGCGCCTTCTGGGCCCAGCGGCACCGGGAGGCGCCCCGGCAGCTCGTCCTCCCCCTGGAGACGGACCCCCTGCGGGCGATGGAGCTCCTGCGGAAGGGGCGGGCGGCCGTGGCCTAGCCGGCGTAAGTCCAGCCGGTGACCTCGGAGGTGAGGGCGCGGCCGGGCCGCCGCACCTCTCCCCCCACCACGCGGCCTATGACCAGGGTATGGTCGCCCGCCGGGAACTCCGTCTCCACCTCGCACTCCAGCCAGGCCATGGCGGCCTCCAGGATGGGGCAGCCGGTGCGGGGGCCGGGACGGTAGGGGACATCGGCCAGCTTGTGGTAGACCTTGGCCGCCTCCTCCTCGGGGCGGCCGCTGACCTTGGCGGCGTAGTAGGGCTGGGCGAAGCGCTTGGCCAGCTCGAAGGACTCCTCCCCTAAGATGTTGACACTGAAGACGCCGGTGGCCCTGACGTTCTCCAGGGTGCGGGCGTCGTTCTCCAGGGCCAGGAGGAGGAGCCGGGGGCGGAAGGAGACCTGCATCACCCAGTCGGCCATCATGCCGTTGACATCGCCGTCCTTGCGGGAGCCGATGATATAGAGGCCGTAGACCATCAGCTCCAGCGCTTCGGCTATGGGGTCGCGCTCCTTCTTGGCGGGGAAGTCGTGCTCCTGCATGGCGGCCCTAGGATAGGAAGGTGAGGACGAGGGTGACGCCGCCGGCGGCCATGGTGGCCAGCAGAGCCAGATAGGCGAGGGCGCGGCCGGCTGGCAGCGGCTCCTCCGGCGCCGGGTCGTCCACCACCTCGGCGCCGTCCAGGGCCTCCCGGAACCACTCCGTCAGCTCCACGTTGGTGTAGCGGTCCAGACCATCGCAGACGCGGCCCATGCGGGCTACCGCCTGGCAGGTGATAGGGCCCCGCACCTGCTCCATCTCGTAGGCGATGATGGCCCTGAGCATCGCCTCTCGCTCCATCTCCTCTATGCCGGGGACGCGGCCGCGGTAGAGCTGCCTCAGCTCGGCATCCCGCAGGCGAAAGATGCCGCCGCAGCAATGGCCGGCGCCGAAATCGGCGTAGAGCTCCCAGGTGGAGAAGCACTCGTAGCGCTCCAGGAGCTGCCGCTGGTACTCCTCGATGCGTCGCTCCGCCTCGCTACGGGTGATGACCCGCCGCTGGGCCATCTCCTCACCTCCTCGCCTCTGCCACCAGCTCCGCCACCAGGTTGTAGTTGCCGTGGGTGGGCACCAGGTAGACGCCGGCCGTGCGGCCCGCGCAGAAGGAGATGATGTCCCGGGCTATGGCTCGCCCCTCCTGGGGGGCGTCCGGGCCGGCGCGGCGGAGACGCTCTCGCATCTCCTCAGGGATGAGCATGCCCGGCACCTCGTGGTGCAGGCGCTCAGCGTGCTCGTAGCTGTGGAGGGGTATGACCCCCACCACGATGGGCTTGCCGAAGCGGGAGGCCCGCTCCAGGAAGCGCTCCAGTCGAGAGATGTCGAAGACGTTCTGGGTGAGGAAGAAGTCGGCGCCGGCCTCCACCTTGCGCCGCATGAGCCGTATCTCGGGCTCCAGGGGGTCGGCATTGGGGTTGCAGGAGGCGCCGATGTAGAAGGAGGCGGGCCGCCCTATGGAGCGCCCCGTCCAGTCCAGGCCTTCGTTGAGGAGGCGCAGGGTGCGGATGAGGCCCACAGCGCTGACGTCCCAGACGCCGATGACGTCCCGGTAGCCGCCCAGGGAGGGGGGGTCTCCCCGGAGGCAGAGGACGTTGCGGATGCCCAGGGCGTGGCAGCCCACCATGTCCGAGTGGATGGCCATGGCGTTGCGGTCCCGCGTCGTGTAGTGCATGACGGTCTCCATCCCCAGCTCGCGCTGGATGAGGAGACAGAGGGCCCAGGGGCTCATGCGCACGTGGGCGGTGGGGCTGTCCCCCACGTTGATGACGTCGGCCCCCGCTTCTTTCATCAGGGCGGCCGCCTGCAGGGCGCGGCGGGGGCTCAGGCCGTGGGGCGGGTCTATCTCCACGCTGACGATGAAGCGGCCGGAGGCCAGCTTCTCCCGCAGCGTGGAGGGCTGGGCGGCCACTGGCGGGTCGGGTATGCGGGTGCTGTCCATAGTGAGATTTTATGTTAGCGGTATCGTTGGCCTGGGGCAACCGCCGGCCTCGCTTTCTCGTGGCCCTCGGCGGTGCTAGCATGGGCTTGGTATGAGGGAGATGCCTTCCCCTGTCCGGGCCGCCGGCAGGGAGAGCCCCCACCCCTGGGCGGTGGAGGCGGAGGGGCTGGTCCTGGCCTACGGCGATCACCGCGCTCTGGACGGCCTCACTCTCAACGTCCCCGGCGGACAGCTCTTCGGCCTGCTGGGGCCCAACGGCTCTGGCAAGAGCACCCTGGTGCTGGCGCTGGCGGGGCTGCTGCAGCCCCAGGCCGGTGCCCTGCGAGTGCTGGGGCGTCCTCCATCGCCCGCTGTGCGGGCCTATATGGGCTTCCTCTTCCAGGGCAGCAGCCTGGACCCTTTCATGACGGTGGAGGAGACGCTCTGGCTGGCCGGGCGCCTCTACGGCCTGGGGGGACGGACGCTCAGGCGGCGCCTGGAGGAGCTCCTGGAGGGCTTCGGCCTGGGTGAGCGCTCCCGCGATGCCGTCCGCACCCTCTCCGGCGGCCTGCGCCGGCGGCTGGAGCTGGCCCGCGCCCTCCTCCACCGGCCGCGCCTGCTGGTCCTGGACGAGCCCACCACCGGCCTGGACCCGGAGGCGCGGGCCGCCCTCTGGCAGCAGCTACTGGCGGCCAACGCCGCCGGGGTCACCGTCCTCCTGGTGACCCACGAGGTGCTGGACGCCGAGCGTTACTGTCAGCGGGTGGCCTTCCTCTCCCAGGGCCGGGTGGTGGCGGAGGGTAGCCCCCAGGAACTCAAGGCCGGCCTGCGGCGGGACGCCGTGGTGGTGGAGTGGCCCGCCTGCCCGCCCGATGTGCTGGCCGAACTCTCTCGCTGGCCGGAGGTGGGCGAGGCCACCTGGGCGCCGCCCCTCCTGCACCTGAGCGTGGACCGCGCCGCCGATGTCGTCCCCCGCCTCTTCCAGATGGCCGGCGACGGCATCTCCAGCGTGCACGTCCATCCTGCCACGCTGGAGGACGCCTACTTCGCCATCGTCGGCAGGCCCTTCAGGGTGGAGGTGGGGACGCCGTGACGGGCGCCCTGGCCGTCTGGCAGGCCCTCCTCTGGCGAGACCTGCGGGCCGTCCTGCGCTCCCGCTCCCAGCTCTACTCCTCTGTCCTCTTCCCCCTCATGGTGGTGGCCTTCCTGGGGGCTGGCGTCTCCGGGGGGCTGGAGCCGGCCTCGGAGGCCATCCGTGACGGCGACTACGCCAGCTTCCTGGTGCCCGGCGCCATCGTCATGACGGTGCTCTTCTCGTCCACCTTCTCCAGCGCCTCTTATTACTACGACAGGGACTGGGGGGTGTTGAAGGTCCTGCTGGTCTCCCCTCACCGGCCGATGGTGATATTCGTGGGGAAGGCGCTGGGGGCGGTGGTCATCGGGTCGTTGCAGGCGCTGCTGGTCCTGCTCATCGCCTCGCTGGTGCCGCCCCTGGACCTGGCATGGCAGTATGGCGTCCTCGCCGGCGTGCTGCTGACGCTGCTGACGGTGCTCCTTCTCTCCTCCTTCCTGGCCGGCCTGGCCCAGGTCCTGGCGAGCCGCATCCGCACCATGCAGGGCTTCCACCTGCTGATGAACCTGGTCCTCTTCCCCTTCCTCTTCTTCTCCGGTGCCTTCTTCCCCCTGGAGGACCTGCCCCGCTGGTTGCAGGTGCTGGCCGTCCTCAATCCCCTCTCTTACGCCGTGGACCTGCTGCGGCTGGCCGTCTACGCCGAGGGTGGGACCTTCCTGGGGCTGGCGGTGGACCTGCCCGTTCTCCTCGTCCTCGGCCTCCTGGTTCCCCTGCTGGGCGCCAGCGTGCGGGCCCAGCGGGCCCTCGTCTAGGGCTGTCACAGGTGATACAATTCACATTCAGAGGTGCTGATCGGTGCGGTCTTTTCCGCGCCTGCCGCGGTGGGCGCTCCTCGTAGGGCCGTTGCTCGTGGCGACCCTCCTCGCCTGTGGCGGTGGTGGTAGCCCTTCCCCTGCTGGTGGAGACCCCACCAGCCCCGACTTCTGGCGGGTGGCCAGGCTAGGGGGAGAGATAAGCCCCCTCCTGGTGAACAGCAGCCTGGCCGTGGGCAGCAACCGGGTGCAGTTCGGCCTCTTGGACCGGGAGCAGACGCCCATCCTAGGGGCCAGGGTGAACGTCCAGTTCTTCTACCTGGGCGGCGGCCAGCCCCAGCCCAAGGGGGAGAGGGAGACCCGCTTCGTCTCCATGCAGCTCTCCTTCGTGGACGAGAGCACCGGCCGCCTGGTGGAGCTCTCCCCCAATGGCGTCTATGTGACCGAGTTCAGCTTCGATACCGCCGGCCCCTGGGGGGCGGCCATCTCCGGCACCCTGTCCAACGGCGACCGCTTCGGCCCCCTGCCCTACCGGTTCGACGTGAGGGAGCGGACGCTGGAGCCCATGGTGGGCGACCCGGCCCCTCCCAGCGACAATCTCACTCTGCAGGACGTGAGCGACATCAGGGAGCTCACCACCGACCTGCAGCCGATACCTGACCTCTACCGCTACACGGTGGCAGAGGCCCTCCAGACCGGCCGGCCCCTCGTCATCGTCTTCGCCACCCCCGCCTTCTGCGAGAGCCGCGTCTGCGGACCCGTCATGGAGGCCATCGTCCATCCTCTCTACCAGCGCTACCGCGAGCAGGCCATCTTCATCCACATTGAGCCCTACCAGCTCAAGGAGCTGCGGGAAGGGGTGGCCAGGATACCCGTCCAGGCGGTGAAGGACTGGAACCTCCCCTCTGAACCCTGGATCTTCGTGGTAGACCGCAACGGGCGGGTGGCTGCCAAGTTCGAGGGGATCGTATCGCTGGAGGAGGTGGAGGCGGCGCTGAAGGCGGTGCTGGGAGGCCAGCGATAGCGTTGACCTTACACCGGACTTGTGATAAGAGATGCAAAGGGAGAGCCCCAACGCACTAGCGGGGCCGTGACTGGCCCCCCAGGTGGTGAGGCATGGAGTATGTTCAGCTAGTCCTGGCCCAGATCCCCGGCGATAAGCTGGACGAGGCGCTGCGCCCCGGCGGGCTCCTCGCCAAGCTGGACGACCACCGCAACTACCTGGTCCACCAGCCGGGCTTCCACGACCTGCGGGTGGTGCGCTCCATCAACCGTGAGGGGAACGTCCAGCTAGTGGTGGAGACCCGCTGGGAGGACGACCAGAGCCTCATCGACTACGAGACGGGCGAGCCCACCGTCGTCTCCAT
Organism: Dehalococcoidia bacterium; assembly: GCA_034435615.1. Classification (GTDB taxonomy): domain Bacteria; phylum Chloroflexota; class Dehalococcoidia; order SM23-28-2; family HRBIN24; genus H17-190. The sequence continues at coordinate 27,428 of DAOTWZ010000034.1, forward strand.
CCTCAACGAGCACCGTGACCTGCTGGTGCCCGGCAGCCTGCAGGTGCTGGACATGGAGGCCCTGCGCAGCGAGGGCTGGTGGCAGCAGTTCGAGGCGGAGCAGGCGGTGCGCCAGCGCCTGGCCTTCCCCATCTTCCTGCCGGTGGGTATCTTCCTCTTCTCGGTGCTGGTCATATACGGCCTCTCTCGCATCTACCTGGAGCTGGCCGAGTGGCACTGGGGCGATGTCAACGGCGCCACCGTCCTGGCCCTGGTGGTGGCCACCATCATCCTGGGCACGGGCACTTTCGTGGCCCTGAACCGCAACATCAAGGCCTGGCAGATAGGTGGCCTCGCCGCCTTCTTCCTTCTGGCCATCCTGGCGGGGAGTATCTGGGCGGCCGTGCACGAGGGAGGGGGCGCCGCCGAGGCCGGCCCGCCAGTTGAGGGCGGCGCCCCGGCCGGTGGTGCCCTCACCATACGGGCCGTCCCCTCCCTCCGGTTCGACAAGGACCGCCTCACCGTCCCCGCCAATCAGCAGGTCACCATCACCTTCGTCAACGAGGACACCGGCATCCCCCACAACTTCGCCGTATACCGGACGCAGGCCGCCACCGAGGTCATCGCCCAGGGAGCTACCTGCATTGCCCCCTGCCAGAACACGGTGACGGTGCCGCCCCTCTCCGCTGGTCGCTACTTCTTCCGCTGCGATGTCCACCCGCAGATGACGGGTACTCTGGTGGTCCAGTAGCTCAGGGCCCTTCCTCGCTAGGAAAAGAGGCTAGAGGAATGGGGGGCCGCCCGCACCGGGCGGCCCCCCATCGCACTCGTGGTATCTTACGGGGTCCTGCGCGGACGGCTATCTGGAGGGGCTGGGCCCTTTGTCGCTGCGCCGGGTGAGGCCCAGCCGCTGCAACTCCGCCTCCACCCCCTCCCAGCGGGGGCCCCTCTCCTGGGCCTCGTGCTGGGCGTACCAGCGGAAGAAGGCGACGGCGATGAAGACCCACATGATGATGGCCGGCACCAGCTTCATCACCAGGCCTCCCACCTGCTGGTCGGTTATGGGGTCCAGCCGCTCCCAGATGCGGGGGCTCTGTCCGTAGATGGGGTAGATGAGGCGGTCGGAGAAGGTGAGGAAGGAGGCCAGGACAGAGGGTATGAGGGACTGGGCAAACAGGTAGGCCATTTGCATGGGGTAGGAGATGGGCGGCAGTTCGGGCATGTTGCTGAGCACCGGCCACCAGAGGACGAGCCCTGCCAGGAGGAGGAGGGCGTGCACCAGGATGTGGTACCAGCCCTGCTGCACCTGGAGCTCTATGGAGGGCGGCAGGTGGGTGAAGAGGAGCACGCCGTTGAAGACGAAGAGGGCCACTATGGGGTGCACCAGCCAGCGGGCGAGACCCCTGACGGGTCCCTGGGGCAGCAGCCATTGCCAGAGCCAGGAGGGGACGCCCGCCAGGAGGAGGGGGGCGGCGATGGTGGTGAAGGCCACGTGCTGCATCATGTGGGCGCTGGCCAGCCAGCCCTCGGAGAGGCGCTCCAGGGGAGAACTGTCGGCCAGGTAGAGGGCGAAGAGCCCCAGCAGGAAGAGCCCTACCTGGGCCCGCTTCACCCGTCCGGCGTCAGAGATGCGGGGGCGCAGGTAGCGCAGGGCGTAGATGTAGGCCCCCAACAGGGCCAGGATGATGATGAGGACGTCGGGATGGATCCAGGCTGACCAGTCGAACGGCCCGGCACCGCCGGGTATGCCTACGATGTGCAGGAATGGCATCGCCCTAGCATCGCCCGCCCTTCCTCACAGGAGACCAGCCCCCAGAGTAGCCAAGGTAGCCACGAACAGGGCTATGGTCATCGCCAGACCCATAGCGAAGAGGGCCGAGAAGAGCTTGCTGTCGAAGCGCAGGTGCATGTACCAGAGGACCACCAGCACGAACTTGATGGAGGAGAGGGCCAGCAGCAGCTCCACCAGTATGCCGTGCAGAGACGGTATGTAGTAGATGGCCACCTCGATGGCGGTGACGATGAAGAGGATCACAGCCACCCGCACGTAGTCCGCCACCGTAGGGTGGAAGCCGTGCCTCTCTACCGTCTGGGCCTCTTCCTGGGCCTTGCGGACGCCACGCAGTTCGGACAGGGTCATCGGTCACCCTCCTAGGGCTGGATCAGATAGACCAGGGTGAAGATGAGGATCCAGACGATGTCCACGAAGTGCCAGTAGAGGCCGCTGAGCTCCACGTTGATGGCGTTGTGGCGTCCTATCTGCCCCCGCATGGCCATCACCCACAGGGAGAGGAGGATGAGGACGCCTACGGAGACGTGAGCGCCGTGGAAGCCGGTCAGGATGTAGAAGGTGCTGCCGAAGAGGTTGGAGGAGAGGGTCAAACCACGGTGGTAGAAATCGGTGAACTCGAAGGCCTGGCCGGCCAGGAAGGACATGCCTAGCAGGGCGGTGGTCAGCAACCACGTCCGCAGGGCGCGGACATCGCCCCGGTTGGCCGCCGCAACCGAGAGGGCCATGGTGGTGCTGCTCATGAGGAGGACGAAGGAGCTGACGGAGGTGAAGGGGATGTCGAAGACGTCGGACGGTTGGGGGCCGGTCTGGCTCTGGCCCCGGTACAGCAGGTAGGTGGCGATGAGGGAGCCGAAGAAGAAGGCCTCCGAGGCCAGGAACAGCCACATCGCCAGTTTGCGGTTGTCCAGCCCCGTGGAGGTCTCCAGGGTGGACTCGGCCAGGCGTGCCGTCTGGTGCATCTGGTCTCCTCCTGCTCTCCCCTTCGTCCCTCTTCTTCACTCGCTGGCCGGCTCCAGGGCCCAGCCGTAAATGCCCAGCAGGAGCACCACCACCCCCGCCGCTACCAGGGCGTAGTCGGCGTAGATGAAGCCATAGCCGATGATGGGGAAGCCCAAGGCGGCGATGAGGGGGAAGTAAGAGGGAGAAGGCATGTGGATGCCATGGCCGCCGTGCCCCTCCGCCTCGTGGTGCTCCTCACCGTTGGCGCCGCCGGCCACCACGGGGACGGGGCGGCCCTCCTGGTCCTCCACGTACTTCTCGTGCCAGTAGGGGTCACGGGCCCGCACGTGGGGGATCTCGGCGAAGTTGTAGGGCGGAGGCGGCGAAGGAATGCTCCATTCCAGGGTGCGGCCGTCCCAGGGGTCGGCGCCCGCTACCTCGCCCCGCCGCATCACCAGGCTGTAGATGGCGTTGATGATGAACACCAGTATGGAGAGGGCGATGACGAAGGTGCCGATGGTGGCCAGCAAGTTCCAGATCTCCAGCCCGAAGCCAGAGGGGTAGGTGTAGACCCGTCGCGGCATCCCCATCAGCCCTGCCACCATCATGGGCTGGAAGGTCAGGTTGAAGCCCAGGAGCATCAGCCAGAAGTGGAGCTGCCCCAGCTTCTCGTTGAAGAGGCGGCCGGTGAACTTGGGCAGCCAGTAGTAGATGCCGGCGAAGAGGGCGAAGATAGCGCCGCCGAAGAGCACCTGGTGGAAGTGGGCCACCACGAAGTAGGTGTCCTGCTGCTGGTAGTCCGAGGGGACCATGGAGTGCATGACCCCCGTGAGCCCGCCGATGACGAACATGCTGATGAAGCCCACAGCAAAGAGGAGGGGCGTGCGCAGACTGATGTTACCGCCCCACAGAGTCCCTATCCAGTTGAAGATCTTCACCCCCGTGGGGACGGCGATGAGGATGGTGGTGATGCCGAAGGCGGAGTTGGCCACCGGGCCCAGCCCCGTGGTGTACATGTGGTGCACCCACACGCCGAAGCTCATGAAGGCGATGGCTATCCCCGAGAAGACCACGAAGGGATAGCCGAAGAGGGGCTTGCGGGCGAAGGTGGGCAGCACCTCCGATACGATGCCCATGGCTGGCAGGATGAGGATGTAGACCTCCGGGTGGCCGAAGAGCCAGAACAGGTGCTGCCAGAGCAGGGGCGTCCCGCCGGCCGCCGGGTTGAAGAAGTGGGCACCGAAGAGGCGGGAGAAAGACAGCTGGAACAGGGCCACCGCCAGCACCGGCATGGCGAAGATGATGAGGAACGAGGTCACCATCGTCATCCAGACGAAGACGGGCAGGCGGAAGAGGGACATGCCGGGCGCCCGCATGTTGAGGATGGTCACCAAGAAGTTGAAGCCGGAGGCCAGGGAGGAGATGCCCAGTATCTGGAGACCCAGGGCCCAGAAGTCTATGCCGTGCCCGGGCTGGCGGACGGTGAGAGGAGCGTAGCCGAACCAGCCCCCGTCCGGCGGACCGCCCAGGATATGGCTGGAGTAGAGGAAGAGGCCTCCCAGGAGGAAGACCCAGTAGCTGAAGGCGTTCAGGCGGGGGAAGGCCACGTCCCGGGCACCGATCATCAGCGGCACCACCAGGTTGAAGAAGGCGGAGGAGAGAGGCATCACCACCAGGAAGATCATGGTGGTGCCGTGCATGGTGAAGAACTCGTTGAAGGTCTGGGGGTCGACGATGTCGGCCTCGGGGCGGGCCAACTGAAGGCGGATGAGGAGAGCGTAGATGCCGCCCGCCAGGAAGAAGAGGAGGGAGGTCACCAGGTACATCATGCCGATGCGCTTGTGGTCCACCGTGGCGATCCAGCTCCAGATGCCCTGGTAGGTGGCAGCGTCCCGGCGGACCTGACGCAGCGTCTCCAGCAGCCCCAGGGGCTTCGGTACCGTCGCTTGCGCCATAGCTATTACCTCCCTAGCGGGCCGTCCCTTGCTGTTGGCCCTGGCCGCTCTGGGCCTGGGCAGCTAGTTGCTGCTGCGCCCAGGCGCGGAAGCTCTCCTCGCTCTCGTGGACCACCACTACCATGCGCATGTCGGCGTGCAGGAGACCACAGTACTCGGCACACTGGCCGGGGTAGGTGCCCGGCTCCTCCGCCACCAGCAGCAGGTGGTTGGTGTGGCCGGGGATGGCGTCCCTCTTGCCGGCCAGCCGTGGCACCCAGAAGCTGTGGATGACATCGGAGGCTGTGAGCTCCAGCGCCACCTCCTGGCCGACAGGAATATGGAGCTCAGCGGGGCGCTCCGGGGTGCCCAGGATGGTCAGGGGCTTCCCCTGGCTGTCGGTGATGGTGGGATACTCGAACTGCCACGCCCACTGGATGCCCGTCACCTTGACGGGGAGGGCGTTGGCGGAAGGCGGGCGGTCATGGTCTATGATCATGGAGACCATGGGCACCGCCAGCCCCAGGAGGACGAAGAGGGGCGCCAGCGTCCAGATCACCTCTATGGGCGGGTTGCCGTGCACCTGCTTGGGCAGGCTACGGCCGCGCCGGTGGCGGAAGACGATGAGGGCGACGATGAGCGCCCCTTCCACCAGTATCATGATGGCCAGGGCCGGCCACATGGCGTAGAGGAACAGGTTCTTCTGCTCCCGTGCGAACTCCCCCCGCGGGGCGAAGGTGTTCTGGGGGGCGTCCACATCGCCGATGCCAGTGCAGGCGGTCAGGAGGACTACGAGGAGCAACGGGAGCAGGGGGACCAGGTATCGGGCCAGAGTGCGCAGCGTCTTCAAGGGTTCCGCTCCTTACGTCCTGGTGCCATTAGTAATCTCGCGCACCGGCGGTGTCCCGTCAACGGCTTCGTTCCTCGCATCACTAAGTCGCCAGGGCGTCCACGGCTATGGCCAGGAAGAGGAGGGCCAGGTATAGGTTGGACCAGTGGAAGAGGAGGATAGCCCGCCGGACGGTGGGCCGGAGCCAGAGCCAGCCCGCCTGGCCCAGGAGGACCAGCCCCAGCAGGGCCGCCGCTGCCAGGTAGAGGGGCCCCGCCTGGCTCACCGTGGGCAGGATGAGGCTCAGGGCCACCGTCCCCACGCCGTGAAAGAATATCTGCCGCCGCGTCTCGTCTTCTCCCATGACCACCGGCAGCATGGGCACCCCCGCCCGCTCGTAGTCGCGGCGGTAGTTCAGGGAGAGGGCCCAGAAGTGGACGGGCGTCCAGAGGAAGACGATGCCGAAAAGGAGGAGGGCCGCCGGCTCCAGCCGGCCCGTCACCGCCACCCAGCCGATGAGGGGGGGCATGGCCCCCGCCGCCCCGCCGATGACGATGTTCAGGGGCGTCGTCCGCTTGAGGGTGAGGGTGTAGACCAGGACGTAGAAGGCATAGGCGCCCAGGGTGAGGACGGCCGCCAGGAGGCCCACGAAGGCCTCCATCACCAGGAAGCCCGCCGCCCCCAGCGCCAGGCCGAAGACCAGGGCCCGGTCCGGCTCCACCTGGCCCGCCGGGATGGGCCGTCCCCGCGTCCGCAGCATCACCGTGTCGATATCGCGGTCGAAGAAGCAGTTGAGGGCGTTGGCGCCGCCGGCGGCCAGGGCGCCGCCGCCCAGGGTGGCCAGGACGAGCCAGGGGGACGGCCAGCCGCCCTCAGCCAGGAGCATGGCGGGCACGGTGGTGACCAGCAGCAGCACCACGATGCGGGGCTTGGTCAGGTGGAAGTAAGACCTGACCGTCCCCAGGAAGCCCCGCGTTTGGCCTCGGATAGCTGTTCCCAGCAACTCAGTCCCCCTGACTCGCCCGGCGCTGCAGATAGAGCCAGCTCGCCGCTGTGACGAGGGCGGCCCAGATGGCGGACGCCAGCGCCACGTGGGCCACGCGGGCCGCCGTCGGCAATTGTAGCCATATGTTGCTGGCCCCTACCAGCGTCTGGGCGATGTAAAACGTCACTGTCACCGCTGCCAGGGCCTGCAGGGGGCGTCGCCCCGTCCACCAGGCGCGGGCCGCCCACCAGAGGACGAGGAGGCCTATGAAGGCCGCCAGCACGCGGTGGGCGTAGTGGAGGTGGGCCAGCCGGCCCGGCCCCGGCAACACGCCGCCGTTGAAGAGGGGCCAGTCTGGGTAGACCAGGGCGGCCCCCAGGTTGGAGACGAAGGAGCCCAGCAAGTTCAGAGAGAGGACGGCCAGAGCGGCCACCAGCGTCACCGCCAGAAGGGGCCCCGGCCGAGCGTTCGCCCGCGCCCCCGGCCCGGCGGGGGCCAGCCCCCCCAGCACCGCCACCGTGGCGAAGAGAAGGGAAGCCAGCACGGCCAGCGCCATCCCCAGATGGGCGGCCCGCAGGGCCGGCGGCAGCTCCTGCTCCACGGTAGCGCCGCCCAGCAGCGCCTGGGCCACTATCAGGGGGATGGCCAGCGTCACCCCCAGCAGCAGGGGGCCGTTGTCGCGGTGCCGCAGCCAGACCACCAGGGTGCTCAGGGCCACCAGCAGCCCCGTCACCGAGGCCAGCAGCCGGTGCGAGTACTCGATGAGGATCTGTCGCTCCAGGGGTGGCACCAGTTGCCCGTGGCAGAGGGGCCAGTCCGGGCAGGCCAGGCTGGAGCCGGTGGCCCGCACCGTCCCCCCGAGGACGATGAGGGCGTAGACCGACAGGGCGGAGAGAGGAACGAGGTAACGGGCACTCAGCCCCCACCAGGAACGTCTGACGGTGCCTTGGGGAACGGTGCCGAAGGTGAGGGAGCGGCGTCGCGACACCTGCCTCAACAGAGCACCCCGCTCGATTGTTCCTTATATCACCAAATTAGCGCTGGGTCAAGGCGACGGGCGCTGGAGTTGCAAAGTCCCTTAGCAAAAGCTATAATTGGGCCGCTCATCGGGTATAGCTATAGGCCCATACAGGGGATGGAGGGCCCGTGGAGGAGCGGCCTCTGCGGGTCTTCGCTTGCCCGGGGAAATCCTGACGTAAGGAGAGGAGTCATGAGCCAGCCGACCAGCGCCCCCGAGGTGGCCCGTGGCCTTAAGGGCGTCGTCCTGGACACCACCGAGACGAGCCTCATAGACGGTGAGCAGGGGAAGCTCCTCTACCACGGGTATAACATCCATGACCTGGCGGAGCGCTCCACCTTCGAGGAGGTCATCTACCTCCTCTGGCACGGACGGCTGCCCCGTCGGGCGGAGCTGGAGGAGCTGGATCGTCAGCTCAAGGAGAGCCGGGCCCTGCCCCCGGCCGTCATCGAGGTCATCCGGCTGGTGCAGAAGGCCCACCCCATGGACGTCCTGCGCACCGCTGTCTCCGCCCTGGCCGCCTTCGATCCCGACGTGGACGACCACTCTCGAGAGGCGGTCATCCGTAAATCGGTGCGGCTGACGGCACAGGTCCCCACCATCGTGGCCGCCCATGACCGTATCCGCCGCGGCCTGGAGCCGGTGGCCCCCCGGCCCGACCTGAGCCACGCCGCCAACTTCCTCTATATGCTCCACGGCAGGGAGGCGGACGAGGAGGCGGTGCGGGCCATCGACGTGGACCTGATCCTACACGCCGAGCACGGCTCCAACGCCTCCGCCTTCGCCGCCCGCGTCACCGTCTCCACCGGCTCGGACCTGCACTCGGCCATCGTCAGCGCCATCGGCACCCTCAAGGGGCCCCTGCACGGGGGAGCGGCCGAGGCGGTGATGCGGATGGTGGAGGAGATAGGGGAGCCGGAGCGGGTGGACGAGTACATAGAGCGCACCCTGGCCGAGGGCCGGCGGGTGATGGGGATGGGCCACCGCGTCTACAAGGTGGAGGACCCCCGCGCCCGTCACATGCGGGAGCGGGCACGCGTCCTGGGGGAGAAGCTGGGCCAGCCCAAGTGGTACCAGATACTGGAGCGCATCGCCGAGGTGACGGCACCCATGCGGGCCCGCGGCATCTCCCTGAACGTGGACTTCTACGCCGGCGCCGTCTACTACCTGCTGGGAATCCCGGAGGACCTCTTCATCTCCATGTTCGCCATGGGGCGGATGCCCGGCTGGTGCGCCCACGTCCTGGAGCAGATGCAGAACAACGTGCTCATCCGGCCCCTCCTCCACTACGCCGGGCCGATGGACCTGGAGTACGTGCCCCTGGAGCAGCGGGGCTAGGAACGGGGAGACGGAGAAGGACGAGGCCCTGATGGCGGGCCCCCCGGCGGGGCCCGCCTCACTCTATCTTCTCGATCCGGAAGCGGACGCGGCCCGCCGGCACCTGCACCTCCACCTCGTCACCAGGCCGGCGGTCCAGGAGGGCCCGCCCGACGGGCGAGGCGCTGGAGATGCGGCCGCCGCTGCCGCTGGCCTCGCCCGGGCCCACCACCGTGTACTTGAGGAGGCGGCCGTCCGCCAGGTTGCGCAGGTGGACGGTGCTCCCCAGCTGGACGCGCTGGCCGGACTCGTCCTGGGAGGGGCCGTCCACGATGACCGCCCGCCGGAGGATGGACTCTATCTCCCGGATGCGCGTCTCCAGGTGGGATTGCTTCTCCCGGGCGGCCTGCAAGGGGGCGTTCTCGCGAAAGTCCTTGTCCAGGGCGGCGCGACGTATCTCCTCGGCGATGAGGGGACGCTGGGCCTTCAGGGACTCCAGCTCCGCCTGGAGTGCGGCGTAACCCTCCGCCGTCATCTCCACGGGGGCGGCAGCGGGGGCCGCCCGCCTGGGGGCCTGGGCGCGTCGCACCCGCACGTGCTGGGCCAGGGCATGGGGCACCAGCTTCCTCTCGCGGAGGTAGGACAGGAACTCCTTCAGGGCCTGGGCCCGTTGCTGGGCCGTCTCCCCGCTCCCCAGGTTCCCCGATTCCACATAGCGGGCGATGTCAGGGCCCTGGAGCTGGTTCAGGGCGGCATCGCGGCCGTACCAGTTCACGAAGTCCAGGACGACGCGGCGGGCCTCCGCCTGCCGGCCGGCCTCCAGCGATGAGAGGTAGTTTTCTGCCGCCTGGGCGAGTGTGATGGACTCCATGGCAAAATTCCATTCTAGGGAAAGCGAGGAGGGACGGTCAACGTGGAGGAGAGCTCGCAGGGGCAGCAACTGGAGGTGCTGCAGGCCGGGGCCGCCCGGCTGGGCGTCCCTCTGGAGGCCGGGACTTTGGAGCGCTTCGCCCTCTATTACCGCGAGCTGGCGAAGGCGGCGCCCCTGCTGGACCTCACCAGCGTCGTAGGGCCAGAGGAGGTGCAGCGACGCCATTTCCTGGAGTCCCTGGCGGTGGGCCGGGCCTTGGAGGAGCTGGGGGTGCTGGACCGGGAGCGGCCGCTGCGGGCCATCGATATAGGCGCCGGGGCGGGCTTCCCCGGCCTGCCCATACGGCTGGCCTGGCCCCGCCTCCGCCTCACCCTCCTGGAGGCGAGCCGGCGCAAGGCGGAGTTCCTGCGTCGCCTGGTGGATGCCCTGGGGCTGGGGGACGTGGAGGTGGTGTGGGCGCGGGCCGAGGAGCTGGCCCGCCAGCCAGCCCACCGTGAGTCCTACGACCTGGCCCTGGCCCGCGCTGTCGCCTCCCTGCCCGTCCTGGTGGAGCTATCGCTCCCCCTGCTGAGGGTCGGTGGCTACCTGGCGGCGCCCAAGGGGAGCCGGGCCCTCCAGGAGATGGCGGAGGCGCGGGGGGCGCTGGCCGCCTGCGGGGGCGACCAGCCCGTCGTCCATCCCCTACCACCTCTGGGCGGTGGCACCCTGCCCCTACTAGTTTTGGTGAGAAAAGCGCAGCCAACGCCAGAGCGCTACCCCCGACGGCCCGGTATACCCGAAAAGCGGCCGTTGCGGTAAGCTAGACGGGGCTGACAGGCCCCAGACCCCCTGAGGAGGTGGGCTATGCGTCAGCGGGGAAGCGAGGTCTACTCCGGCGGCTGGTTGAGGCGGCTCCTGCGGGGCGATATGGCGCTCTTCGAGGACGCCCAGGCCGACCCCGGCGCTACTGTGCCTGCCCTGGCGGTGGTGATAGGGGCCAGCCTCCTCTCCGGCCTGGGCTCCTGGCTCTGGTGGGTCTTCCAGACGGACGTGGGCCGGCTGGAGGTCTTCCTCAAGTCCTTCCTCATCGGCGGCCTGTTGCAGGTGCTGGTGTGGCTGGTGTGGGTGTATGTGGCCTACCAGGTGCTGACCATAGGCTTCGGCACCATGGTCAGCTTCTACGGGATGGTGCGGGCTATGGGCTTCGCCTTCGTCCCCATGGGGCTGATGGTGCTGATGGCGGTGCCCCAGTTCACCGTCCCGCTGGCGGTCATCGCCATCGTCGCCACCGTCCTCCTCAGCCAACTGGCCCTGCAGGCCGTCACGGACTACGATGCCCCCCGGGCGGCCGTGGCGAACCTCATCGGCTTCGCTGTCTTCGCTCTGGTGATGGGGGTGCTGGCCAACATAGCCGAGGTCCGCAACATCGGCGGGGTGGCGCCGGGCCTCTTCTTCTTCGACCTCAATTAGACTGGCGAGGCCGACATGGGCGGCGACGGCCCGTCACGAGGACTCCAGGCTAACGTCTGGAAGCTATACCTTTACCATTTCCTCCTGAACCTGGGACTCTGGTGGCCCATCTGGGTGGTCTATCTGCAGGAAGAAAAGGGGCTCTCACTGGGTCAGGTGGGTCTGCTGGAGGTGCCCTTCTGGGCCACCATCGCTCTCTTCCAGGTGCCGGCGGCCGCCCTGGCCGACCGCTGGGGGCGCAAGCTGGCCCTCGTCCTGGGTGCCCTGGCGCTGACGGGGGCGGTGACCCTCTTCGGCCTGGCGGTGGGCTTCTGGATGCTCGTCCTCTCCTACGTGCTTTGGGCCTTCTCCTTCACCTTTACCTGGGGCCCGGACTCGGCCTTTCTCTACGATACGCTGCGCGCCCTGGGCCGGGAGGAGGACTACCAGCGGCTGTACGGACGGGCCTGGGGGATCAATATGCTGGCCACGGTGGCCGGCACCCTGGCCGGGGCGCCCATAGCCGCTGCCACCGACCTCCAGATGCCCATTCTGCTGACCATCGGCCTGGCCTTCGGGGCGGTGCTGGTGGCCCTGACCTTCAGGGAGCCGCTGACGGCCTTCCGTCAGGAGATGGCGGCCTCCTTCTGGGCGGTGGTGCGGGAAGGAGTGGCCATCGCTGTGGGGAGGCCAGTCTTACGCTATGCTCTCCTCTTCTCCGGGGTGGCCACGCTGGCCAGCGTGGGGCCGCTCCTCTTCGTGCAACCCTTCCTGGTGGGCCACGGGGTGACGCTGGGGCAGCTGGGCTTCTGGCAGGCGCCGGTGCGGCTGGCCGGGGCGGTAGGCTCCCTGTGGGCCTACAAGCTGGGGACGCTGGTGGGAGAGAAAGGGGGACTGGTGGCCCTGGTGACGCTGGCGGCCGCCGCCTACGGCCTGTTGGCCCTGTGGGACTCCCTCTATGCCGTGGTTGCCTTCTTCGCCATGAACCTGGCCTTCGTGGGGGCGCGTCCCCTGGTGACGGACTATCTGAACCGGCGTCTCCTGAGCGGCCAGCGGGCGATGGTGGTCTCCCTCACCACCTTCATATACGCCCTGGTCCGGATACCGGCCTCGCCCCTGTCCGGATATGTGGCCTCCACGGCCTCCCTGACGGTGGCCGGGGGCGTCCTGGCCTGCCTGATGTTCGGGCTGGGGCTGCTGGTGCTCTCGCTGTGGCAGCGGGCCGAGGCGAGAGAGGCGAGGCTACCTGCCCTGGCCCCCTAGGGGACGACCTCCACGCTCTCCCCTTCCACCACCTCGCCGATGGTCCACACGGGGAGACCGCTTTCGCCGAAGAGGACAGGGGCCTCGGCCGCTCTTTCGGCGGGGACAGCCATGAGGAGGCCGCCGGAGGTCTGGGGGTCGAAGAGGGCCAGGGCCAGCTCCTCGGGCAGGCCCTCGGGGAGGCGGACGCGGGGGCCGTAGTAGCGGCGGTTGCGCTGGCCGCCCCCCGGGAAGATGCCGCGGGCGGCGTATTCCAGCGCTCCCGGCAGGAGGGGGACGGCGGAGGCCCGGATGCGAAGGCAGGCCCCGCTCAGGGTGGCCATCTCCCAGGCATGGCCCAGGAGGCCGTAGCCGGTGATATCGGTGACAGCGCGGGCGCCCAGCCGACGGGCCAGGTGGGAGGCGTGGCGGTTGAGGGATTTCATGCTGGCCACAGCCGCTCCCAGGTGCTGAGGGTCGGCGCGGCCGGCCTTGGCAGCGGTGGTGAGGATGCCCGTACCCAGGGGCTTGGTGAGGAGGACGACATCGCCCGGGCGGGCGCCTCCCTTGGTGAGAACCTGGTGGGGGTGGACGGTGCCCAGGACACAGAGGCCGTACTTGGGCTCGCGGTCGATGACGGTGTGGCCCCCGGCGATGACGCCGCCGGCCTCGGCCACCTTGTCGGCGCCGCCCTGAAGGATGCGGGCGACGACGTCAGGGGGGAGGTCGTCCGGGAAGGCGGCCACGTTGAGGGCCAGGGCCACCTCGCCCCCCATGGCGTAGACGTCGCTCATGGCGTTGGCGGCGGCTATGGCGCCGTAATCGTAGGGGTCGTCCACCACGGGCGCGAAGAAGTCCACCGTCAGCACTACCGCCAGCTCATCGCTCAGGCGGTAGACGGCGGCGTCGTCCGGGGAGGCCAGCCCTACCAGGAGGTCAGGGTGGCTGGCCCCCGGCCCGTGCTCCTGCAGATGGCGCAGCACCTGCGCCAGGGCTTCTGCCCCTATTTTGCCGGCTCAACCGGCGCAGGAGGCCATCTGGGTGAGCCGCAGCTCCTCCGCTGTCACTGGCCGTTTCCTCCTCTCGTCGATAGTGTAACAGGTGCCGGGGGGCGGGAGGAGAGTAAAATGGCCCTAGCGGAGGATGAGCGGCGAAGCTGCGGAGACGACGGCCCCCGCCCCCGGGGAGGCGACAGGGGCGGCGCAGCCGACCCTCGATGCGGACGGACTGGTGGCCCGCCTGGCCCCCCTCTACGGGATGCCGGCCTGGCGACCCCACGGCGACCCTCTCACGGAGCTGGTGTTGACTGTCCTCTCCCAGAACACCAGCGATGCCAACTCCGGGCGGGCCTTTATGCGACTGCGCGCCCGCTTCCCTCGCTGGGAGGAGCTCCTGACGGCCGACCTGGCCGACGTCGAGGAGGCGATAAAGATAGGAGGTCTGGGCCGCATCAAGGCGGCCCGCCTGCGCTCCCTCCTGCAGGAGGTGGTGCGAAGGTGCGGCTCCCTGGACGTCTCCTTCCTCAGGGAGCTGCCCGTGGAGGAGGCGAGGGCCTGGCTGGAGGGGCTGCCCGGCGTGGGGCCCAAGACCGCCGCCTGTGTCCTCCTCTTCGCCCTGGGGAAGCCGGCCCTGCCCGTGGACACCCACGTGCACCGCGTGGCCCAGCGGCTGGGGCTGGTGCCCAGGGGGATGGACGCCGTCCGCGCCCAGCAGCGCCTGGAGTCGATGGTGCCGCCGGAGCTGATGTACCCCGTCCACGTCCTCCTCATCCGCCACGGGCGACGGCTCTGCCGGGCGCAGCGCCCCCTCTGCCAGGACTGTCCCCTCCTGGACGCATGCCCCCACGGGAAGGGGCAACTGGGGCTGGCGGGAGCTTGACACAAAGGGAGCGGGACGCTATCTTACTGGCGTAATGCAAGCTGGAGCCCCTTCCGTGCTGCGACGACGGGCCCGAGCCGGGCGCAGTGGGGGGCTTTAGCGCGCCTTACGCCAGAACCAGGGTATAGCGGAAGTGACTAAAGCCCCACCAGCGCAGGCCGGTGGGGCTGAATCATTTAGGGGTCTGGAGCGATGATCAGAGCGGGCATCCTCAACGTCACCGGCTACGCCGGGGCTGAGCTGGCGCGGCTCCTGCGCCTCCATCCCCAGGTGCGGCTGACCTCCGTCACGGGGCGCTCGTCGGTAGGCAAGCCACTGGCGGAGGTCTTCCCTCACCTGGCCTGCTACGACCTGCCCATTCGGGAGGAGCTGGACGGCGTGGACGTGGTCTTCTCCGCCCTCCCCCACGCCGCCAGCGCCGAGGCCCTCCTCCCTCTGGCCCGGGCCGGCCTTCCCGTCATCGACCTCTCGGCCGACTTCCGCCTGCGCGACCCCCAGGAGTACGCCGAGTGGTACGGTGTCTCCCACCCTGCCCCGGAGCTGCTGGAGGAGGCGGTCTACGGCCTCACGGAGCTCAACCGGGAGTCGGTGCGGGGGGCGCGGCTGGTGGCCAACCCTGGCTGCTACCCCACCGGGGCGCTGCTGGCCCTGGCCCCCGCCCTGCGGGAGGGGCTCGTGGAGGCCGACATCGTGGTGGACGCCAAGTCCGGCGTCTCGGGCGCCGGCCGCACCGTTGGCCTCACCTACCACTATTCGGAAGCCAACGAGAGCGTGGCCGCCTACGGACTGAAGGGGCACCGCCACCTGCCGGAGATGGCCCAGGAGCTGGCCCGCCTGACGAAAGACGGCGCCCGGCCCCGCCTCACCTTCGTTCCCCACCTGATACCCATGACCCGCGGCATCCTCACCACCTGCTACGCTCCCCTGCGCCCGGGTGCCCTACCCGCAGGGGAGGCGGCCCGTCAGGCGCTGCTGGAGCTCTACCGGGAGGCCTACCGGGGCGAGCCCTTCGTGCGGGTGGTGGGTGAGCCGCCCACCACCAAGCAGACCTGGGGCAGCAATCTCTGCCTGGTCTACCCCACGGTGGACCTGCGGGCGGAGCGGCTGGTGGTGGTCAGCGCCATCGACAATCTGGTGAAGGGGGCGGCCGGCCAGGCCATCCAGAACATGAACGTGATGCTGGGTCTGCCGGAGGAAACGGGGCTGGAGGCCCCGCCGGTCTACCCGTGAGGAGGCAAGACCAGATGGAGAGCTCCATCGAGCCCATAGAGGGCGGCACCGTCACCAGCCCGGCCGGCTTTCAGGCCGCCGCCGCCCACGCTGGCATCCGCTACAACCCCAACAAGTTCGACCTGGGCCTCCTCTACTCGGAGGCGCCCTGCGCCGCCGCCGCCGTCTATACCGCCAACCGGGTGCGGGCCGCCCCCCTCTTGGTCACCGAGGAGCACCTGGCCAACGGCCGCGCCCAGGCCGTCATCGCCAATAGCGGCTGCGCCAACGCCGCCACCGGCCGCCGCGGACTGGAGGACGCCCGCGCCATGGCCCGCCTGGCCGCCCGCAAGCTGGGCCTGGACGCCAGCGACGTGGCCGTAGCCTCCACCGGCGTCATCGGCACCTTCCTGCCCATGGCCAAGATCGAGGCGGCCCTGGAGACGATGACGCTGGGGCGTGAGCGGGGGCTGGACTTCTCCCTGGCCATCATGACCACCGATACCCGCCCCAAGCACCTGGCGCTGCGCTTCGGCCCTTATACCCTGGGCGCCGCGGCCAAGGGGGCGGGGATGATCCACCCCAACATGGCCACCATGCTCTGCTTCCTCACCACCGATGCCCCCGTCGCCCAGCCCTTCCTGCAGCGGGCCCTACGGGAGGCGGTGGACGATTCCTTCAACCTCATCGACGTCGACTCCGACACCAGCACCAACGACATGGTGCTGGTCTTGGCCAACGGCCTGGCGGGAGGGAAGCCCATAGACGAGGGCCACCCCCTGGCGGGGACGTTCCGGGAGGCGCTCCTCCTGGCCTGTCGGGAGATGGGGCGGGCCATCGTGGCCGACGCCGAGGGCGCCACCCGCGTCATCCAGGTGACGGTGGTGGGGGCGGCCTCGCGTCAGGACGCTCGCCGGGCCGCCCGGGAGGTGGTCCGCTCCCTGGGGGTGAAGACGGCCGTCAAGGGGGCCGACCCCAACTGGGGCCGCATCGTGGCGGCGGTGGGCAACAGCGGCTGCGAACTGGACCTGGATCGTCTCTGCCTCTGGCTGCTGGACCCGGACGGCAACGACCTCTGCCTCTTCTGCCTGGGCCAGCCGGAGCCCTTTGATGCCGTCCGGGCCAAGGAGTTGCTGCGTCAGCCCGATGTCCGCTTCCGCATAGACCTGGGGCTGGGAGAGGGGGCGGCTACTGCCTGGGGCTCCGACCTCACGGAGGACTACGTCCGCCTCAACAGCCTGTACACCACCTGAGGAACGCTGAGATGGACGCCGTGGTGGTCAAGATCGGTGGCTCCACCCTGGGGGAGCACGATACCAGCCTGGACGATCTGGCGGCCCTGTGGCGAAGGGGCCTGCGGCCGGTGCTGGTCCACGGTGGCGGCGCTCTGGTCTCCCGCTGGCTGGAGCGGCAGGGGGCGCCGGTGCGCTTCCACCGCGGCCAGCGCGTCACCGACCCGGAGACGCTGCAGGTGGTGGCGGCGGTGCTGGCGGGCCTGGTGAACAAAGAGCTGGTGGCCGAGCTCCAGGGCCGGGGCCTGCCTGCTCTCGGCCTCTCCGGGGCGGACGGCGCCCTCCTGCGGGCCCGCCTGGCGTCGCCCGAGCTGGGCCTGGTAGGAGAGGTGACGGGGGTGGCGACCGACCTCCTCCATCGCCTCCTGGAGGGGGGGCTCCTCCCCGTGGTGGCGCCCCTGGCCCTGGAGTGGCAGGAGGGGAGGGCCACGGGGCGCCTCCTGAACGTCAACGCCGATGTGGCCGCCGGCGCCATCGCCGGCGCTCTGGGGGCGCGTCTCCTCGTCCTCCTGACCGATGTCCCAGGCGTGCGGGACGGCCAGGAGCGGGTGCTGGCCCGCCTCTCGGCCGGGGAGGCGGAGTGCCTCATCGCTCAGGGGGCCATCGCCGGGGGGATGGTGCCCAAGGTGGAGGCCTGCCTCAGGGCCAGCGCCTCCGGCGTGCGGGCCGTCATCGCCGATGGCCGCCAGCAGGGCTCCCTTCTGGCGGCTGTAGACGGCGGCGCTATCGGCACTATAATTGAGTAAACTTCACGGAGCCCTGGCTTGGGCGCGCAGGAGGCGATGGAGATGTTCGAGAAGCTTCTCGTTCCCCTGGACGGCTCTCCACGCTCGGAGGCGATACTGCGCCCGGTATCCTTCCTGGCCAGCAGGGCGGGCAGCCGGGTGACCCTGCTCTACGTGCTGGAGGCGCCGGTAGAGGACCATGAGCACGAGGCCGACATCCAGCGCAGCCTCCAGAGCCGCTGGGAGCAGGCGGCCCCGCTGGCCCGCCAGTACCTGGCCGAGACCGCCCGCGGCCTGGAGCTGCCCGAGGAGACGGTGGACTTTGAGGTGGTGGCGGGCCGCCCGGCTGAGGCCATAGTGGACTACGCCGAGAGCCATGGCTACTCCCTCATCGCCATGGCGACGCGGGGCCGCGGTCTGCTGCCCGGCAGCTTCATCGGTAGCGTGGTGCACCGCGTCTTCCACATGACCCGCCTGCCCATGCTGGTGGTCCGTCCCCAGCGACGGCGCGGCTTCTGGGTGGCCCCCTCCCGCTTCACCCGCATCGTGGTGCCGCTGGACGGCTCCGAGCTGGCGGAGACGGCCCTCCCCTACGCCGAGGAGCTGGCCCGCCGTCTCTCCCTGCCGGTGGCCCTGGTGCAGGCGGTGCCCGGGCCGGTAGAGGTCCCAGTGGGGGCTAGCCGCATCGTCCTCTGGGACCTCCGGGGGACGCAGGAGAGCCGGCTGGACGTGGTGGCCACCGGCTACCTGGCCCGCGTGGGTAGCCGGTTGTCCGAGAAGGGCATACGGGTAGACTGGGACGTGAGCGGCGGCGCGGCGGCGGACGTCATCCTGAGCTGGGCCAAGCGCAACGGGCCGGCCCTCATCGTCATGGCAACCCGGGGCCGCTCAGGCCTGGCCCACTGGCTGGGCAGTGTTACCGAGGCGGTGGTCCGGCAGGCCACCTCCCCGGTGCTGATGGTGCCGCCGGCCACTCGCTAGCCATGAGCGACTGGGCCGAACTGGAACGCCGCCACTACATGAACGTGGCCAAGCGCCTGCCGGTGGTGCTGGTCCGCGGCGAGGGCCCCTACGTCTACGATGAGGAGGGGCGTCGCTATCTGGACATGGTGGCCGGCATCGCCGTGGTCAGCCTGGGCCACTGCCACCCGGCGGTGGTTCAGGCCCTCGCCGAGCAGGCGGGCCGGCTCATGCACGTCTCCAACCTCTTCTACACTGTCCCCCAGCTCCAGCTGGCGGAGCTCCTCTGCCAGCTCTCCGGCCTGGACCGCGTCTTCTTCTGCAACAGCGGCGCCGAGGCGGTGGAGGGATGCATAAAGCTGGCCCGCAAGTGGGGGAAGGAGCGGCGGGACGGCGCCTACGAGATCATCGTGGCCGAGAACGCCTTCCACGGGCGCACCCTGGCCACGGTAACGGCCAGCGGCGCCGAGCGCTACCGCGCCCCCTTTGAGCCCCTTCCCCCGGGCTTCGTGCGCGTCCCCTTCGGCGATATTGAGGCCATACGGCAGGCCACCAGCCAGCGGACGGCGGCGGTTCTGCTGGAGCCCATCCAGGGCGAGGGCGGCGTCTACGTCCCTCCGGAGGACTACCTGCGACAGGTTCGGGCCTGGTGCGACGAGGCGGGCATCCTCTTCATGCTGGACGAGGTGCAGACGGGGCTGGGGCGCTGCGGGGCGATGTTCGCCTTCCAGCTCTACGACGCGCCGCCGGACGTGATGGCCCTGGCCAAGGGGCTGGGCGGCGGCTTCCCCATCGGCGCCTTTTTGGCGCGGGAGGAGTGCTCCGTCTTCGTGCCCGGCGACCACGGCAGCACCTTCGGCGGCAACCCCCTGGCCTGCGCTGTGGCCCACCGCGTGCTGCGCTTCATGGTGGAGGAGGACATACCGGGCCAAGTGGAAGCCAAAGGGCGCTACCTGGAGGAGAGGCTGCGGGGACTGGCTGACCGTCACCCCATCGTGCGGGAGGTTCGGGGGAGGGGTCTCCTGTGGGCGCTGGAGCTCTCCCGCGACGCCGCTGAGGAGGCGGTTCACCTGGCGTTGCGGGCGGGCCTGTTGGTGAACAACGTGCGGCCCAACGCCATTCGCCTCATGCCACCCCTCACCATAGAGCGGGAGCAACTGGAGGAGGCGGTGGCCCTGCTGGACGAGGTGCTCTCTCATCTGGACGGGGCCTAGGGGGCAGCCTGGCCCCGCAGTCCATCCTGGAGGTCTGGCCGTAATGGGCGAGAAAGTGGTGCTGGCATATTCCGGCGGTCTGGATACCTCGGTGGCCATCCGCTGGCTGAAGGAAGAACGCGGCTACGATGTGGTGGCCCTGACGGTGGACGTGGGCTTGGACCGCGACCGCGAGACGCTGCAGTCCCGGGCGCTGGCGGCCGGGGCCAGCCGTTTCCTGTGGCGGGATGCCCGGCGCACTTTCCTGCAGGACTACGCCTTCCGCGCCCTCCAGGCGGGGGCGGTCTATCAGGGGCACTATCCCCTGGCCACCGCCCTCTCCCGGCCGCTCATCGCCAAGCTGCTGGTGGAGGTGGCCCGGGAGGAAGGGGCCACGGCGGTGGCTCACGGCTGCACCGGCAAGGGGAACGACCAGGTGCGCTTCGACGTCTCGGTGCAGGCGCTGGCGCCCGACCTGCGCATCGTCGCCCCCCTGCGGGAGTGGGACATGGACCGCCAGCGGGAGATCGAGTACGCCGCCCGCCACAACATCCCCGTGCCGGTGACCAGGGAGAGCCCCTACTCCGTGGATGCCAATCTGTGGGGCCGCAGCGTGGAGTCCGGGCCCCTGGAGGACCCCTGGCAGGAGCCGCCGGAGGAGGCCTTCGAATGGACGCGCCCCCTGGAGCGGACGCCGGACCGCCCCGCCTACGTGGAGATCACCTTCCAGGAGGGCGTCCCCGTGGCCCTGGACGGACGCGAGCTGGGGCCCGTTGAGCTGGTGCAGTCTCTCAACAGCCTGGCCGGGGAGCACGGCGTGGGCCGCATCGATATGCTGGAGGACCGCCTGGTGGGGATCAAGTCCCGGGAGGTGTATGAGGCGCCGGCGGCCGTCACCCTCCTGGCCGCCCACGAGGCGCTGGAGCAGATGACCCTCTCCCGGGAGCAGCGGCGCTTCAAGGCCCGCGTCTCCCAGGAGTATGCGGAGCTGGTCTACTACGGGCTCTGGTTCAGCCAGCACCGTCTGGACCTGGATGCCTACGTCCGCTCCACTCAGCGCCACGTCAGCGGCACGGTGCGGGTGAAGCTCCTCAAGGGGCAGGCCACGGTGGTGGGCCGGCGCGCTCCCAGGAGCCTCTACGACTTCTCCCTGGCCACCTACGAGGCCGGCGACCGCTTCGACCACCGGGCGGCGCCCGGCTTCATCCACATCTGGGGGCTGCCAGTCAGGGTGCAGGCCCAGGCCCAGCCCCTGGAGCCGGCGGAGGGAGAGGCCCCGGCTCCCTGAGCCTCTTCCCCATTGTCAGGGGCCGCTCCCTCTGGCATACTCAGGGCGAGGCCCGCCGAGCGACCCCCTCCCCGAAGGACATCCGAAGGCACGGCTGCCGGAGACCCCTAGGTCCAGGCGACGTGGACAGGCCGGTCGCCCCCAAGGCCTCCCGTCCCTTCTGACAAGCCGGGGAGGAGCGCCATGCGCCGGCTGCTTTTGGGCCTCGTCTTCCTCGTCTCCGCCATCGCCTGTAGCGGGGGAGCGGTCCCGCTGCCGACCCCGGGAACGCCCGCTGGAGGCGGGACGAGCGTCCCTCCCACTGCCACGCCTCCCCCCGCCACCGTCGCCCCGCCGACCTCCGTCCCCTCGCCGCCCCCCGGCCCGCAGCCGGCGCCTTCGCCCAGTCCACAGCCGCCCCCACCCTCGCCCACGCCGCCGGCCGTCGGCACCACGTACACCGTCCAGGCGGGCGATACCCTCTATTCCATAGCCCGTCGCTTCGGGGTGACGGTGGAGGCCATCGCAGCCGCCAACGGCCTGACCGACCCCAGCCAGATATACGTGGGCCAGGTGCTGGCGATCCCTGGCGCTCAGGCCCCGCCGCCCTCCACGCCCGGCGCGGCCAGAGTCGTCAGCAAGGGCGACCCCTCCCGCCGCTTGGTGGCCCTCACCTTCGACGCCGGCGCCGACGCCGGCTTCACCGCTGTCATCCTGGACACCCTGCGGGCCAACGGCATCCGGGCCAGCTTCGGTATCACCGGGCGCTGGGCGGAGCAGAACCCTGAGCTGTTGCGGCGCATCGTGAGGGAGGGGCACCACCTCATCAACCACTCCTATGACCACTCCTCTTTCACTGGCCGCTCCACCGGCCGGCCGCCCCTGACACAGGCGGAGCGCTGGCAGCAACTGGACCGGACCGAGGCGATAGTGCAGTCCCTGACGGGGGCCAGCACCAGGCCCTACTTCCGTCCCCCCTTCGGTGACTACGATGCCTCCGTCAACGCCGATGTCTACGCCCGCGGTTACCTCTACAACGTCATGTGGACGGTGGACTCCCTGGGCTGGCGAGGACTCCCTGCCCCCGAGATCGTGCAGCGCTGCCTGGAGCTGGCGGAGCCCGGGGCTATCTACATCTTCCACGTGGGTGGCGCCTCCCAGGACGCCATCGCTCTGCAGCCCGTCATCGATGGCCTGCGCCGGGCAGGCTACGGCTTCGGCACTGTGCCGGAGGTCATCGCCCCCTAGGCCGCTGCTCTTCCCCCTCCTGCCCACGGGCGCTATAGTGCAATAGAAGCGGAGGGAGGCAGGGCATGAGCATCAAGGCTGTCTTGTTCGACCTGGGCGACACGCTGTGGCACTACCCGGAGATGCGTCCCAGGGACGAAGTGAGGGAGGAGACCACCCGTCGTCTCCTGGCCCTCATCAAGCGCTGGGGCTACGAGATCAACCTGGACCGGCGCATCATCGGCCGGGACATCCGTCTGGCCATCACCGAGGCCACCGAGGACGCCTTCGAGGGCGACCTCAGGAGCCCGGACTACCCGGAGATCTGCCGCCAGGTGGCCCGTCGCCTGGGGATGCGCATCACCAGGGAGCAGGCGGAGGAGCTGTGGGACACCTGGAACCTGGAGGGCCAGTTCCTGGGCCGCCGCCTCTATCCCGATGTCCTGGACACCCTGCGCTGGCTCAAGGAGCGGGGTTACCGCCTGGGCTCCATCACCAACCGGGGCTGGTCCGGTCCCCGCTTCTGGAAGGAGATGGACGAGCTGGGCCTCACCCCCTTCTTCGAGGTGGTGTCCATCTCCTGCGAGGTGGGCTACCTGAAGCCCCACCCCGCCATCTTCTGGCACGCCCTGGAGCGCATGGGCCTCCGCCCGGAGGAGGCGGCCATGGTGGGAGACCACCTGCGGGCCGACGTGGCCGGCGCCAAGGCCCTGGGGATGGTGGCCATATGGCGTCGCCCGCCCCAGGGGGAGCCCGTGGCCCCCACCGAGGACGCCCCCGACGACGGTGCCGAGGTGCCCCCCGATTACATCATCGACACCATCGGCCAGATACGGGAGCTACCCATCTTCTCCCGGCCTGACTGAGGCCGGCGCGGCCGCCCGCAGGGGCCGCTGCTATAATCGCCAGAGAATGGACGACCAGGAAGGACAGCCGGAGAGCCCTACCGCCCAGGGGCTCGATCCCCGGGCGCTGGCCTACACCGTCTCCCTTCCCTTCGACCACCGCCTCTATCGCTACGACATCGCCTGCTCCATGGCCCATGTGAAGATGCTGGCCCGTCAGGGGATCGTCCCTCAGGAGGACGCCGAGGCCATCCTGCTGGCACTGGAGGAGATACGCCGGGAGCTGGAGGAGGGCCGCTTCCCTCTGCGGGAGGAGCTGGAGGACATCCATCTGAACATCGAGGCCCGCCTCTACGAGAAGGTGGGAGAGAGGGCGGGCCACCTGCACACCGCTCGCTCCCGCAACGACCTCATCGCCACCGACCTGCGCCTCTACGTGCGGGACGCCTGTCAGCAGGCCGTAGGAGGCATTCGGGCGCTCCAGCGTGCCCTCCTGGAGCAGGCGGAGGCCCACCTGGACACGGTCATGCCCGGCTACACCCACCTGCAGCGGGCGCAGCCAGTGCTCCTGGCCCATCATCTCCTCGCCTACTTCCATATGCTGGAGCGGGACATCGGCCGCTTCCGGGACTGCCAGCGGCGAGCGGACTGCCTGCCCCTGGGCTCCGGCGCCCTGGCCGGCGTCCCCTACCCCATAGACCGGGAGTACCTGGCCAGGCAGCTCGGCTTCTCCCGCCTCTCCCCCAATTCCATCGACGCCGTGGCCGACCGCGACTTCATCGTGGAGTTCATCGCCGCCGCTGCCCTCTGTCTCTCTCACCTCTCCCGGCTGGCGGAGGAGATAGTGCTGTGGGCCAGCCAGGAGTTCGGCTTCCTGGAGCTGCCGGCGGAGTTCGCCACCGGCTCCTCCATCATGCCCCAGAAGCGGAACCCGGACGTGGCGGAGCTGGCCCGCGCCAGGGCTGCCCGCGTCGCCGGCCACCTCACGGCGATGCTGGCCCTCCTGAAGGCCCTCCCGCTCTCCTACAACCGCGACCTCCAGGACGACAAGCCCCCTCTCTTCGACAGCGTCGACTGCCTCCTGGCCACCCTGGACGTGATGGCGGCCATGCTCCCCCGCCTTCGCTTCCGCAAGGAGCGGCTGGAGGAGGCCGCCGCCGACCCCTCTCTCCTGGCCACCGACCTGGCCGATTATCTGGTCCGCAAGGGGATGCCCTTCCGCAGCGCCTACCGGGCGGTGCGGGAGCTGGTGGCCTACGCCCGCGCCCAGGGACGCAGCCTGCGCGAGCTCTCCTTGGAGGAGTACCGCCGCTTCAGCGAGCTGTTCGACGAGGATGCCCTGACGCTGGACGCCCGCGCTGCCGTGGCGGCCCGGGACATCCCCGGAGGGACAGCCCCCACCCGGGTCCAGGAGGCGCTGCGGGAGGCCCGCCGCCGTCTGGAGGAGACGTAGTGAGGCCGGTGAAGATCGCTCCCTCTATCCTCTCCGCCGACTTTGCCCGCCTGGGTGAGCAGGTGCGGGAGGCGGAGGCGGCGGGGGCGGACCGCATCCACATAGACGTGATGGACGGTCACTTCGTTCCTGTCATCTCCATGGGGCTGCCCATAGTGGAGGCGGTGCGTCGCGTTACCCGTCTGCCCCTGGACATCCACCTGATGGTGGCCCAGCCGGAGCGTCAGATCGATGCTTTCATGGAAGCTGGGGGCGACATCATCAACGTGCACGTGGAGGCGGCCACTCACCTGCACCGCATCCTCCAGGCGGTGAGGGGGCGGGGCCGCCTGGCTGGCGTCTGTCTGAACCCGGCCACGCCCCTGAGCGCCATCGAGGAGGTGCTGGGGGAGGTGGACCAGGTGATGCTGATGAGCGTCAACCCGGGCTACGCTGGCCAGCCCTTCATCGAGGCGGTGCTAGGGAAGGTGCGCCGGCTGCGGGAGACGCTGGACCGGCTGGGGCTGTCATCGGTGGAGATAGAGGTGGACGGCGGCGTGACGCCTGAGAACGCGCCTCGCTGTGTGGCCGCCGGGGCGACGGCCCTGGTGGCCGCCTCCGCCATCTATAACGACCGCGCCAGTGTGGCCGAGAACCTGTCCCGCCTCCGTTTTTCCTGCGCTCCCGAGGGTGCTGGGTGAGCGGGTCGTGAGGCGGGAGGCGTGGCGAGACGCCCGCCTCCGTTTCTCTTGCGCTCCCGAGGGTGCTGGGTCAGCGGGTCGTGAGGCGGCGAGATAGCGAGTCTCCCGCTTCCGTTCTCCTGCACGCTCGAGGGTGCTATGTGCCCGGCCTGCCAGGCCCGGCGGCTGGGCGAGGGGTGTCCTGGCCCTTTTCGTGCTACCGAACCTCCAGGGGCCCGTGGCGAGGGCCTCGTCCGTTCGGTGTCTCAGAGGGCGGCCCGCTCCAGGCGGGGGCAGAAGTAGCCCTCCGCTGGCGCGCCGGGCAGGTCGTCCCAGGTGGCGAGGAGCCGCTCTAGCCTCGCCCGCTGCTCCTCCAGTGCCCTTATCTGTGCCTCCAGCGTCCGCCGACGGGCCTCCATGAGGTCGCGAAGCTCGTCGCAGGGGCAGCTGTGGGCCAGGATGCTCCGTATCTCCCTGATGGAGAGGCCCAGGGCACGCGCGGTCCGCACGAAGCGGAGGAGACGCAGGTCGCCCTCGCTGTAGAGGCGGTAGCCGCCCTCGCTGCGAGGCGGCGACGGCAGGAGCCCCACCGCCTCGTAGAAGCGGAGAGTCTTGGCGCTGATGCCGGCCTGGCGGGCCGCCTCGCCGATGCGCATGGGACGGGTCGTCATCTCTTGTAGCCCTCCACGTAGACGCTGACGGCGTAGCTGTCCGGTCCGGCCTGGCCCAGGGAGGAGGCTGCTCCCGTGCCACCGCAGGAGTAGGCCCCCACGATGCTGGTCCTCACCTCCTGGAAGCCGGCCTCCTCAACCATCTTGCGGTAGTCGTCCACCAGGACGGCGCCGGCCAGGCAGCCCGCGTAGGCCTCCGTGCTCTCTCGCACCTCTGGCGGCAGCTCTTGCAGCAGGGCGATATCGGAGATGGCCAGGCGGCCGCCCGGCCTCAGGACACGGTAGGCCTCGCGGAAGACCCGCGGCTTGTCCGTGGACAGGTTGATGACGCAATTGCTGATGATGACGTCCACGGAGGCATCTCCCAGGGGCAGCTCTTCGATCTCGGCCAGGAGGAACTCCACGCTGGAGAGCCCTCCCTGGAGGGCGAGGCGGCGGGCCCGCTCCACCATCTCTGGCGTCATGTCCACGCCGATGGCCCGTCCCCTGGGCCCCACCTGGCGGGCCGCCAGGAAGCAGTCGATGCCGGCACCGGAGCCCAGGTCCAGGACTACCTCCCCCTCCCGCAGGCCGGCTATGGCCACGGGGTTGCCACAGCCCAGCCCCAGGTCCGCGCCGAGCGGGAGGAGTGCGATCTCGTCCGGGGAGTACGCCAGGCGCCGGACGCTCTGCTGGGCTGACGGGGCGCAGTCGCCGCAGCTACCCTCACTGCGGGCCACCCGTGCATAGGCCTCGCGCACTGTCTGCCGTCTGTCCTTCTCGTCCATGCTCATCTCCTCCGGCCTCCCGGCCGACGGTCGGGCCAGCCCCCGCCGCTGGTCCTAGAGCTCTCCCAGCTCCCCGGAACGGATGGCCGCCACCAGGCGGTTCCATTCCTCCCTGGTCAGTCTGGTCTGGTTGCCTGGCTCCCCCAGCAGGACGTGGTCACTGTAGACCACCACCTCCGGGCAGGCATCGCAGGCGGGGCAGAGACTGTAACGCTGGCCTTCCTCCATGGCCTCACCTCCTCCTTCGGTCGTTCGTCGGGGGCTGGCCCCGGAGGGAAGGCTAGCCCTTCCAGCGACTGGAAGGTCAATAGGGGGGCGCGTCCCGCTCTATACGGTGGTGGTCTTCTTGAGGAGGGCGCTCAGGCAGGCGGTGCAGATGTTGACCCGCTGGCGCTTGCCATCGATGACGAGAGAGCGCTTCTGGACGTTGGCCTTGAAGGTGCGCGGTGTCCTGGGGGCGCGTCGCTCCCAGCGGCCGGAGTGCTGGTGCCGTATATTCCGCCCGTAGATGGTCCCCTTGCCACAGAACTGACACTTGGCCATATCTGCCCCCACCTTTACCGCAAACAGGCGCCCTGCTAGAATGCGCAATCGGCATCTTAGCATTTGCGTTGCCAACGGGCAAGGTGACGGAAGACGAGAGAGGAGCCTGCCACCGACGTCGGCTCTTCCCCCGGCACCCGGGGCCGGGGCGCCATGGCTGCCCTGACGGCCGCTGACCTGTTCCAGGCCCTCCAGGCGGCCCTGTCCGTCCTGGAGGCGCAGGAAGAGGCGCTGAATGCCATCAACGTCTTCCCCGTCCCCGACGGCGATACCGGCACCAACATGCTCCTTACCCTCCGCTCCACCCTGACGGAGGCCGAACGCCAGGTGCCGCAGCGAGAGAACGCCTCCGTGGCGCAGCTACTGGAGGCACTGGGCCGGGGCGCTCTCATGGGGGCGCGCGGCAACTCCGGCGTCATCCTCTCCCAAATAGTGCGGGGGCTGGCCAGGGGAGTCGGCCCTGCCCGGGAGCTGGACGCCAGGGCCCTGGTCCAGGGGCTGGAGGAGGCCACCCGTCTAGCCTATCAGGTCATCACCCAGCCCAGGGAGGGCACCATTCTCACGGTGGTTAGGGAGGCGGCGGAGGCCGCCCGCGCCGCCCTGGAGCGGGGCGAGACGGACGTGGTGGCCGTCCTGGGTGAGGCGGCCCGCGCTGCCAGAGAGTCGGTGGAACGGACGCCCCAGCTCCTCCCTGTGTTGGCGGAGGCCGGCGTGGTGGACGCCGGGGGCCAGGGGCTCTGGCTTGTCCTGGAGGCGATGAGGCGCCACCT
The DNA here is from genome assembly GCA_034435615.1 of Dehalococcoidia bacterium. GTDB lineage: Bacteria > Chloroflexota > Dehalococcoidia > SM23-28-2 > HRBIN24 > H17-190. The sequence continues at coordinate 55,221 of DAOTWZ010000034.1, forward strand.
CACGGGGGAGCCGCTAGAGACCCTCGCCCCTCCGGGACGGGCCTCCCTGCAACGGGAGTGGGTGACCACCACCCAGGAGTTGCACCAGACCGGCCAGTCCCGCTACGGCTACTGCACCGAGTTCCTGGTGGAGGGACAGGGGCTGGACAGCACCGCCATACGGGCCCGCATGGAGGAGCTGGGCGACTCCGTCCTGGTGGTGGGCGACGAGCGACTGCTGCGCGTCCACCTTCACACTGACGACCCCGGGGCCGCCATCAGCCACGGCACCCGCGTGGGCGAGCTCTTGGAGGTGAAGGTAGACAATATCCAGCGCCAGGCCGACCGCTTCCTGGACCAGCACGAGGCGGCGGCGGAGGTGGAGGCGCCGGTGGTAGCGGTGGCCCAGGGTCGGGGGCTGGCAGCGGTTCTGCGCAGCATGGGCGCCCTGGTGGTGCCGGGCGGCCCCACCATGAACCCCAGCGCCGGCGATCTCCTGGACGCCATACAACGTTGCCCGGGTGACGAGGTCATCGTCCTCCCCAATGACAAGAATATCGTGGCCGCCGCCCACCAGGCGGCGGAATTGACGGGGAAGCGGGTGGCCGTGGTGCCCACTCGCTCCGTCCCCCAAGGGATCGCCGCCCTCCTGGCCTACAGCCCGGAGCGTAGCCTGGAGGAGAACGTCAGGCTCATGGAGGAGGCGGCCGCCGCTGTCCGCACCATAGAGGTGACCCGGGCGGTGCGGGACACCAGGGCCAGCGGTCTGACGGTCCGGGAAGGGGACGCCATCGCCATCGTGGACGGTGAGCTGAAGGTGGTGGCTGCCGGCCCGGAGGAGGCCCTCCAGAAGGCGGTGGAGGGGTTGGGTGTCCAGGAGGGGTTGCTGACCGTCTACTACGGCGCCGAGGCGACGGCGGAGCGGGCGGAAGCCCTGGCCGAGTCCCTGCGCCGGCGGTTCCCCCAGTTAGAGGTGGAGGTGGTGGCCGGCGGGCAGCCTCACTACCCCTACATAGCCTCCCTGGAGTAGGCCGGGGCCAGCGGCTGTCCGGCGGGCGCTGGCTCCCCTTTACAGGCCCCGGCCCGGTGGATAAAATATAAAGGCCTTGGAAACTGAGGGCCAGGGCTCTCAGTTTTCTTTTTGTCTATTTGCCCGCTCTCGGGCATGACGAGGGGTGATGTCTGCATGGCCATGGCCGATAAGCCGATACCTGTTACCCGTGAGGGCCTGGCCCGCTTCAAGGAGCGGCTGGAGTACCTCATCAACGTGCGTCGGCCACAGGTGGCCAAGCGCATACAGGAGGCGCGAGAGCTGGCCGGCTCCGAGACCTCTGGCGAGTACGAGGACGCCAAGAACGAGCAGGCCATGGTGGAGGGGGAGATCCGCCAGCTCGAGACCATCATCCAGAACGCCGTCGTCATCGAGGGGCGGCCCGACTCTCAGGTGGTGGATCTGGGCTCCACCGTCACTCTGGTGGACGACGAGGGGAAGGTCTACCGTTACACCATCGTGGGCAGCGCCGAGGCCGACCCCAAGCAGGGCCGCATCAGCAACGAGTCCCCCCTGGGCCGGGCCCTTCTGGGCCGCCGCGCCGGCGAGGTGGTGGAGGTGCAGGCCCCCGCTGGCGTCAAGCGCTGGACCATCGTCTCCCTTGGCTAGAAGCAGGGACTGACGGAGGGTAAAATGGCGGGGCGGGGAGCCGTATCCCCGCCTCATCCCTTCTCCCGAGCGCCCAAGTCACCTCATCTCGACAGAGCAGCGGCCGAGGCGACAGGATGGACGAGGTCACCGCTCGCAGGCACCGGGTGGAGCGACTGCGCGCCCGCGGCGTGGACCCCTACCCCGCCCGCTTCCACCGCACCCACAGCGCCCGGGAGTCCATCGCCCTCCTGGAGCGGCTGGAACGGGAGGGGGGCGACTCCCCCCAGGTGGTGGTGGCGGGGCGCATCACCGCCATCCGCGATATGGGCCGCGCCACCTTCATAGACCTGCGGGACGGCTCCGGCCGCATCCAGACCTACCACCGGGTGGACCTCCTGGGCCAGGAGGCCTATCGCGGCCTGGAAGACCTGGACCTGGGCGACTTCCTGGGCGTGACGGGGGAGCTCTTCCGCACCCGCACCGGGGAGCCCACCGTCCAGGCCCGCTCCTACACCCTCCTCTGCAAGGCGCTGCGCTCCCCACCCGAGAAGTGGCACGGCCTCCAGGACGTGGAGACCCGCTACCGCCAGCGCTACCTGGACCTCATGGCCAACGAGGAGGTGCGGGAGCTCTTCCGCACCCGCAGCCTCATCGTCCGGGCCATCCGCCGCTTCCTGGACGAGCGTGGCTTCCTGGAGGTGGAGACGCCGGTCCTCCAGGCCACCGCCGGCGGCGCCGCCGCCCGCCCCTTCGTCACCTACCACAACGCCCTGGACCGCCAGCTCTATCTGCGCATAGCCCTGGAGCTACACCTGAAGCGCCTCATCGTCGGTGGCTACGACAGGGTCTACGAGCTGGGGCGCGTCTTCAGGAACGAAGGGGTCTCCGCTAAGTACAACCCCGAGTTCACCATGCTGGAGGCCTACCAGGCCTACGCCGACTATCTGGACATAATGCAACTGACGGAGGAGATGGTGGTCTATGCCGCCCGGGAGGCCCTGGGCACTCTCCAGGTGCCCTATGGCGACACCGTCATAGACTTCACTCCCCCGTGGCGGCGCCTCACCCTGCGGGAGGCCATCCTGGAGCACACGGGGATCGACTTCCGGGCCTTTCCGGACGCCGCCTCCCTGCGGGAGGCCTGCCGGGGCATCGGGCTGGTGCTGGAGGAGGGGTGGGACCGCGCCAAGCTCATTGATGAGCTCCTCTCCCAGCGGGTGGAGCCGCGGCTCCTGCAGCCCACCTTCCTGATGGACTACCCGGTGGAGCTCTCGCCCCTGGCCAAGCGCAAGAGGGACGACCCGGGCCTGGTGGAGCGGTTCGAGCTCTTCATCGCCGGCCGGGAGGTGGCCAACGCCTACAGCGAGCTCAACGACCCCATAGACCAGCGGGAGCGCTTCCTGGAACAGGCGCGGCGGCGGGCGGCCGGCCAGGAGGAGGTGGAGCTGGCGGACGAGGACTTCCTCGTCGCCCTGGAACACGGTATGCCGCCCACCGGCGGCCTGGGCGTCGGCATCGACCGTCTGGTGATGGCCCTCACCGGTCAGTCCTCCATACGGGAGGTGATCCTCTTCCCCGCCCTGCGGGAGAAGGCCGACTGATGCACCGCCACTTCACCGCCACCGGCTTCGTCATGGACGGGGAGCGTACTCTTCTCCTCTGGCACCCCCGCCTCCAGATGTGGGTGCCGCCGGGCGGCCATCTCCTCCCGGACGAGGACCCCGTCACCGCCGTCCTGCGCGAGATAGAGGAGGAGACGGGGCTGCAGGCGGCGGTGCTCCCCCTAGCCCCCGTCTTCCCCTTCGACTACCCGGGGCAGGTGCAGCCGCCCTACACCATTCTCATCGAACGGAGCGCCGAGCCCGGGGAGCCCCACCAGCACATAGACCTCATCTACTTCTGCCGCCCCCTTCCCGGCTCGCGGCTGGCGCCGCCCGCCGGCACCGTCCTCTGCTGGGCCACTGAGGAGGATCTGCGGCAGGGCCGGCCCCTGGAGATGGACGGCGCCTGTGGGCTGGCCGTCCCCGTCCCGGCCGACGTGCGGGCGCTGGCCCTGGAGGGGTTCCGTCTTGCCCGCGACCGGGGATGAGGCGCCCCCTCTCGCTCTTGATTTACGCCCGGGCTGGCCTTAGTCTAGATTAGGGGCCCCGGTCATGCTGTCTCTTCAGTTCATACGCGAGAACCCGGAGGCGGTGCGGGAGGCGCTGGCCAAGCGCCGCACGGAGGCCCCGCTGGACGAGCTTCTGGCCCTGGACCAGGAGCGACGTCGCCTCCTGCACGAGGCGGAGACGCTGCGGGCGGAGCGCAACTCCCTCTCCAAGGAGATCGGTCAGCTCACCCGCCTGCTCCAGGACGAGAACGCCCCCGGGCGGGAGCGTCGGCACGCCGAGCACCGGCGGGCCGATCTACTGGCCCGCTCCAGCTTCCTGTCGGAGCGACTGGAGGGCCTGGAGGCCGAGCTGAGGGGACTGGAGGGGCGGCTGGAGCGGCTCCTCCTGGAGGTCCCCAACCTGCCCGACCCGCGCGTGCCGGAGGGAGAGGGGGAGGAGGACAACGTCATCGTCCGCCAGTGGGGGGAGCCCCGCTCCTTCGACTTCCCCCCGCGGCCCCACTGGGAGCTGGGGGAAGCGCTGGGCATCATAGACTTCCAGGGGGGCGTCAAGCTGGCGGGCTCCCGCTTCTATGTCCTGCGGGGGCTGGGGGCGCGCCTGCAGCGCGCCCTCATCATGTGGATGCTGGACTTCCACAACGCTCGCGGCTACCAGGAGGTCTACCCGCCCGCCCTCGTCCGCGAGGAGGGGATGTGGAAGGGAGGCTGGCTGCCCAAGTTCGCCGAGAACATGTACCACGACGCGGAGGAGGACCTCTGGCTCATCCCCACAGCGGAGGTGGCCCTGACCAACCTCCACCGGGACGAGATCCTCCCCCCCGGCAGCCTGCCCATCTACTACGCCGCCTACACCCCCTGCTTCCGGCGGGAGAAGTTCAGCGCCGGGCGCGATGTCCGCGGCATCAAGCGGGTGCACCAGTTCGACAAGGTGGAGCTCTACAAATTCGTGGAGCCGGAGCGGTCGGCGGAGGAGCTGGAGCGGCTGGTGGAGGACGCCAGCGCCCTCCTGCGGGAGCTGGGGCTGCCGCACCGCGTCGTCCTCCTCTGCAGCGCCGAACTGGGCTTCAACGCTGCCATGACCTACGATATCGAGGCGTGGGCGCCCGGCTCCGGCGAGTGGCTGGAGGTCTCCTCCTGCTCCAACTGCACCGATTTCCAGGCCCGCCGCGCCAACATCCGCTTCCGACGCGAGAAGGGGGCGCGGCCCGAGTATGTCCACACCCTCAACGGCTCCGGCCTGGCCCTCCCCCGCACGATGATCGCGCTCCTGGAGAACTATCAGCAGCCCGACGGCACTGTGCTGGTGCCGGAGGTGCTCCAGCCCTACATGGGCGGCGTCAAGGTCATCGGCCAGCGGCCCCGGGGCGGCAGGCCCCGGGGCCGCTGGCCGCGACGGCCGCCGGAGGTGATGCCTTGGAGCTGAAACTCCTCCTCTCCACCTTCGCCCTCATCTTCCTGGCCGAGCTGGGCGACAAGACGCAGCTAGCCGTCATAGCCCTCTCCGCCAGGGAGCGGGCGCCTGCGGCCATCCTCCTGGGAGCGGTGATGGGCTTCCTTCTGGCGGCCGCCATCGCCGTGGTCGTGGGGATGCTGGGCGCCCGCTACATCTCCACGGAGATAGTGGAGAAGGTGGCCGGGGTGGCCTTTATCGTCATCGGCGTCCTGGTGCTGCTGGACAGGCTCTAGGGGGCCGGGAGGGCTCGTCCGGTGTATCATATTAGGCCAGCGCCGGGCATTCTGAAGCGTTCGCAGGGAGGTGTGGGATGCGTCGTGATATCGAGTTCGACGCCGAAGGCGTGACCCTGAGGGGCTGGTTCTACTACCCGGACGGCGCCAGCGGGCCGGTGCCCACTGTGGTGATGGCCCACGGCTTCTCCGCCGTCAAGGAGATGTACCTGGACCGCTACGCCGAGGTCTTCAGCGAGGCTGGCCTGGGCGCACTGGTCTTCGACAACCGCAACTTCGGTGCCAGCGACGGTGAGCCCCGCCAGGAGATAGACCCCTGGGCGCAGGCCCGCGACTACCGCCACGCCATCACCTACGTCCGCAGCCTGCCCGAGGTGGACCGGGAGCGCATCGGCATCTGGGGCTCCAGCTATAGCGGCGGCCACGTCCTGGTGGTGGCCGCCATAGACAAGCGGGTAAGATGCGTCGTCTCCCAGGTGCCCCTGGTGAGCGGCTACCGCAACGTCTTGCGGCTGGTGCGCAACGACGTGGTGGTCCAGCTACGGGCGCAACTGGACGCCGACCGCGAGGCCCGCTTCGCCGGGCAGCCGCCGGGGATGATCGCGGTGGTCTCCGAAGACCCCACCACCACTCCCTGCGCCCTGCCCACGCCGGACTCCTGGCAGTGGTTCACGGAGACGGGCCGGACGCGGGCGCCGGCCTGGCGCAACGAGGTCACCCTCCGCTCCATCGAGATGCTCATGGAGTATGAGCCCCTGGCCTACATAGAGCGCATCGCTCCCACGCCCCTGCTCATGGTGGTGGCGGCCAACGATGTCCTCACCCCCACTGATCTGGCCCTGGAGGCCTACAACCGCGCTCTGGAGCCCAAGAAGCTGGTCATCCTCCCCGGCGGCCACTTCGACGCCTACACCAAGGACTTCGAGCTGGCGGCGGGGGTGGCGCGGGACTGGTTCCTGGAGCACCTGACGGGCCGACGCTAGGCTCCAACGCCGAGGTGGTGCAACCATGCGCGTCCTGGCCATCGATATGGGGACGGGCACCCAGGACATCCTGCTGTTCGACAGCGAGCAGCCGCTGGAGAACTGCGTCCAGATGATCATGCCCTCCGCTACGGAGATCGCCGCCCGGCGAATAGCCCGGGCGACGCGAGAGGGGCGGCCCCTGGTGCTGACGGGCACCGTCATGGGCGGCGGCCCCTGCCACTGGGCCCTGGAGCGTCACCTGGAGGCCGGCCTCCCCGCCTACGCCACGCCGGAGGCGGCCCAGACCTTCGACGACGACCTGTCCCGGGTGGCGGCCATGGGCGTCACCATCGTCTCCGAGGACGAGGCCCGCCGCATAGACGGCGAAGCTCTCCGCGTCCGCCTCCAGGACCTGGACCTGGAGGCGGTGCGGGCTGCCCTCTCCCGCTTCGAGGTGGAGACCCGCTTCGATGGCCTGGCCCTGGCCTGCCTGGACCACGGGGCCGCTCCCCCTGGCTACTCCGACCGCCTGTTCCGCTTCGAGCATCTGCGGCGGGTGGTGGAGCGCCGCAACGACCTGCGGGCCTTCGCCTTCCTGCCCGAGGAGGTGCCGGACTACCTGACGCGGGCGCGAGCCATGCTCCGCTATGCCGCCCCGGAGGGGGTGCCAACCGTCTTCCTGGACACCGGACCGGCGGCCGCCCTGGGCGCCCTCCAGGACCCTCTGGTGGCCCAGCAGGAGGAGCAGTTCGTCATCAACCTGGGGAACATGCACGCCCTGGCCTTTCACCTGCGGGGCACCCACATCTACTCCCTCTTCGAGCACCACACCGGCGAGGTGACGGCCCGGCAACTGGAGGAGTTCAGCGAGCGTCTCATGGACGGCACCCTGCGCCACGAGGATGTCTTCGATACCAAGGGGCACGGCGTCTTCTACGCCGACGCGCCCCGGATCCGTCGCCCCCTGGTGGCGGTGACGGGACCGCAGCGGGGGAAGCTCAGGGGGAGCCGCCTGGAGCCCTATTTCGCCGTCCCCCACGGGGACATGATGGTCTCCGGCTGCTTCGGTCTGCTGTGGGCCTTCGCCGAGCGCCACCCCCAGCACCGGGAGGAGCTCATCTCCCGGCTGGGTGTGGAGAGGCTGGCCGACGGGGCCTGGGGGTCCTAGAGCAGCTTCTTGAGGATGCTGCTCAGGGGCCCGGGGGCCAGGTCCTCGGGCCCCGTCCACTGGGTAAAGAAATCGTTTATCTCGATCTCGTCCATGCCGGTGATGTAGCGCCAGGTGCGGATGCCCACCACCGGGATGTGGAGCTTCTTGCAGAGGCGTTGCGCCTCCTCCGCCAGGCCCACGGGCACGTAGAGGTAGAGGGGGGCCAGCTCGGCGAAGAGCTTCCACTCGTGGGCCTCGTCCTCGTTCACCGTCTCGGTGGTCTCCACCTCGCCCAGCATCTGGACGATGTTCTCCGGGTCCTGCACCACCACGATATCGGGATAGACAACGCGGCCCCGCTCCGTGCGGACGCCCATGGTCCGTTCCGGGTGGTTGACGTAAGTCTTGTAGTAGGGGTAGCGCTCGTTGGGGAAGGCGAAGCGAGCCTTGGCGATGTCCTGCACCGCCCTCTCGTGCAGCGCTTCACGGGTGATGGTGCGCGTCGGCATCTCCTGCCCCCTCTGGCCTCGGCGGTATAGAGGCTGCGGCTATGGCGAGCCGCCTCCCATCATAAAGGGGGCGGGGCCAAGCGTCCAGCCAGGCCTCTTCCTTGTGTCGCCTCTCGCCTTCGGCTAAAATGCGCCGGTCAGAGGACGGGAGATGCCAGCGCTGAAGCTGCACAAGGACGGCCCCATCGCCTACATCGTCCTGGCGCGGCCGGAGGAGGGCAACCCGGTGGACGACCTCCTCCTGGCCGAGCTGGCGGACGCCTGCGAGGCCATAGAGCCGGACCCGGAGGTGCGCGTCGTCCTCCTGTGGGGCGGCGAGGGGGAGGTCTTCTCCCGGGGCTGGCGCTGGGAGCGGCTGCTGGAGGGGGAGGAGTGGCCCGGGTGGCCCCCCACCGGCGCCTTCGACTGCCTGGCGGAGTTGCCCCGGCCCGTAGTCTGCGCTATCAATGGCGACGCCTTCAGCGCCGGGCTGGAGCTGGCCCTGGCCTGCGATGTCCGTATCGCCGCCCTGGAGGCCCGCTTCGCCTTCCCGGAGACGGCCCTGGGGCTGATACCGCTGGCCGGCGGCACACAGCGGCTGGCCCGCGCCGTGGGCCGTAGCTGGGCCTCTTACCTGGTCCTGACGGGCGAGGCTATAGACGCCCAGCAGGCCCTGGCCATGGGCCTGGTGAGCGCTGTAGTGGAGCGGGAGCGGCTGCTCGGGGAGGCGGAATCCATAGCCCGCCGCATCGCCGAGAAGGGACCGCTGGCCGTCCGCTACGCCAAGGAGGCCCTCCAGCGCGGCCCCGAGATGCCCCTGGAGGAGGCCCTCCGCTACGAGACCGACCTGACCATCATCCTCCAGACGACGGCGGACCGACAGGAGGGGGTGAGGGCCTTCCTGGAGAAGCGGCGACCACGGTTCTCCGGCACCTGAGGCGTCGTCCCTCCCTGGCCTCGCGGGGAGGGACAGGGGTTGTGGGAGAGGGTGACTGCCATGCCGACCTACATAACGTTGCTGAACTGGACGGACCAGGGAGTAAGGGCGGTAAAAGAGTCGCCGCAGAGGCTGGACGCCGCCAAGGAGGCCATCGCCCAGGTCGGCGGTCGCTTCGTGGGCTTCTACATGGTCTTCGGCGACTATGATCTGGTCTCCATAGTGGAGGCGCCGGACGACGAGACTTACGCCCGTTTCCTCCTGGCCCTGGCTGCCCAGGGTAACGTGCGCACCAAGACCCTCAAGGCCTTCACCGAGGACGAATACCGGCGCATACTGGCGTCCCTACCGTGAGCGGCTTCCGGACCATCGTCTACGAGAAGAGGGAGGGGCTGGCCTGGGTCACCCTGAACCGGCCAGAGGTCCTCAACGCCATCAACCTCCAGATGCGGGACGAGCTGTGGGAGGCGGTCCACGCCGCCCGGCAGGACCCGGAGGTAGCGGTGCTTCTCTTCCGGGGCGCCGGGGAGCGGGCCTTCTCCGCCGGCGCCGATATCTCCGAGTTCGGCACGGCCCCCTCCTATGTGGAGGCCCGCCGCGCCCGTCAGCAGCGAGACCTCTGGGGATTCCTGGAGACCTTCCCCAAGCCCCTCGTGGCGGCCATCCATGGCTACGCCCTGGGGGCGGGGCTGGAGCTGCCCCTCTTCTGCGACATCCGCATCGCCGCCGAGGACGCCCGCCTAGGCCTGCCTGAGGTGAACCTGGGCTACATCCCCTCCGCCGGGGGCACCCAGACCCTCCCCCGCACCGTCCCCCGGGCCATCGCTGCCCAGATGGTCCTCACCGGTGAGCCCATCGCCGCCCGGGAGGCGCTGCGCTGGGGGCTGGTGCACCGCGTGATTCCCCGCGAGCGCCTGTACGAGGAGGCGGAGCGAGTGGCCCGCGCCCTGGCTGAGCGGCCGGCGGAGGCGCTGAGTTGCGCCAAACGGGCGGTGCGCCGGGGCCTGGACCTGTCCATAGAAGAGGGGCTGCGGCTGGAGGCCCGCCTGGCGGGACGGCTGCTCCGCGGGCGGGAGGCGCGGGAGAGGCTGGCCGCCTGGCTAGAAGGGCGGGCGCCTCGCTTTCCCGCCCCCTGAACGCTCTGTGTAAAATGGTGTAGATTGTAAGGGACACCGGCGCGCCGCGCGCCAGAAAAGCCAAGACCGAGGGGGTGGACCCGTGAACACTGCCGAGTTCCTGACCATAGCGGCCTCCGTGGTCCCCGACCGCGTCGGCCTCATCTGCGAAGGGCGCGAGGAGACCTTCGCTCAGCTCCAGGAGAGGGTCAACCGCCTGGCCAACGCCCTCCAGTCCCTGGGCCTCCAGAAGGGCGACAAGGTGGCCGTGATGGCCCTCAACAGCATCCCTTATGTGGAGACCTACTACGCCGCCGCCAAGCTGGGCCTCGTCTTTGTCCCCCTCAACTACCGGGCCAAGCGGGAAGAGCTGGTCTACATGCTCAACAACTCGGAGACGGCGGCCCTCTTCGTCGGCGAGCGCTACCTGGCGCTGGTGGACGTCATCCGGCCGGAAATCAACACCGTACGCCACTTCATATGCTACGATGCCCGGCCCGAGGGGATGCTCAACTACGAGGAGCTCCTGGCCCAGCACGAGCCGGAGGAGCTCTTCGTGGAGGTGGACGATTCCGACCCCACCATCCTCATGTACACCAGCGGCACCACTGCCCTGCCCAAGGGGGTGGTCCTCACCCACCTGGCCATGTCCGTCTACGTCACCAACACCATCTCCCCTGCCGACCCGACGGCCGAGGAATGGGACGTCCAGTTGGTGGCGGTGCCCTTCTACCACATCGCCGGCGCCACCACCATGCTGGCCTCCGTATGGGGCGGCCGCACCCTGGTGGTCCTCCCCCAGTTCGACCCCACCGCCTGGCTGGAGGCGGTGCAGCGGTACCGCGTCACCCACAGCTTCCTGGTGCCCACCATGGTGAAGCGGGTCATTGAGCACCCGGACTTCGACAAGTACGACCTCAGCTCGCTGCGCCTGCTGGCCTACGGCGCCGCCCCCATGCCCTACGAGGTGCTCGTCGCCGCCATCGAGAAGTTCAAGAAGTGGCCCAACGTGGGGCTGATGAACGCCTACGGTCAGACGGAGAGCACCTCCACCCTCACCTACCTGGGGCCCGAAGACCACCGCATACCTGAGGAGCCCGGCCCGGAGCGGGAGAAGGCGCTGCGCCGCCTCCGCTCCGTGGGCCGGCCCATGCCGGACGTGGTGGTGGCCATCATGGACCCGCAGGGGAACATCCTGCCCCCCGGCCATGAGGGGGAGATAGTGGTCCAGGGGCCGCGGGTCATGGCCGGCTACTGGCGCCGGGACGAGGAGACGGCCGAGGCCTTCAAGGACGGCTGGCTCCACACCGGGGACGTGGGCTTCATAGACGAGGACGGCTACGTCTACATCACCGGCCGCACCAAGGACCTGATCATCCGCGGCGGGGAGAACATCGCCCCCGGCGAGATCGAGGCGGTGCTGGACCAGCACCCCAAGGTATCGGAGGTGGCGGTCATCGGCGTGCCGGACGTGGAGTGGGGCGAGGAGATCAAGGCCATCGTCGTCCCCAAGGACCCGGCCGACCCGCCCACGCCGGAGGAGCTGACGGCCTTCGTCAAGGAGCGGCTGGCCAGCTACAAGGCGCCCAAGTACTACGCCTTCGTGGAGGAGTTGCCCAAGAACTACCTGGGCAAGGTGCTGAAGACGGAGCTGCGCAAGCTCTACGGCGAGCCCAAGCCGGAGGCCCACGTCCAGCGGGGCTGATGCACCGGGGCGCGGGCCGGGGCCTCCCCACGCGGGGAGGCCCTTTTCGTCCTCTGGGACGGTGGCCCGGCCCTGCCGTGCAGCGGGGCGAGGCCGTCTCGCAGGTAGCCTGGCGCCCCCGCGTGGTGGCGATACCCACCCGGCGGGCGGCCAGGGCCGGCCTAGAAGTATTCCGGCGCTCCCGGGGGGCGGCTGGCGCTGAGGGCGGCCTCGGCGGCGTCCAGGGCGGCCGGATTGTGCACCCGCAGCAGGCCCAGGCGGGCCGCTTCCTTCACCGTGACGAGGCCGCTGTAGATGGCGGCCAGGTGGCCGGCGTCGCACGAGAGGTCGGGCTCGCCCTGGGCGGGACGGACGTGGAGGCGTCCCTCCGCCTCGATGCGCCAGAGGCCCTGATTCCAGGGAGCGGCCTCGTCCTGCACCGCCAGGGTGAAGGCGACGCCTTCCTGTGCTCTGGTGGGCCGCCCGGAGAGGGCGCGAGGGACGTCCACCAGGCGGAGCATCATCCCGGGGGCGAGGGAGACCTGCACCCGCTGGGCCTCGTCCACTACCGTGAGGAGGGGGTCTGCCGGGTCGGCCGGCACCTGGATGTCGCGGGCCAGATCGAAGGAGAGGATGTAGCGCAGGAGGCCGGCATAGGCGTCGCCGTCCAGGGCTACCAGCTCACGGACGGTGAAGAGGTTCTCGGTGCCCCGCTCGGTGCGGCGCATGCGGGCCTCGTAGAGAAGATAGCCGGTGGGCTCGCCCGTGGGGCCGGTCCAGACGGCTATCTCCTGGGGGCGACGGCCGGGGTCGTAGGGGGTGCGGAGCACCATGTTGCGCCACCAGGGCTCCGGGCGCACCAGGGAACCGTTCCGCTCCAGGGCGCGGCGACGGTAGAGGGTGTCCAGGAGGGGCCAGTCCTCCTCGGTGAGACGGCGGGCCTTGCCCTGGGGACGCTCCAGCCAGCGGGGGCTGATCTCCTTGGGCCGGAACAGGTAGTGGACGTTGCGGTGGGCCACCGCCCACCCGTAACGGCGGTAGAGGGAGGGGTGGGTGGTGTGGAGGCCGGACAGGGCGAAGCCCTCCTGACGCAGCCGGTCCAGGGTGTAGGAGAGGAGGCGGCCCACCAGCCCCCGTCGCCGCTCCTCCGGCAGACAGGAGACGGTGGAGACGCCGGCCAGGCGGACCTCCGCGCCCTCGTAGAGGGCGGCCAGCGGGTAGATGGTGAGGCAGGCCACTACCCGGCCCTCCTCGAACATGGCGATGGGCTGCCCGTAGTCGAAGAGGCGGACGCGGTGAAGGAGGGGCTCCGGGCTCTTCTCGCCATCGAAGGCGATGGATATGGTGAGGGCCACCTCCGGCAGCTCCTCGGGCCGGGGGTCGCGGATCTCCAGCGTCATGGCAGGGCTATTATACCCGCGGACGGCGCCGTTTGACCGGAATTCTGTCAGGGCTTAACATGGCGTCGGCCCCCATGGGGAGCCAGGCAGACCAGCCGCGGGGGAGACGATGGCTATAGAGCTGAAGGTGACTTCGCCCCAGACGCGCCGGCTCATCACCGCTCTGACCTTCTTCGTGGCCATTCTCCTGATACCGCTGGTGGCGGCCATCGCCGTCATCGCCGCTGGCGGCGGCATGGGAGAGGCCACGCGGGAGGTCTTCTTCAATATCGTCAGTTGGGCGCGCCTCGTCGCCTACGGGGCGACGGCGCTGGTGCTGCTGGTGCTGGCCTACGGCCCGCTCTCGCGCCTGCGTCTGTGGCTTCTGGGCAGGAAGGAGGCGCGCTGGGACCGGCCCTGGGAGAGGCTGAAGGCCTTCCTGATGTACGGCATCGGCCAGGGGAGGATGCCCAACGACCTCTACGCCAGCGCCATGCACCTCCTCATCTTCTGGGGCTGGCTCTTCCTGTTCATCGGCACCCTGATGCTGGCCTTCCACGACGACTTCGTGGAGTACCTGGAGGGCTACGTCTACCTGGGCTACTCCCTGGCCCTGGACCTGGCGGGGGTGGCCGCCACCGTCGGCATCCTCATGGCCCTCTACCGTCGCTACTTGTGGAAGCACCCCAAGATGCGTCTGGGCAGCCTGTGGGACGATGTGGCCCTGCTGTGGCTCATGCTGGCCATCCTGCTCACGGGGTTCGTCATCGAAGGCATGCGGGTGGGGGTCAGCGAGCTTCAGGGGGCCATCATCAACGTGGGCGGCGGTCGGGAGGCGAACCCTGACTGGGCGCCCTGGTCGCCCATCGGCTTCGTCATCGGCAAGGCGGCCCTGGAGGCCGGCGCCAGCGATGGCCTAATGCTGGGGATCCACAAGGTGCTCTGGTGGGCGCACCTGGTCATGGCCATGGGCTGGGTGGCCTGGGTGGGCTACGGCAAGCTCTCCCACATCCTCCTGGGGTCCGCCAACATCTTCATGCGCAAGCTCTCCCCCACCGGCGCGGCCCTGGCTGGCTCTGCCCTGGAGCCCATCCGCGACTTCGAGACGGCGGAGCGCTTCGGCGCCGGCTACCTGCGGGACTTCACCTGGAAACAACTGGCCGATGTGGACGTCTGCGTCCGCTGCGGCCGCTGCGAGTCCCAATGCCCCGCCTGGAACACGGGCAAAGAGCTCACCCCCATGGGCTTCCTCCAGGAGATAAAGGCCTACCTGAACGAGGCGGGGCCCGCCCTGCTGGCTGCCCGGCGCCAGGGCGATGGCCAGCAGCCGGAGGAGCGCAAGGTGGCGGGCGATGTCGTCAGCTTCAACACCATCTGGGACTGCGTCACCTGCGGCGCCTGCGAGTACCAGTGCCCCATCTTCATAGAGCACATCCAGAAGCTGATGGACATGCGGCGCTACCTGGTGATGGAAGAGGCCAACATGCCGGAGACGGCCCAGGCCACCCTGATGCAACTGGAGCAGCGGGGACACCCCTGGCGGGGCACCCAGCTCACTCGCACCACCTGGATAGAGGAGCTGGCCCGGGAGGGGATAGAGGTGCCCCTCTTCGACGGGAGCCAGGAGTACCTCTACTGGGTGGGCTGCACCGGCGCCCTCCAGGAGCGCAACGTCAGGGTGACCAAGGCCATCGTGCGGCTGCTGCTGGAGGCCGGCGTATCCTTCGGCGTGCTGGGGGCGGAGGAGAGCTGCTCCGGCGACCCGGCCCGCCGCCTGGGGAACGAGTACCTGTTCCAGATGCAGGCCCAGCAGACCATCGAGACCTTCAAGGCCAAGGGCGTGAGGAAGATCATCGTCAACTGCCCCCACGACTTCAACGTGATGCGCCACGAGTACCCTCAACTGGACGGCCACTTCGAGGTAGTCCACCACACGGAGCTCTTCGCCCGGCTGCTGGCGGAGGGCCGGCTGCGCCCCCAGCGGATGGGCGATCTCTGGGGCGTCCCCACCACCTACCACGACCCCTGCTACATCGCTCGCCACAACGATATCCTGACGGAGCCGCGGCAGGTGCTGGCGGCCACCGGGGTGGAGCTGCTGGAGATGGGCCGCCACCGCAAGCACACCTTCTGCTGCGGCGCCGGCGGCGGCCACATGTGGGTGGAGGAGAGCAAAGGGCGGCGCATCAACCACATCCGCGCCGAGGAGGCTACGGACACCGGCGCTCAGGTCATCGCCGTGGCCTGCCCCTTCTGCATGCAGATGTTCGAGGAGGGCGTGGGCTCCGTCCCGGAGGCGGCCCAGAAGGGAATCCAGGTGCTGGACGTGGCGGAGCTGCTGGAGAGGAGCGTCACCTTCTCCCGAGTGGTCAGGAGGGGGAGCTGAGGGGATGCCGTTGCATCTCCTGCCCTGGCTGATATACTCAAGGTGAACCTTTTCACATAGACACGGGGGGAGAGCTATGTCCCTGCACATCATCTGCTGCGTCAAGCAGGTGCCGGACCCCGAGACCCCGGCCTCCCAGTTCAAGGTGGACGAAGCGGCGAAGAAGGTGATCCCGGCGCCGGGCATCGCCCCCGTGCCCAGCCAGTTCGACACCATCGGCGTGGAGGCGGCGCTGCGGGTGCGGGACGCCCTGGGCGACGTCAAGATAACCGTCCTCAGCATGGGCCCGGACAGCTTCCGGGACGCCATCAAGCACTGCCTGGCCATGGGCGCTGACGAGGGCGTCCTGGTCAACGACCCCGCCCTCTACGAGGCCGACCACTGGGTGACGGCCCAGGTGCTGGCGGCCGCCATCCAGAAGCTGGCCCCCTATGACCTGGTCATCACCGGGCGGCAGGCGGTGGACTGGGACATGGGCGTAGTAGGCCCCACCCTGGCGGAGCTGCTGGGCATCCCCTGCATCACCATCGTCAAGTCCGTCAGGGTGGAGGACGGCCGCGTGGTGGCGGACCGGGTGCTCCTGGACGGCACCGAGACGGTGGAGGCGCCCCTGCCGGCCGTGGTCACCGTCAGCAACGAGCTGGGCGAGCCCCGCTACCCCCAGCTACGTCAGATCATGATGGCCGCCCGCAAACAGGTGACGGTGTGGACGGCGGCCGACCTGGGCCTTGACCCGGCCCAGCTCAAGAACCGCGTCAGCCTGGAGGCCCTCTACGTGCCCCAGGTGAAGGTGGAGACGGAGATCATCGACGGCGAGACGGCGGAGGAGAAGGTGGAGAAGCTGCTGCAGCGCCTGGTGGAGGCCAAGCTCATCTAGACGGCGGCAGCGCCTAGAATCCAGTCAGAGGGGACGGAGAATGGTCGAAGGCAACGGGATACTGGTCTGCGGCGAGCTCACCGAAGAGGGGCAGGTAGCCCCCATAACCTTCGAGCTCCTGGGCGCCGCCCGCCGCCTCGCCCCGGAGGTGGGTGGCGAGGTGACCTGCGTCCTCCTGGGCTCCGGCCTCGACGGGCACGCCCAGGAGGCCATCGCCCATGGGGCGGACCGCGTCCTCCTGGTGGACGACCCCCTGCTGAAGGACTACCAGGGTGACGCCTTCGTGCCGGTGGTGGAGCGCATCGTCAGGGAGCGAGGGCCGGCCCTCGTCCTCCTGGGGCAGACGATGGTGGGGCGCGACCTGGCCCCCCGTCTGGCGGCCCGCCTGGGCACCGCCGTCACCATGGACTGCATAGAGCTGGCGGTGCAGGAGGGGCGCATAGTCGCCACGCGGCCCTGCTACGGCGGCAACGCCCACGCCCGCTACGCCTTCGTCACCTCGCCCGCGGTGGCCACCCTGCGGGCCAAGTCCCAGGAGCCCCTGGAGCGGGACGACGCCCGCCAGGGACAGGTGGAGCGAGTAGAGGCGGGCCTGGACCCGGCGGCCGTGCGCACCCGCATTCTGGGCCGGGAGAAGCAGCAGGCGGAGGGGGTGCGGCTGGAGGACGCCCGCGTGGTGGTGAGCGGCGGCCGCGGCCTGGGCGGCCCCGAGGGCTTCCAGCAGTTGGAGGAGCTGGCCTCCCTCCTGGGTGGCGCCGTGGGCGCCAGCCGCGCCGTGTGCGACCTGGGTTGGTACCCGGTCTCCCACCAGGTAGGGCTCACCGGCAAGGTGGTGACGCCGGAGCTCTACATCGCTGTAGGGATATCGGGCGCCAGCCAGCACATGGCCGGCATCTCCCAGGTGAAGAACATCGTGGCCATCAACAAAGACGCCGACGCCAACATCTTCAAGGCGGCCCGCTGGGGCATCGTCGGCGACTGGAAGGAGATCGTCCCCCTCATGATCGAGAAGGTGAAGGCCCTGAAGGCCGCCGGCAAGCTGCGAGCGTAGGCGGCGGGGCCCCGCTCCGGGAGGTGGTCGATGGTGACGCAGACAGGGGAGAGGATAGAGCTGAGGGTGGCCCGTCGTCAGGTGCTGGGCAAGAAGGTGCGCCAACTGCGCCGGCAGGGTATCACCCCGGCCAACGTCTATGGCCGTCACGTGGAGTCCGTGGCCGTCCAGGTGCCGACGCAGGAGGTGCTGCACCTGTTGCGCCGGGTGGGGACGCACGAGATCGTCTACCTGCTCCTGGACGGCGAGGAGGAGCGCCCCGCCTTCATCCGCCACGTCCAGCGTGACCCTATCACCGGGGAGCTGCTGCACCTGGACTTCCAGCAGGTCTCCCTGACGGAGCAGGTGCGGCTGGAGGTGCCCCTGCACCTGGTGGGCACCGCTCCCGTCGTGGGCGACTACGGCGCCACAGTGCTCCAGTCCCTGGACTACGTGATGGTGGAGGGGCTGCCCACGGCCATCCCCAGCTTCATCGAGGTTGACCTCTCCGCCCTCAGGGAGCCTGGCTCGGCCATCTTTGTCAAAGACCTGGCGGTGCCCCCCGGGGTCACCATCCTGACCGATGGTGAGATGGAGGTGGTCCGGGCCGTGGTGGAAGCGGCGGCCGAGGAGGAGGTAGAGGCCGCCGAGGCTGCCGAGGCCGAGGAGGCGGAGGAGGAAGAGGAGTAGCGGGGGCTGGCCTCAGCCGGCCGCTTCCGGGGCCGGCGTTACCAGCCTCCGTCCTATCAGGCCACGCATACCGCGCAGGAACTCGTCGGAGGGCAGGGCCTTTCGCCCTGCCCTCTGCGCCTTCAGGACGGCCAGGAGCCCCTGCCCCGTCTGGACGGCGAAGGCGGCCCGCCCGGCCTCCGGCGGCACCTGGGCTACCTCCTCCCGCGAGAGGGAGACCACGGTGCCCGGCGCCTCGGCCCTGTCCTGAGGGAGGGGCCAGGCCTCCCAGATGTGGAGGAGCTCGCCGTCCAGAGCGGTGAAGGCGCCCGGCCAGGGGTTGTAGGCCCGCACCTGCAGCCAGAGCTCCCGGGCCGGCCGCGTCCAGTCGATGGCGCCGTCCTCCTTGCGCAGGGGGCGGGTGACGGTGGCCAGAGAATCGTCCTGGGGCTGGGGCGTCAGCTCGCCCCGCAGCCATCGCGGCAGCGTCTCCAGCAAGAGTTCCGCCGCCAGGAGGGAGAGCTTCTCCGAGAGGCTGCCGGTGGTATCGAAGGGGGATATGGGGAAGCGCCGCTGGGAGAGAAGGGGCCCGGTGTCCATACCCTCGTCCATGAGCATGATGGTGACGCCGGTCTCCTCGTCCCCGGCTAGGATGGCGGCCGGGATGGGGGAGGCGCCGCGATGCCGCGGCAACAGGGAAGGGTGCACATTCAGGACGCCCCGGGGCGGCACCTCCAGCACGGGACGCCGCAGGAGCTGGCCGAAGGCGCAGACGACGATGACCTCTGGGGCCAGCTCCCGCAGCTCGGCCACCGCCTCGGGGCGGCGCAGGCTGGGAGGCTGACGGACCGGCAGTCCCAGCTCCTCCGCCGCCACCTTCACCGGCGGGGGCAGGGGGCGTCGGCCCCGGCCGGCGGGGCGGTCGGGCTGGGTGTAGACCGCCAGCACCCGGTAGCCGTTCTCCACCAGGGCCCGCAGGGAGGGGACGGCGAACCGGGGCGTCCCCATGAAGACGATCCCCATAGCAGGGCCGATTTTAGCAGCCCCGGCGCTACCGCTCCACGCGGGCCGCTGGCGGCCTCAGAGGGGACGGACTATGGCCCTGGCCCCTATCTCCACCCCCAGCTCCCGCTGGGCGCTCCCGTTGGGCAGGGCTATCTCCAGGTAGCCGGCGCTGCCGATGATGGCACAGAGGCCCCGGGCCTCGGCGTAGGTGCGGGCCAGGCCGGGGATGCGGCGTCCCGCCACCTCCACCGTCAGCCGCTGGCCGGGGATGTCCGCCCGGCGGACGTCGGTCACCAGGTTGCCGAAGCGGTCTATGTGGACGACCCGTCCAAGGAGGCTCCCGTCCTCCTGGCGGCGGGCGCGGAAGGGCGGGAGGGCTAGCAGCCAGTCCGTGGCCGGCCCCAGCTCATCGATGGCGACGCCAGTGGCCAGATGGGCGGCCACGGGGGAGAAGATGTCCCGGCCGTGGAAGGTGGCGCTGACGGGGTGACGGAAGAAGCGCTCGTTGGCCAGGACGACGGCCCGGTAGCCCGACGGGAGGGGCACCGCCGCCGTCTCCCCGGCCACCGCCTCCCGGGCCTCCTCGGGCAGGGCGGGGGAGAGGAGGCCGTTGTCGGGGCCCACGAAGAGGCCCCCCGGGGCGGCCAGGGCCAGGGGCCGGCGGGCCGTCCCCACGCCCGGGTCTACCACGGCTACAAAGACGGTGCCGGGCGGGAAGTAGGGCAACGCCATCTCCAGCAAGAAGGCGCCCTGCTCCACCGCCTGGGGGCGCACCTCGTGCGTGATATCGACGATGCTGACCCGGGGCGCTACGGAGAGGATGACGCCCTTCATGGCGGCCACGTAGGGGTCCGCCAGGCCGAAATCGGTGAGGAGGGCGATGACGCGCCTAGTGGTCACTCTGGGGGCTGGGCTCGGGCCTGACGGCGGGGAGGCCGCCGCCCTCTATCTCCCATTTCCAGACGTTGACGAAGCGAGAGGCGGGATAGAAGAGGACGCCAGGGTCAACGCCCTTCAGCCGCTCGTTGACGACATAGGTGTAGAGTGGGTAGTAGAGGACCACGGCGGGCGCCTTCTCCCGGAAGAGGTCTTCGAAGCGGTAGTAGAGGGCCTGGCGTCGCGTCAGGTCCGTGGTCTTGCGGGCTTCCTCCAGAAGGCGGTCGGAGTCGAGGTCGGCATAGCCGGTGACGTTGCGCCCCTCCGGGCTCACCTGGGTGCTGTGCCAGGCGGGATAGGGGTCCGGGTCGAGCCCGGGGTCGACGGAGAAGAGGGCCATCTGGAAGTTGCGGGGGATGAGGTAGTCCTGGATCATCTCCTGCGCCCCTACGGGGGTGACCAGCAGGACTATCCCCGCCTCCCGTAGCTGGCGGGCCGCCTCCCGGGCGATGGCCTGGCGGACGGGGTCGTCGTCGGTGACCAGGACCAGGCGCAGCTCCTGGCGGTCCTTGCGCCAGAGGCCGTCCTGGCCCCGCTGCCAGCCGGCCTCGCTCAGCAGTTGCTGGGCCGCCTTGCGGTCGGCGCGGCGGGGCTCCACGGCAGTATTGTGGGCCCAGGTGCCCGGCGGCATGGGGGTGTCGGCCGGCAGGGCCTGGCCGGCCAGCAGGCCGGCCGTTATGGCGTTACGGTCGATGAGCAGGGAGAGGGCCTGGCGCACCTTCTGGTCGTTCAGGGGCGGGCTCTCGGTATTGAAGAAGATGACGGTGTAGGTGGTGCGGTTGGCGGTGATGAAGCGGTAACGCTCCTGAGAGGCCAGTGCATCCAGGTCTTCCTGAGCGACGATGGGCCCCAGGAGGAGGCCCTGGACCTCGTTGCGGTGGAGGGAGGTGAGGGCGGCGTGGACGTCCGGATAGAAGCGCAGCTCCAGTCGCTCCAGGTGGGGCGGCCCCAGGTGGTAGTCCGGGTTGCGGCCCAGGAGGGCGCGCCCCTCGTCCATCTGGAGGAGGCGGAAGGGGCCTGTCCCCACGGGCGCCCGGTTGAAGGAGAGATTGGGGAGGTCAGCCGCCTTTACGTCCTTCAGCAAGTGGCTGGGCAGAATGCCTATGGAGGCGTAGGCCAGGAAGGGAGCGAAGGGCTCCGGCAGCTTGCACTGCACGGTGAGGCTGTCCAGGGCCTCGCACTGGACCTGCCGCCAGAACTGGGAGAGGGCGGGCTCCCCCGGGAAGGCAGGGTCCGCCAGCAGGCTATAGGTGAAGACCACGTCCTGGGCGGTGAATGGCTGGCCGTCATGCCAGCGGACCTGCGGCCGCAGGTGAAAGATGTAGGTGAGGCCGTCAGGACTGACCTCCCAGCTCTGGGCTAGGTCCGGCAGCACCTCCCCTGTGGGCCCCAGGTAGGTTAGGCCGGAGAAGACCAGCGAGCTCAGGTCCCGGTCGACCTCGTTCAGGGAGGCGAGGAGCGGGTTGACGTTCCTGGGCGCCCCCACGACGGCCTCCGTGTACTGGGGCGGCCCGCTGCCACCCCCCTGGCGAGCGAAGGGCCCCGCCGACCAGACGATGGCGAAGGCGGCCACGCCGCCGATGAGAAGCAGCAGCAATGGCCACTGGCCGCGGCCGGCTCGTCTCGGAGGGGCCGGTGGACGGGACATCGGTTGCCTAACGGGCAGCGGTGACGTTGAGGGCAGCTACCAGCAAGAAGAGCACGGACAGGGCGATGGTGAGCTGGAACAGCGTCTTCTCCAGGCCCCGCCGGGTGCGCGTCAGCGATGTCCCCTGAAAGCTCCGCAGCCCCTCGCCCCGCACCTGCAGCAGGATGACGGAGATGAGGGCCAGGGAGATGAGGATCATGGCCACCTGGAGCGTGTCCTGTATGCTCATGACTGGACCTGGCTCAGGAGGCCCGCCTGCTGGCGCGGCGCCGGCGGCGCGACCTGGTCACGTTCATAATACAACCGCATTATGGCATCCGCCAGCTTGCCGGGGTCGTGGTGATAACGGTTGGCCTCGTTCACCACATCGGCCAGGAGGACGCGCAGGGAGCGCTCCAGCGAGCCCTTCAGGCGGACGGGCTCCACCCCGGCGGCGGAGGCAGGTAGCGGCCCCTCCGTGTTGGAGTTGACGATGACGGCGTCCAGGAAGGGCTGCCCCACATACTCCTCCACCACGGCCACGTGCTCCGCCACCCCGAAGCCCTCTGTCTCCCCGGGCTGGGTGGCTACGTTGCAGACGTAGACCTTGAAGGCCGGCGAGGCGAGGATGGCCCGCCGGATCCCCTTCACCAGCAGGTTGGGGATGACGCTGGTGTAGAGACTCCCCGGCCCCAGCACGATGAGGTCCGCCTCCAGGATGGCCCGCACCGCCTCCGGACAGGCCGGCGCGTCGGGCGGGGAGAGGAAGACCTCCTTGATGTGGCTGCCCGCCCCTGCCTCGCTGATGGTGGACTCGCCCTCCACGGTGGCGGCGTTGGAGAGGCGGGCGCACAGGGTGACGTTGGCCAGGGTGGAGGGGACTATCTGCCCCCGCACCGCCAGCACCCGGCTCGTCTGGCGCACCGCCTCCTCGAAGCTGCCCACCACCCCGGACATGGCCACGATGAACAGGTTGCCGAAGGAGTGCCCGGCCAGGCCGGAGCCCTCCGAGAAGCGGTACTGGAAGAGCTTCGTCATGAGGGGCTCGGCGTCGGCCAGGGCGGCGATGCAGTTGCGGACGTCGCCGGGCGGCAGGATGCCCAGCTCCCGCCGCAGGCGGCCCGAGGAACCGCCATCGTCGGCCACGGTGACGATGGCGGTGATGTTGCTGGTGTACTCCTTCAGCCCCCGCAACAGGGTGGAGAGCCCCGTCCCCCCGCCGATGGCCACGATCTTGGGCCCCCGCCGCAGCAGACGGTGACTGTAGATAACGTCCACCAGGCTACGGTGTCCGTTCTGGTGGGGCACCAGGGCGCTGATGATGGAGCTGTTGAGCTGCCAGGTGGCGATGGTGATGGCCGCCACCGCCCCGCCCACGAAGATCAGGCCCCTGCCCCAGTAAGGTATGAACTGGAGGGTCAGGTAGTAGAAGATGGGCGGGAAGGTGAAAGAGACGTAGACCTCTCGCAGCAGATAGGCGATGCCCAGTCCAGCCATGGCCACCCCGGCCATGAGGAGAAGGAGCCAGCGCTTTATGTGCATGCCGGGGTAGAGCCACTTGATGAACTCGTACTTTCTGAGGAGCCTCATCCTGTTGGTATAACGTCAGCCCCTGGCCCTGGTTATTGGCCAGCGGCCAGCCTCTCCTTCAGGAGGGACTGCACCAGCTCCGGGTTGGCCCGCCCCCTGGTCTCCCGCATGACCTGGCCGATGAGGAACTTGATGGCGCCCTCCTTACCGCTACGGTAATCGGCCACCGCTTTGGGGTTGGCCTGAAGGACCCGCTCCACCACGGCGGCCAGCTCGTCGCTGGCGGTGATCTGGGCCAGTCCCCGCTCCGCCACGATCTGTCCCGGCGCCTGGCCGCTCTGGAAGGACTCGGCCAGCACCGTCTTGGCGGTGCTGGTGTTGACGGTGCCCTCCTCCAGCAGGCGGAGCAGCTCGGCCAGGTGAGAGGGAGACAGGGGGCAATCCTCCCACTCCAGCCCTCGCTCGTGCAAGAGGCCGGCCAGGTCGCCGTTGATCCAGTTGGCGGCCGCCTTGGCCCGGCGCGGACGCTCCTCCGCTGGCCAGGCGGCCAGCGCCGCCTCGAAGAGGTCAGCCTTGGCCCGGGACTCCGTCAGGAGGCGGGCGTCGTAGGGGGTGAGGTCGTACTGGGCCTGGAAACGGAGGCGACGGGCGTCCGGCAGCTCCGGCATGCGGGCCCGTATCTCCTCCACCCACTGACGGGAGATGACGAGGGGCGGCAGGTCTGGCTCCGGGAAGTAACGGTAGTCGTGGGCGTATTCCTTGCTGCGCTGGGGGACGGTGCGCCCCAGGTCTTCCCGCCAGCCGCGGGTCTCCTGGACGACGCGCCCGCCGGAGCGCAGGAGCTCTATCTGCCGCTCCACCTCGTAGTGGATGGCGTCGTAGACGTGACGGAAGCTGTTGATGTTCTTGAGCTCCACCTTGGCGCCCAGCTCCTGGCTGCCGCGGGGACGGACGCTGACGTTGGCCTCGCAGCGCATGTTCCCCTCTTCCATGTTGGCGCGGCTGGCGCCGATCCAGCGCAGCACCTGCCGCAGCTTCACCAAGTAGGCGCGCGCCTCCTCCGCCGATCTGAGATCGGGCTCGGAGACGATCTCCATCAGGGGGATGCCAGAGCGGTTGACGTCCACCAGGCTGTAGGACTCCCCGGCGGGGGTGGTGACGTGGACCAGCCGCGCTGTGTCCTCTTCCAGGTGGACGCGGTTTATGCGCACCCGTTTCGTCTCTCCGCCCACCTCGATCTCCAGCCAGCCGTTCTTGCAGAGGGGCTGGTCATACTGGGAGATCTGGTAGCCCTTCATCAGGTCCGGGTAGGGGTAGTTCTTACGGTCGAAGCGGGAGAGCTCCGGCACCTCGCAGTTGAGGGCGAGGCCGGTCATGATGGTCAGCTCCACGGCGCGGCGGTTGATGACGGGCAAGACGCCCGGCATACCCAGGCAGACGGGGCAGACGTGGCTGTTGGGCGGGGAGTCGAAGTAATCGGCCGGGCAGCCGCAGAACATCTTGCTGCGGGTGAGGAGGTGGGCGTGCACCTCCATGCCGATGATGACCTCGTAGTCCAGGGCCGCGGGCGCCGCCATGCCGCACGTCAGTATACCCAATTTGAGAAGAAGAGCACAAGGACGGCAGTGGTCATCGCTCTGGAGTGGCCGGCCGTTTCCCGAGCATTGACGAGTTTGGGAGCAAAAAGGCATGATTGACAGGAGCGGGCCGCCGGGGAAAATGGACGGAGAGACTGGAGAGGGACGGCGCTCTCTTACGAGATGAAAAGGCCGACGGGCAGCCTTCCGCTGCCGTTCTTCTACGGCTGGGTGGTCGTCGGGGCGGCGTTCACCATCATGCTGGTGGCGTTCGCCGTTGTCTATTCGTTCGGCACCTATTTCGAGCCGCTGCGGGACGAGTTCGGGGTGGACCGGGGCTCCGTCTCCCTGGTGTTCGCCCTCACGGGTCTCATCTACTTCGGGCTGGGGGCCATCACGGGGCCGCTGACGGACCGCTTCGGGCCACGGGCGCTCTGCTCCGCAGCGGCCTTCCTCTTCCTGGTGGGGCTGGTGCTTGCCAGCCAGGCGCGGGCCATCTGGCAGGTCTATCTGACCTTTAGCCTGTTCGTTGGCTTCGCCGTGGCCGCCTGCTACGTGCCGGCCGTCTCCACGGTGCAACGCTGGTTCACGCGACGGCGGGCGCTGGCCTCGGGCATCGCCGTGGCGGGGATCGGTGTGGGGACGGTGGTGGGGCCGCCCCTGAGCAGCGCCCTGATCCTGGCCTACGACTGGCGGACGGCCTATCTCATCACCGGGGTAGCGGCCGGCGTCCTGGTGGCGGTGGCGGGCTGGCTGCTGGTGCGCTCACCCGGGCAGTTGGGACTGGCGCCGGACGGGGCGTCGGTCGCCGGGCAGGCGGCGCCTCCCCCGGGCCGGCCCGCCCCTGGAGACCGCACGGTGGCCGAGGCGGTGAGGTCTCCCGAGTTCGCCTGGCTCTACCTGGCCATGGTCATGACGACGGTGCCCATATTCCTGGCGGCGGGGCATATCGTCCCCTACGCTCAGGACGCGGGGATGGACCTGGCCAGAGCCTCGCTGGGGCTGGTGGCCATCGGCGTGGGGAGCATCGTGGGGCGGCTCTTCCTCTCTCCCCTGGGCGACCGGCTGGGCCGGCGTCGCTCCTACTCCCTGACCACCGGCATCGTGGCCGCCCTCATGTTCCTGTGGCTGGTGGCTCCCCTGACGGAGCTGTGGACGCTGTTGCCGTGGGCCTTCGCCTTCGGTTCGGCCTACGGGGCCTTCGTCGCCCTGAGCCCCACCCTGATGGCCGATTACTTCGGCACCTCCTACGTGAGCGGCACCATAGGTGTCTTCTACACGGGGGCCGGCCTGGGCTCCTTCGTCGGCCCCTGGCTGGGGGGCGCCCTCTTCGACCTGACGGGCTCCTACCGGCCGGCCATCCTGACGGCGGCCGCGCTCTCCGTGCTGGCCACCCTGGCTGTCCTCCAGGCCAAGGACCCGGAGGCGGCGCGGGCGGCGGCCGCTCGCCTGCGGACGAGCGAGAGCGGCGCCGAGAGCTGAGGGCCACCCGCCCCTGGCAGCTCTGCCCAGGGCTGACGACCATTGCCGGGGCTGGCCAGCGGTGCTAACTTAACAAGAGGCCGTGCTGGCCGAGATCAGCGTTCGCAACTTCGCCGTCATAGAGGAGACCAGCCTCGCCCTCTCCCCCGGCCTGAACGTCCTCACGGGGGAGACCGGCGCGGGGAAGTCCCTCATCGTGGACGCGGTGGCCGCCCTTCTGGGCTCCCGACTGGACCAGGAGGTCATCCGCGCCGGCGCCGACCGCGCCCTGGTGGAGGGCGTCTTCCTGCCGCCCGCAGAGCTGAGGGCGGAGCTGGCCTCCCTACTGGAGGAAGCCGGCGTCCCCCTGGAGGAGGAGCTGGTCATCGTCCGGGAGGTGCAGCGGGGCGGCCGCAGCGTCGCTCGCCTCAACGGGCGCGCTGTGCCTCTCTCCCTCCTGCGGGAGGTGGGGCGGCGGCTGGTGGACATCCACGGCCAGACGGAGCACCTCTCCCTCCTGGACCAGCGCCGGCAGATGGACTTCCTGGACGGCTACGGTGGCCTGCTGCCTCTAAGAGGGCAGGTGTCCCGGGCGGTGGCCCAGGTCAGGCGTCTGCGGCGCGAGCTCTCCTCCCTGGAGCGGGACGAGCGCGCCGTGGAGCGGGAGCGGGACATCCTCCAGTTCCAGGTGCAGGAGATAGAAGCGGCGCGCCTGCAACCCGGGGAGGAGGAGGAGCTGCGTCAGGAGCGGGAGCGCCTGGCCCACGCCCAGGCGCTGCGGGAGGCTTGCCAGGCTGCCTACCATGCTCTCTACGGCGCTGAGGGACGCTCCGCCACCGATATGATGGCCAAGGCCCAGGCCGCTCTGCAGACCGTCTCCCACCTGGACCCCCGTCTGGGGGACGCCCTCGCCTCCCTCTCCGAGGCCATGGCCGTGGCCGAGGAGGTGGCCCGCGCCCTGCGGGCCTACGCCGCCCAGGTGGAGGACGACCCCCGCCGCCTGGAGCAGGTCATGGAGCGGCTGGAGCTCATAGAGCGCCTCAAGCGCAAGTACGGCCCCAGCATCGAGGCGGTGCTGGCCTACGCCGAGGAGGCCCGCCGCAACCTGGCCTCCCTGGAAAGCAGCGAGGAGCGGCGACAGCACCTCCAGCAGGAGCTGTCCCGGGCGGAGGAGGAGGCCGGGCGCCTGGCTCTGGAGCTCTCCCTGGCCCGCCAGGCAACGGCCCGTAGGCTGGAGGAGGCGGTGGCGGCCAGCCTCCGAGACCTGGCCCTGGGGCACGTGGAGTTCCGCGTCGCCCTGCGGCAGGAGAAGGCCCGGGACGGCGTCCCCGTGGAGGGGAGGCCCCTCGCCTTCGACGAGACGGGCGTGGACCGGGTGGAGTTCCTGGTGGCCACCAACCCTGGTGAGCCCCTCAAGCCTCTGGCCAGGGTCGCCTCCGGCGGCGAGACCTCTCGCTTTCTCCTGGCCCTCAAGGGGGCATTGGCCGAGGCCGACCCCGTCCCCACCCTGGTCTTCGACGAGATAGACGTCGGCATCGGCGGGCGGAGCGCCGAGGTAGTGGGACGCAAGCTGTGGACGTTGGCCCGCTGCCACCAGGTGCTCTGTATCACTCACCTGCCCCAGATCGCCGCCTACGCCGACGCCCACCACCGCGTCGCCAAAGATCTCCTCCTGGGAAGGGCCTTCGCCCGCGCCGCCTCCCTGGACGAGAGGGAGCGGGTGCAGGAGCTGGCGGCCATGCTGGGCGGTCCCCATCCCAGCCCGCGTATGCAGGCCGGCGCCCAGGAGCTCCTCTCCCGCGCCGAGGCCTGGAAACAGGCGCAGGAGGGCCTTTCCGCCAGCAGATCTGGCCCCGGCCTGTAACGTTTCCGCCCTTTCTGCGTATATTCTTCATGGGGGAGGGCAGAGACCAGGGTAAACGCGCCCTGGAGCCCTCGCTCCGGGCGCCAGCAAGGGAGGTTAGTTATGAAGGGCCTCGGTGTACCGAAGTGGCGTCTGGCGGCGGCGCTGGCGATGGCATCCCTGGTGGCCCTGGGTGCCCTCAGTGGCACCTACGCCCTGGAACACGGCTCCCCCGGCGGCATCGTCCAGCTCCTGCAGCACCAGGAGACGGAGCAGGGAGACCAGAACGGGGGCGACCACGACAGCCAGGTCTCCCAGGTGGCGCGGGACAACCACGGCCAGCGGGTCTCCGAGGTAGCCCGCAGCAATGGCGACGAGAACGAGCTGGAGAACGGGACCGAGACGGAGGGTGAGAACCACGGTCAGCGGGTCTCCGAGGTGGCGCGGGACAACCACGGCGCCAGGGTCTCGGCCGTCGCCCGCGGCCAGGGAGACGATGGCGAGGGAGAGCAGGAACAGGACTAGACTACTATAGCCCGCCCAGCGCCGGTGCCGGGGAGCAGCGCCCGCTGCTCCCCGGCGCTTTTTCCTCCCCCGGCCAGGCCGTGGCAGCCGGGGGTTTTTTTCGATTTCCCGCCGCCCCGTAACGGCGCCGCCCCCGGCGACGGAGTAACAGATGAGGATGGCGGGAGTGCAGACGACGCGCGATGATGAGGAACATAGCGCTGGCCGCCCCTGCGATGGACGAGGCCGAGGTCTCCCTGAGCAGCCTGAAGGCCGGGGAACGCCAGGCCTGGGAGCGCTGCTACCAGGAATGGTACCCCAAGGTCTACAGCTACGCCTACCGTCGCACTGGTGACCGCGAGGCGGCCGCCGACCTGGCCGCCGAGGTCTTCCTGCGCATGGTGCGGGAGCTGGATCGCTACGACCCGCGGAGGCTCTCCTTCGCTGCCTGGGTCTTCTGTCTGGCCCACGACCGCACAGTGGACTACCTGCGACGAAAGGGACGTCGGCCCGCCGTCTCCCTTACCGCTCTGGGGGAGAGAGGCCCTCTACAGGAGGACGCGGCGGAGGCCATGGCGGAGCGGGAGGCCCTGGAGAGGGCCCTCCGCTCCCTCACCGAGGAGCAGCAGGCCGTCCTCCTCCTGCGCTTCTACGTCGGACTCTCCTCAGAGGAGACGGGGAAGGCGCTGGGGAAGGAGACGGGAGCGGTGCGGGCCCTCCAGTTCCGGGCGCTGCGACACCTCCGCCAGCTCCTCGCCGTCGAGGAGAAGAGACCGCAGGCCGGGGAGGCGAGGACATGAGACAGGACGACAGAGAGGAGCTGCTGGGGGAGCTGCGCGCCGAGGCCTCCTCCGCTGGCGACGCCTCTCCCGAGGAGGTGTCTGCCCTGGCGGAGCTGGCCAGGCGTATTCGCTCCCTGGATGACGAGCCTCCCCCCAGGGAGGCCTATCTGCGGGGCAGGGAGCGCCTCCTGGGCTACCTGAACGCCCGCCAGCGCCGCCCCCTTCGCTGGCTGGGGGCGGCCCTGTCCGAGCCCGCCTTCCTGCGGGCGGCGGCCGCCCTCCTCCTGGCCAGCACCGTGGGGCTCTCCGCCCTGCTGGTCACCGGGGCCATGGGGCAGGAGGGGGCCGCCCGGGAGAACGACCGCAACGTCGCTCCCGCCACCGCCGACAGGTCGGGGGCGCTCACGGAGCCTGCGCTCCCCGTCCAGCCTGGGGCTCCCGGGGGCACCGACGGAGCCGTCTTCCGGGAGGGGGTGCGGGCCTATCTGGTGGCCCGGGTGGAAGAGGCAATGGACGGGGGGTATCGCATCGGCGGGCGCCTCGTCAGGACTACCGGGGAGACCAACGTGACGGGCGAAGTGAAGGTGGGCTCGCTGGTGGCGGTGGAGGGCGAGGTGACACAGGACAACGCTATCGTCGCCGGCAGTATCCAGGTGCAGGAGGAGGGCGTGACCTGGGTGATGCTGCGGGGCACCGTGGAGGAGGTGCTGCCGGACGGCCTCCGCGTGGCCGGCCGCCGTGTGGTCTTCCAGGGAGGCCCCCAGGAGACCGTCATCCGTGACCCGCGGGTGCCGGTCAAGTCGCCGCCGCTGACGGGGCCACAGGCGGTGGCCCCCGGCTCTCTGGTGACAGTGGACGGCCTCCTCCAGCCGGACGGGAGTGTGCTGGCGCGGGGCATCGCCGTGGAGGAGTATGGAGTGGTTCGGGTAACCGTGCTGGGGAAGGTGGAGGCGGTGGTGGACGGCGGCTACCAGGTGGCCGGCCGGCGGCTCACGGTGGGGCCGGAGACCTCCATCCTGGGCGACATCCAGGTCGGGACGTCGGTGATGGCAGACGGAGTCCTGCGGGAGGACGGCACCATACTGGCCTCCTCCATCGTCGCCGAGAGGGCGGTGCCACCGGAGCCGATGCCGCTGCCCGAGGTGGACGGGGGTGGCAGCAGCCCCGGAGCGCCACCGACGACGACGGAAGGGCGCTGAGCCCCCAGTCCGCGGCACCCCAGACCGAGGAGGAGGCGCCAGCCCGGCGCCTCCTCTGATTCTTGCCATCCTACACCCTTTGTTTACGTCTTCTTCGTTGCACGCCGGGCTGTCCCCTCTGCGATGTAAAGATAACATGTGCTATCTTTGAGTCATCACATATGCAAAATGTAAGCGAGGCATGACATGATCCAGATGCGTCGGCACGACGAGATCTTCTTCATCGACCGGGGCTGGTTCCAGGGGCGCTGGCACTTCTCCTTCGATATCTACTGGGACCCTGCCAACATGGGTTTTCGGCACCCTGCGGGTCTTCAACGTGGATACCCTGGCCCCGGGCGCCGTATGGCCCCTCCATCCCCACCAGGACAACGAGGTCATCACCTACTGCGTGGAAGGGGAGTTCCGCCACGAGGACAATCTGGGCAACGACGGCGTCCTCTACCCCGGCGACGTCCAGCACACCACTATCGGTAGCGGCCTCTGGCACTCGGAGATAAACAACCGGCCGGATATCCCCATGACCTTCGTCCAGATCTGGATAAGGCCGCGTGTGCTGGGGCTGCCGCCCTCCGTGGAGCAGCGGCACGTCGATCCCGAGGAGAGGCTGAACCGCCTCCTCCCCCTGGTCTCCAACCGTCACCCCGGCGCTCTGCCCATCTACCAGGACGCCGAGGTCTATGCCGCCACCATCGAGCCCAACGTGGAGTTGCATCAGGCACTGGAGGAGGGTTATGGTGCTTACGTATATGTAGTGCGAGGCAGCATCGCCCTCAACGGTCTGGACATGAAGGAGGGCGACGCCGCCAAGGTCTGGCAGGAGGAGCACCTCTCTCTGGCGGGGACTGGCGGGGGAGAGGTGCTGCTGGTGGTGGTGAAGGTCTAGGACAGGAAAGGTGGGAGAGGATGGCAGGCGTTCAGGGTCTGGGCCACGTGGTGTTGCGGGTGCGGGAGCTGGAGCGGGCGGAGCGGTTCTACACGGAGGTGCTGGGGCTGCGGGTGACGGCTCGCCGGGGGAACCGCATGAGCTTCCTGGCCGCCCGCGAGGGGGTATCCCATGAGCTGGCCCTCCTGGCCCTTGGGCCGGAGGCGCTCCCGCCCGATCCGCAGCGGGTGGGCCTGTACCACATCGCCTTTCAGGTAGGGTCTCTGGAGGAGCTGGAGCGCTTCCTGGGCCACCTGCAGGAGAAGGGAGTGCCCATCGTCGGCATAGGGGACCATGGCATATCCCTGGGCATCTACTTCCTGGACCCCGACGGGAACGAGATCGAGGTCTTCTACGAGCTGCCGCCGGAGGAGTGGCCCAAGGAGGGCTCCCTCTTCCAGGGCCGCTTCCCCCGTCCGTTCCCGGCCCTGGGCCGTTGACAGGCAGGGACGCCCCTCCTAACATGACGGCGACGCCGGAGCGACAGCCATGAGCGTGCGGGCAGGCATAGCGCTGGCCAGTTGGCCCATGTATGACGGCCCCCAGTCGCTGTGGGACGTCATAGATCGGGCGGAGGCCCTGGGCATCGATTCCCTGTGGTTCATAGACCGCGTCGTCGGTCGCTCCCCTGCCGTGCCGGAGCCAGTGGTGCTGATGGCGGCGGTGGCGGCGCGGACGCAGCGGATCAAGTTCGGCCCCAGCGTCTTCGCCCTGGGTGTGCGGCACCCCGTCCTGCTGGCCAAGGAGCTGGCCACCCTGGACGTCATCTCTGGCGGCCGCGTCCTGCCAGCGGTGGGCCTGGGCGCCGACGACCCCGTAGAAGCGGAGGCGATGGGGATAACGGCCCGGGAACGGGCCGGCCGCACCGACGAGGCGATCGAGGTGATGCGGCTCCTCTGGACGGAGGAGACTGTCACCTACGAGGGGCGCTACTATCGTCTCCACGGCGCCACCGTCTGGCCGCGGCCCGTCCAGAAGCCCTGCCCGCCGGTGTGGATCGGCGGCAAGAGCGAGGCGGCGCTGCGCCGGGTGGCCCGTCTGGGGGACGGCTGGCTGGCCAGCCGCGTCTCCCCGCGGGAGGTGGAGGCCTCCGTGGCCGCCATATGGCGCTACCTGGACGAGACGGGGCGGGAGATAGAGGAGGACCACATTGGGGTCATCGTCCCCGTCTACCTGGCGGCCGATGAAGGCCGGGCCCTGGAGGTGGCGGGGCCGCGCCTTCTGCGGGCCCGCCCCGACACGCCGCCTCTGGAGGAGTACACCGCCCTGGGGCCGCCCCAGCGCTGCCTGGCCCTGCTGCGCCGCTTCCGGGAGGCAGGGGCCAGCAAGTTCGTCCTCCTGATGGTCTGCCCCCCGGAGGAGGCGCTGGCCCAGCTCGAGCTGCTGGCCCGGGAGGTCATTCACCCCTTCGAGGCGGAGTAGGGCTACTCCTTGTCCGGACGCTCCCGGCGGATGATGCCCACGTTGCGCATACGGGCCACCAGGTAGACGTCCTCGTCATCGAAGGCGTCCTGGACCAGCTTTATGGTGTAGGCCCAGATCTCGTTAATCTCCTCGCTGTCCTCGGTGTGGGGGTCCAGCCAGAGGTAGGCGTCCTCGTGCTCGTCCCTGGGGGTGTCGAAGTCCAGCTCCAGATGAACGTGCGGAAACTCGTCCCTGACCCGGGCCATGATCTCCCGGGCCACCCGCTCCACGGTGGGGCGGTCTGCCATGCCGGGGAGGGTCTACTCCAGGGCGCCAGGCGGCGGGAAGAGGCGCTCTCCCGTATCGGCGTCCTCGACTATGATGGCCATGGTGGGGCAGCCCTCCGCCGCCTCCAGCACTTTCTCTTCACTCTCCGCTGTCGGGTCTATGACGGCGGACTGGCCGTTCTCGTTGAGGCGGAAGACGCCCGGCGCGGTGAGGACGCAGATGCTGGAGCCGGCGCAACGGTCGTAGTCCACGCGGATGCGCAATCGTCGTGCCATGCCTTTATCCTACCACTCTACCGGCAGTTCCTTCAGGGCGCGGGCGACGATGGTGGGATGATACTGCAGCTCCTCCGGCGCCACGGCCAGGCGGATCTGGGGGAAGCGCTGGCTGAGGGCCAGGAAGGCCTCCTGCGCCTCCAGGCGGGCCAGGGGGGCCCCCAGGCAGACGTGGATGCCATGACCGAAGGCGACGTGGGGGTTGGGCGTGCGGGCGATGGCCAGGTCGTCCGGGTTGTCGAACTTGCGGGGGTCGCGGTTGGCGGCCGCCAGCACCAGCAGCATGCGGTCGCCCTCTTTGATGGTCTTACCGCCCAGCTCTGCCTCCCGCTTGGCCCAGCGGAAGGTGGCCTTGACGGGGCCATCGTAGCGGAGCAGCTCCTCCACCGCCGGCTTGATGAGGTTGGGCTGACGTTGCAGGAGCTCCCACTGGTCGCGGTGCTCCATGAAGGCCACCAGTCCGTTGGCCAGGAGGTTGGTGGTGGTCTCGTGTCCGGCGAAGAGGAGGACGGTGCAGGTGGCCAGCACCTCCTCGTCGGATAGGAGGTCGCCCCGCTCCTCCGCCTGGACGAGGGCGGTGATGAGGTCGTCCCGGGGATGCTTGCGGCGGTCATGGACCATGGGCTCGAAGTACTCCAGCAGCCTCTGGAGCCCCTCCTGGGAGCGCTCCCGGCGGTCCGGCTCGTCGGCCCGGATGAAGAAGACGCGGGAGGTCTCGTCGGACCACTCCTTCACCTGCTCGCGGTCTTCCACGGGGACGCCCAGGTACTCCGAGATGACGATGACGGGCAGGTGGAAGGCGAAGTCCCTGATGAACTCCATATGGCCCCTGGGCTCCACCTGGGACAGCAGCTCGTCGATGATCTGGCGGGCGCGAGGCCGCAGCTTCTCCACGCTGACCGGGGTGAAGGCCTTGTTGACCAGCATGCGGACGCGGGTGTGGTAGGGTGGGTCGGTGAAGACCATCCACTTGGAGAAGTAGTTGATGAGGAGCCACAGCTTCTCGCGGTCCGCCTCCGTCAGCTCCGTCACCAGGGAGGCCATGCGGTCCGAGGAGAAGGTCTCCGGGTCGCGGAAGGCGCGGGCCACGTCGTCATAGCGAGTGACGAGCCAGCCGCCCCAGCGGGGGTTCCAGTGGACGGGGTCGTTCTCCCGGATGTGGCCGAAGTAGGTATAGGGGTCCCGCAGGACTTCCGGCGTCAGCAGGTCTTCCTGTACCAGCATGGCGCTCTACCTCCTCACCATTCCACAGGGAGCGCCTCCAGCGCCCGGGATACGACGGTGGGGTGATACTGGAGCTCCTCCGGCGCCACGGCCAGGCGCATGTCCGGGAAGCGCTGGCTCAGGGCGATGAAGGACTCGTGGAGCTCCAGGCGAGCCAGGGGCGCCCCCAGGCAGAGATGGATGCCGTGACCGAAGGCCACGTGAGGGTTGGGGTGACGGGCGATGTCCAGGCGGTCGGGCTCAGGGAACTTGGCAGGGTCGCGGTTGGCACCGAAGAGGGAGAGCAGGATGCGGTCGCCCTCTTTGATAGTCTTGCCGCCCACCTCCACGTCCTCCTTGGCCCAGCGGAGCATGGCCTTGACCACGCCATCGTAGCGGAGGAGCTCTTCCACGGCGGTGCGGGCCAGGGAGGGGTCGGCCCGCAGGCGCTCCCACTGGTCGCGGTTGCGCAGGAGGGCCAGCAGGCCATTGGCCAGGGCGTTGGTGGTGGTCTCGTGTCCCGCCAACATGAGGAGGGCGCAGACGGTGGCCACCTCGTCCTCGGAGAGGAGGTCGCCTCGCTCCTCGGCGTGGACGAGGGCAGTGATGAAGTCGTCCCTGGGGTGGCGCTTGCGCTCGTGGATGAGGGGATAGAAGTACTCGGTCAGGGCCTGGACCCCCTTCTGGGCCCGGTCGCGGCGGTTGGGGTCGTTGATGCGCATGAAGAAGATCTGGGTGGTCTCGTCGGACCACTCCTTCAGCTTCTCGTGGTCCTCGGCTGGCACGCCCAGGTACTCGCAGATGACGGTGACGGGCAGGGGGAAGGCGTAGTCCCTGATGAACTCCATGTGGCCCCGCTCGGCCACGCGGTCCAGGAGGCCATGAATGATCTGGCGCACGCGGGGGCGCAGCCGCTCCACGCTCATGGGGGTGAAGGCCTTGTTGGTCAGCAGGCGGAAGCGAGTGTGAAAGGGCGGGTCACGGAAGACGAACCAGCTCGAGAGGATCTCGATGAGGACGTGGTAGCGGTCCCTGTCAGCCGGGCTCAGCTCGGCGATGAAGGAGGCCATGCGGTCCGAGGAGAAACGCTCATGGTCCCGCAGCAGCCGCACCACATCGTCGTAGCGGGTGATGATCCAGCCCTTCCAGCGCTCGTTCCAGTGGACGGGGTCGGTCTCCCGCAGGCGAGCGTAGTAGGTGTGAGGGTCTCTGATGACCTCCGGGGCCATGAGATCGTCCTGGACCAGCATAGCCTTGCCCCCTTTCTCCTGCCGCGTACTTCGGTAAGCCTCATTATAGCATTACTTTCGTAGTGTCGACGTCTCCAGGGTGACGAGTCCCTCGAGCGACGGCGGCGCGGGGCGGTTGTCCGGGAGGCGGGGGCCGCCGTATCATCGGATTGGGGGCCGGGGTAGCTCAACGGCAGAGCAGTCGCTTCGTAAGCGACGGGCTGTGGGTTCGAGTCCCACCCTCGGCTCCATGCCCGGGGCTTCGGGACCGGGGCGCGGGGACGCCGCAGCGCCCACCCACGAGGTTGAAGTCCTCTTTACTGCCCCTCAGAGTAGCTGGCGCAGGCACACCAGCAGGTGACTCACGTAGTGGACGTCACTGCTGCTGGTGCCGAAGGCGGCCAGGATATGGTTATCGGCCAGGGCGCAGGGCACCTGGAGACGGTTCCACTGACCGCTCATACGGGCCAGCTCGAACTCCTGCAGGCTGGGGTGGGTGAACATGAGGGTGGGCGTGCTGGTGCCGATGGACCGGACCACCGCTACCAGGGAGAGGAGGCCCCGGTGGCGCACCTCCAGCAGGGGGCCGGAGGTGGAGGCGCTGGTGGCCCTGGAGCCGATGACCAGCCAGAGCTGGACGGCGCTCACGGTGGCGTTCCCCTGGTTCACCCAGAGGTGGACGGCCACCTGGTTGGGCGTGCCCAGCAGGAACTGGCCCTGGGGCAGATCTGTCGTGGCGTACTGGCTGCCGGTGGCGGTGAAGGCCCCGGTCAGGCGCTCCGTCCCGTTGACCGAAACGGCGTAGGAGAGCTGGCTGGCCGCCGGCGATCCCCCGAAGCTGTCGATGGTGACCTGCAGGCGCAGCGCAGCGCGGAGCACCACCAGCCGTGGGTCGGGCGGCGCCGGGATGACGAGGGAGGCGGTGTAGTCCGGCGTGGGGGGACGGCTGGTGGCGCTGATGCTGCGCGTCGAGGGCTCCAGGTCGCCGCTGCCGGGCGTCCCCGGCAGATAGACGATGGTGCTGACCGTCTCCTCCAGGGATGTCGCCTCGCCAGCCAGTCTCAGGGCCATGGCCACGCCTCCACTTCCAGGGTATCGGCCCGTAGCGTAGCCCCGACGCCGGGCATCACCAAGGGGCTGGTGTCACCGCCCACCCTGGCCTTCCGGGGTGATGCGTGTTAGAAAAGAGGTCGAGGCCCTCGCCCTGCGCCGGCGGAGGGCTACCGCCCGACAGACCGCTCACGGCCCGCTCTGGGCCTGACGATGGAGGTATCATGCCCAAGGGCTACGTCATCTGGCTGACCGGCCTGCCGGCCTCCGGTAAGAGCACCCTCGCCCTGGCCCTGCAGGAGCGCCTGCGCTCCCAGGGGCTGCCGGTGGTCGTCCTGGACGGCGACGAGGCCCGCCGCACCCTCAGCGCCGACCTGGGCTTCTCCCCGGAAGACCGGGAGAGGCACAACCTGCGGGTCATCCAGGTCAGCAAGCTGCTGGTGCAGCAAGGGTTCGGCGTCATCGTTCCCCTCATCTCGCCCTACCGGGCCATCAGGGCCCGCGCCCGTGAGGAGCTGGAGCGCTACCTGGAGGTCTACGTGCGTTGCCCCCTGGAGGAGTGCATCCGCCGCGACCCCAAGGGCCTCTACGCCCGCGCCCGGCGCGGCGAGATACAGGAGTTCACTGGCATCTCCGCCCCCTACGAGGAGCCCGAGCGGCCGGAGGTTACGGTGGACACGGACCGCCTCTCGGTGGAGGAGTGCGTCCAGCGCATACTGGAGGGGGTCTCCGAGAAAGGCTACATCATGGGTGGCTCCCCTCACGGGGGCGTCCTGGTGGACCGTCGTCCGCCGGCCGACGAGGCGGAGCGGCTGCGTCAGCTCGCCCCCTCCCTGCCCGGCGTCACCCTGGACCGCTGGGCCCTCAACGATCTTTACATGATAGGCATCGGTGCCTTCAGCCCCCTGCGGGGCTTCCTCCAGGAGGAGGACTACCGTGGCGTGGTGGAGTCGATGCGCCTGGACAGCGGCCTCCTGTGGCCCTTGCCGGTGGGCTGCCCTCTGGGCCTCGCCCAGGCGCGCCAGATCGACGGCGCTGAACTGGCGGCCCTGCGAGACGAGGACGGCCGGCTGGTGGGTGTCATGGAGCAGCCCCGGGTGTTCGAGATAGACCCCCGCTGGGAAGCCCGCCACACTTACGGGACAGAGGAGGACGCCCACCCCGGGGTGGCCCTCCTCTACCGTAGACCGCCCCTGCGGGTGGGCGGACGGGTCTGGCTGCTGGAAGATCTCTCCCCCGCTGACTTTCGAGAGGAGAACCGGGAGCCGGCCCAGACACGGGCCATCTTCCGGGAGCGAGGCTGGCGAACGGTGGTGGGCTTCCAGACCCGCAACCCGGTCCACCGCGCCCACGAATACATCCAGAAGTGCGCCCTGGAGGTGACGGACGGCCTCCTCCTCCACCCGCTGGTGGGGGAGACCAAGGAGGGGGACGTCCCCGCTGAGGTGCGGATGCGGGCCTACAAGGCCCTCCTGGAGCACTACTACCCGCGGGACCGGGTGCTCCTCTCCGTCTACCCTGCCTATATGCGTTACGCCGGCCCGCGAGAGGCCGTCTTTCACGCCCTGGTGCGCAAGAACTACGGCTGCACCCACTTCATAGTGGGCCGGGACCACGCCGGCGTGGGCGGCTACTACGGCCCCTACGACGCCCAGCAGCTACTGCGCTCCCTCCCCGCCGAGGAGCTGGCCATCACCCCCCTCTTCTTCGAGGACGCCTTCTTCTGCCGTCGCTGCGGCAACATGGCCACCGCCAAGACCTGCCCCCACCCGGTGGAGGCGAGGGTGAGCCTCTCCGGCACCCAGGTGCGGGCCATGCTGGCCCGGGGGGAGGCGCCGCCGCCGGAGTTCACCCGGCCGGAGGTGGCCCGCACTCTCTGGCAGGGGTGAGGCGCTGGCTTAGCGGACGGGGGTGGACCAGTCCGCCCCCACCTCCTCCACGGTGAAGCGCAGCTCGTCCGGGTTCTCGGGGTCGTACTTCTCGGAGATGTGGTACATGAGGATAGCCACCTCGTTGGTGAAGTTGCGCCAGCCGTGGAGGACGCCGGGCGGAATGCGCAACACCTTGCCGTCGTATTCGGAGAGGACGACGAAGGTCCAACGGTAGGTGCCGTCGCCGTTGGGTATGGCCAGCCCCACCTTGAGGGCGCCCTTGATGACGAACCATTCGTCATACTGACGACGGTGGGCGTGCCAGGCGGTGATGACGCCGGGCCAGGCGTAGGTGATGTTGATGTCGCCGGTCACGGTGCCGAAGATATCGGCGTAGCGGCGGCCGCGGTCGTCGTCGTAGCGGCGGGCCACGTCCCGTATCTCGGCGAAGCCCTCTACGGCCTTGAGGTGCAAGAGGTTGCCATAAGGATCGCCCATGGTGCGGCCTCCCTTCCCGTGAGGTTGAGACTTCAGGAGCCTTCCGAGGCGGCCAGTTGGCGGCGCCGGGCCAGGTACTCGGCCAGGGCCTCCTGCCAGGAGCGGAGCAGGCCGAAGCCCTCCGTGCGCAGGCGATAGTTGTCCAGGACCGAGTAGCGGGGCCGCCGCGCCCGGGAGGGGAAGGCGTCGGAGGTGGTGGGGTGCACCTTCACCGTGGGGTCCCAGAGGCGGAAGATGTGGGAGGCGAACTCGTACCAAGAGCAGTGGCCGCCGCTGGTTACGTGGTAGGTCCCCTGGGCCTCCGCCTCCACCAGCTCGCGGATCTTGGCGGCCAGATCTGGCGTGTAGGTGGGGGTGAGGACCTGGTCCGTCACCACCGAGACCTCGCCCCGCTCACGGCCCAGGCGGAGCATCGTCTCCACGAAGTTGCCCCCCTTGACGGTGGAGCCCCTGAGCCCGTACAGCCCCGAGCTACGGACGATGAGGTGCTTCTGGCACAGATGGCGCACGAAGTACTCACCGGCCAGCTTGGAGACGCCGTAGACGTTCAGAGGGTTGGGCGGGTCGTCCTCCCGGTAGGGGGACTCCTTGTCCCCGCCGAAGACGTAATCGGTGCTGATGTGCACCAGACGAGCGCCCATCTCCTGACAGAGGAGGGCCAGGTGGCGCACGGCGTAGCAGTTCACCGCGAAGGAGCGCTCCACCTCGTCCTCGCACAGGTCCACCTTGTGGAAGGCCGTGGTGTTGATGACCACGTCCGGGCGGAGACGGGTGAGGACCTCTCTCACCTGGGAGTGATCGCAGACCTCGATATCGCTGTGGGTGAGGGGGGTGAAGGGGATGCCGGCCCTCGCCAGCTCCTGGCAGAGGTCCGAGCCTAGCTGGCCACTGGCGCCGAGGACGACTACACCGGCCATCCCGAGACTGCTCCTGCCCTATGCTAAGGCGGCCCCTCCTCTGGGTCAACTTACCCGGCCCGTGGTGGCCATTTCCCGGCGTATCCCCTATACTCTAGGGCTGAAGCCCGCCACCGCTGAGGAGCAGGTCCCCTTGTACCAGGTCCTCATAGTCTCGGCCAAGGGGGAGGAGATGGCCCCCCTCGTCAGCGCTCTGCCCGAAGAGGGGTTCGAGGCCAGCCTGGTGCCGCCCTCCGCGGAGGCGCTGACGGAGAGTCTGGCCCAGGGCCCCGAGGCCGTGCTGTTCGACCTGGCCGGCCTGGGGGAAGGTCTGGACATCGCCAAGGTGATGCTGGAGGAGCAGGCCCGGGGGAGGGTAGCCTTTCTGGCCCTGGTGACGCCGGAGCAACTGCCCTCCCTGGACCCTACCCTGGGCCTGGACGACTTCGCCCTGCGGAGCGCCACCCCCCAGGAGGTGGCCGCCCGCATCAGGCAGGTGCTGTGGCGCAAAGCCCGCCTGGACGCTCGCCATCTACTGCGTCGGGGAGACCTGGTGATAGACACGGCGGGATACAAGGTCTTCGTGAACGGGCGGCCCGTCCAGCTCACCTACAAGGAGTATGAGCTGCTGCGCTTTCTCGCCGCTAACCCTGGCCGCGTCTTCACCCGGGAGGAGCTCCTCAACAAGGTCTGGGGCTACGAGTTCTACGGCGGCACCCGCACGGTGGACGTCCACATACGGCGGTTGCGGGCCAAGCTGGAGAGTTCCCACCAGACTTTCATCGAGACGGTCCGCAACGTGGGCTACCGCTTCCGCCCCGGCGGCGGCTGACCTTGGGCCTGTAACCAAACTTTAACTCGCCGGTAACGGCCCCGTAACCCCCTCGGATGGCCTTCCTGTTACCTTTCGCCTCAAGAAGCCATAGCGAGGGAGGTCTTCGTCATGCCCGAGATAAACAGCGGCGACACGGCCTGGCTGCTCACCTCGGCGGCCCTGGTCTTGCTGATGACGCCGGGCCTGGCGTTCTTCTACGGCGGGCTGGTGCGCAGCAAGAACGTCCTCAGCACTATCATGCACAGCTTCATCATCATGGGGCTGGTGAGCGTGGTCTGGGTGCTGTGGGGCTACTCGCTGGCCTTCGGCCCTGACCGGGGCGGCTTCATCGGCGATCTCTCCTGGTTCGGCCTGCGCAACGTGGGAGGAGAGCCCAACGGCGACTACGCCGGGACGGTGCCTCACCAGGCCTTCATGCTCTTCCAGATGATGTTCGCCATCATCACGCCCGCTCTCATCACCGGCGCCTTCGCCGAGCGGGCCAAGTTCAGCACCTTCCTGGTCTTCACTCTCCTCTGGGCCACGCTGGTCTACGCCCCGGTGGCCCACTGGGTGTGGGGCGTGGGCGGCTGGCTGCGGGAGCTGGGGGCGTACGACTTCGCTGGCGGCACGGTGGTCCACATCAATTCCGGCGTGGCCGCGCTGGCGGCGGCCCTCCTCTTCGGCCGGCGCCTCGGCTTCGGCCGGGAGCCCATGGAGCCCCACAACATACCCTTCGTGGTGCTGGGAGCGGGGCTGCTCTGGTTCGGCTGGTTCGGCTTCAACGCCGGCAGCGCCCTGGCGGCCAACGCCTCCGCCGCCAACGCCTTCGTCCAGACCAACACGGCCGCCGCTGCCGCCGCCCTGAGCTGGACGGCCATGAGCTGGCTCCTCATCGGCAAGCCCAGCGTGGTGGGCGCCGCCTCGGGCGCCGTGGCGGGACTGGTGGCGGTGACGCCGGCCGCCGGCTTCATCGGCGTCTGGCCCGGCCTGGGCGACGGCTATCTGAACATCTTCCCGGCCCTCATCATCGGCGGAGCGGCGGGGGTGCTCTGCTTCCTGGCCACCCGGCTGCGGGGCCTCCTGCGGCTGGACGACGCTCTGGACGTCTTCGCCGTCCACGGCGTGGGCGGCATGTGGGGAGCCCTGGCCACCGGCCTCTTCGCCACCGGGGCCGTGGCGGAGGTGGTGGGCTTCCAGGGCGGAGTGGGCGGCCTGCTGGACGGCCGGCCGGAGCAGCTCCTGGCCCAGCTCGCTGGCATCGCTGCTACCTTCGGCTACTCCTTTGTGGTTACCGGCCTCATCCTCAAGGCCCTGGACGTCCTCATGGGGCTGCGGGTCTCCGAGGAGCAGGAGGTCATAGGCGTGGACGTCTCCCAGCACGGGGAGCGAGGCTACACCCTGGAGGAGGTGGGCCTGGCCGCGGCACCAGCCCCCTATTCTGTCCAGGCCGTCCCCCTGCCGGAGAGCGGCCCCAAGCCCCAGTTCGCCCAGGGGGAGTCACAGCCTGCCTCCTCCAGTCCATAATGTAGGCAGACCGCGAGCAGGAGGAGGCAGATGCAGAAGGTAGAGGCCATCATCCGGCCCGAGAAGCTGAACGATGTGAAGGGAGCGCTGGCGGAAGCGGGGTTCGTGGGGCTGAACGTGGTGAACGTCACCGGGCGCGGCGTCCAGAAGGGGGTGGTTCACGTGGGCCGGGCCGGGGAGCTGTACGAGGTGGACATGCTCCCCAAGGTGAAGGTGGAGGTGGTGGTCCGGGACGAGGACGCCGAGCGGGTGGTCCAGATCATCGCCCAGGCGGCACGCACCGGCCGCATAGGGGACGGCAAGATCTTCGTCCTGCCAGTGGCCGACGCCATCCGCGTCCGCACCGGGGAGCGAGGGGAGGCGGCCCTGTAGCCCCGCAGGCGTAACAAGAAATTAACAGGAGGCCCGTAGGCCACAAGGTGCCGCCTCCCTATAATGGCCTACGGCAAGGGAAAGCTAGACGTAAGCAGGGAGGTAGAAGGAATTGAGCCCTGAAGAGCTCAGGAGCTTGCAGGCCGAGGTGGAGCGGGTCAACCAGCTCATCCGTGAGAACAACATCCAGATAGTCGACCTGAAGTTCAACGACCTGCCCGGCCTGTGGCAGCACTTTTCCATACCCGTCTCCGAGCTCACGGAGATGGACGACATCGTCACCAGCATCTGGGTGGACGGCATCGGCTTCGATGGCTCCAGCATCCGCGGCTTCCAGAAGATTCAGGAGAGCGACATGATCCTGGTGCCGGACCCGGCCACCGCCAAGGTGGACCCCGTGTGCCAGGCCCCCACCCTGAGCATCATCTGCGACGTCTATGACCCCCTCACCAAGCAGCCCTACACCCGCGACCCCCGCTACATCGCCAAGAAGGCGGCCGACTACCTGCGCAAGACCGGCATCGGCGACACCAGCTACTGGGGTCCCGAGTGCGAGTTCTTCATCTTCGATGACATCCGCTTCGACCAGGCGGAGAACTACGGCTACTACTACGTGGACTCCGTGGAGGGTGAGTGGAACTCCGGCCGGGACGAGCGCCCCAACCTGGGCTACAAGCCCCGCTTCAAGGAGGGCTACTTCCCCGTCCCGCCCCACGACTCCCTGCAGGACCTCCGCAGCGAGATCAT
The DNA here is from genome assembly GCA_034435615.1 of Dehalococcoidia bacterium. Lineage (GTDB taxonomy): Bacteria > Chloroflexota > Dehalococcoidia > SM23-28-2 > HRBIN24 > H17-190. Next base: position 98,881 of record DAOTWZ010000034.1, read on the forward strand.
CCTCACCATGATGAAGATCGGCATCCCGGTGGAGGTCCATCACCACGAGGTGGCCACGGGCGGTCAGTGCGAAATAGACATGAAGTTCGACACCCTGGTCAACATGGCCGACAAGGTCATGTGGTACAAGTACCTGGTGAAGAACATCGCCCGCAAGCACAACAAGGTGGCCACCTTCATGCCCAAGCCCCTCTACGGGGACAACGGCTCCGGCATGCACACCCACCAGAGCCTCTGGAAGAACGGCCAGAACCTGTTCTTCGACCCGGAGGGCTACGCCCAGATCAGCCAGCTCTGCCGCTACTACATCGGCGGGCTCCTGAAGCACGCCCGGGCGCTGATGGCCTTCTGCGCCCCCACTACCAACTCCTACAAGCGGCTGACCCCGGGCTACGAGGCGCCCGTCAACTTGGTCTACTCGGCCCGCAATCGCAGCGCCGCCGTCCGCATACCCGTCTACAGCTCCAACCCCAAGAGCAAGCGGATCGAGTTCCGCCCGCCCGACCCCTCCTGCAACCCCTACCTGGCCTTCGCCGCCATGATCATGGCCGGGCTGGACGGCATCGAGAACGAGATAGACCCCGGCCCGCCTCTGGACAAGAACACCTACGAGCTCTCCCCCCAGGAGGAGGCGGCCATCCCCAAGGTGCCGGGCTCCCTGGAGGAGGCCCTCCAGGCCCTGGAGGAAGACCATGAGTTCCTCCTGAAGGGCGGCGTCTTCACCTCGGACGTGCTGGAGGTGTGGCTGGAGTACAAGCGGGCCCACGAGATTGACCAGGTGCGGCTGCGCCCCCACCCCTGGGAGTTCCACCTCTACTTCGACGTCTAGCGGGGGTGCTGAGGAGGAAGGACGGACGGCCCGGGGCGCCGGCCCCGGGCCGTCGGCGCCCTTGAGGCGGAGCGAGCGGCTGATTGTAGAATAGGGTGGGCGCCGAGAGGACGAAAGGGCAGGGAGACGAGAGAGATGACCACCAGCGGTAGCCACAGGAGGGGTTGAGGGGGATGGTGCTGGAGCGCGACGAGGCCAGGGAATACGTGCTGGAGACGGCCCGCCAGCACGATGTCAAGTTCGTCCGCCTCTGGTTCACCGACATCCTGGGCCAGCTCAAGAGCATCAACATCACCGTGGAGGAGCTGCCGGAGGCGCTGGAGGACGGCGTCAACTTCGATGGCTCCTCCATTGCCGGCTTCGCCCGGGCGGACGAGTCCGACATGATAGCCATGCCGGACCCCTCCACCTTCGCCGTGCTCCCCTGGCGCCCCCAGCACAAGCGGGTGGCCCGCCTCTTCTGCGATATCCTCCTCCCCAACGGTGAGCCCTTCGAGGGCGACCCTCGCTACGTCCTGCGTCGCAACCTGAAGCGGGCGGCGGACCTGGGCTACACCTTCTACGTGGGGCCGGAGCTGGAGTTCTTCTACTTCCAGAGCGCCGAATCGCCGGCCGTCCTGGACCGCGGTGGCTACTTTGACCTCACCCCCCTGGACGAGGCCACCGACCTGCGCCGCGATACCGTCCTCATGCTGGAGGAGATGGGCATCGCCGTGGAGCACAGCCACCACGAGGGCGCTCCCAGCCAGCACGAGATAGACCTCCACTACGATGACGCCCTCACCATGGCCGACAACGTCATGACCTCCCGCCTGGTGGTGAAGGAGGTGGCCCTCAAGCACGGCGTCTACGCCACCTTCATGCCCAAGCCCCTCTCGGACGTGAACGGCTCCGGTATGCACATCAATCAGTCCCTCTTCCGGGGGCTGCACAACGCCTTCTACGATCCCCACGGCCCCCACTACCTCTCCCCGGTAGCCAGGAGCTACATCGCCGGGCTGCTCCGCCATGCCCCGGAGATCACCCTGGTCACCAACCAGTGGGTCAACTCCTACAAGCGACTGGTCTGGGGCGGCGGCCCTCTGGGCTTTGAGGCCCCCGTCTACGTCTCCTGGTCCTTCCGCAACCGCGCTGACCTGGTGCGGGTGCCGGAGGTGAAGCCGGGCAAGGAGCAGGCGGTGCGCATCGAGTACCGGGCGCCGGACGCCGCCTGCAACCCCTACCTCGCCTTTGCCGTCATGCTGGCCGCCGGGCTGGAGGGGATCGAGAAGGAGTACCCCTGCCCGGAGCCGGCCGACCGCACCGTCTACGAGATGACGGAGGAGGAGCGTCGGCAACGCGGGATCACTCACCTGCCCGGCTCTCTGTGGGAGGCCATCCAGCTAGCGGAGCGCTCGGAGTTGCTGCGCCGTTGCCTGGGCGAGCACGTTTTCCACACCCTCATCGAGAACAAGAAGATAGAGTGGAGCGAGTACCGTCGCCACGTGACGGACTACGAGATCAAGCGCTACCTGCCCATCCTCTAGCCATCCCTCGCCGGGCCGGCCCTCCCTCGCGGCCGGTATAACGTTTCCCCGGTTATGGCGTCTCGTCCTATGTGGACAGGCCGCCGGGCCCACCGGGGATGACGGATGGTATGACCAAAGGTCACGAGGACGGCCAGGGGTACGGGCCTGACAGCCGTGAGGGCACATCATCTGAGCAGCCCTCGCTGGTGGTGGAGGAGGGAGCGCGCCGGGCGGCCGCCTTCGAGACGGCCCCCGACCCTATGCTGATAGCTGACCTGGAGGGGCGCATCCTGGACCTGAACCGGGCGGCCCTCAAGCGCTGGGGCGTGGAGAGCGTCCGCCAGTTGCGGGGGCAGTCCATCTTCGTGGGCCTGCCTCCGGAGGAGAAGGAGAGGGTACGGGAGGTTGGCCAGCGCGTCCTGGAGAGCGGCCACTCGTGGCGGGGAGAGCTGCGGCTGCGTCACCCCAGCGGTCGCACTGTGCCGGTGGAGGTGGCCATTGGCCTCCTGCGGGACGAGAAGGGCCGGCCTCAGGGCTTCATAGGCATCCTGCGGGACATCAGCGACCGTCAGCGCATGGAGCAACAGTTGAGACTTCTGGAGAAGGAACGCGGCCGACTGGCCCAGCAACTGCTGGCAGCCCTGGAGCAGGAGCGTCGCCTCCTGGCCCGCGAGATCCATGATGGCCCCATCCAGGAGATAGCGGTGTCTATCATGCAGCTAGAGCGCGCCCTCCTGGAGGGGCGCCGCCTCAAGAGCGTCCAGGAGCAGATAGGCCACGCTGTGGGCATGCTGCGCCAGGCCACGGACGAGCTGCGCCGTATCATGGCCCGTCTGCGGCCCGCCCTCCTGGACGAGCTGGGCCTGGCCGATGCCCTGGCCGCCTACGCTCGCACCCTGTCCATGGAGGGCGACCTCTCCATAGCCTTCGAGACCAACATGAGCGGGGAACGCCTGCGGGACGATGTGGCCATAGCCCTCTTTCGCATCGCCCAGGAGGCGCTGAGCAACGTGGCCCGCCATTCCCAGGCCCAGCGGGCCCTCCTCCGCCTCTGGCGGACGGACCGCTCCGTGGTGCTGGAGGTGCGGGACTGGGGCCAGGGCTTCGACCCCTCCTCCGTCCACCGCAGCGGCAGCGAGCCCTCCGGCCTGGGACTGGTGAGCATGCGGGAGCGAGCCGTCCTCATCGGCGCCGATTTCCGTATCGAATCGAGGCCCGGCGAGGGCACCTGTGTGAGGGTAGAGCTCCCCCTGTCCATGCTGGAGTGACCACCGAGGAGGCGAGAGCGATGACTCAGGCAGTCCACGAGTCCCCCCGCGTGAGACGGGTGCTCACCGTCCTCATCGTGGACGACCACCCCGTCGTGCGGGAGGGGCTGCGCGCCCTCATCAACGCCCGGGACATCGCTGTAGTGGGGGAGACGGCCACCGCCCAGGAGGCCCTGGAGCAGGTGCGACGCCTCCACCCGGACGTGGTTCTCATGGACATCCGCCTGCCGGATATGGACGGCCTCTCGGCCACGGAGGCCATCAAGAAGGAGGACGAGCGCACCTCCGTCATCATCGTCACCAGCTACGACAGCCGGGAGTATCTGGACCGGGCGCTGGAGGCGGGGGCCTCCGGCTTCCTCCTGAAGGGGATGCCGCCGGAGGCCTTCGTGGAGGCCATCCGGGCGGTGCGCGCTGGCGGCTCCATCATAGACGCCAACCTGCTCATGCAACTGGTGCGGGAGCGGCGCCTCGCTACTGCTGCCGGTCAGGCCTCGGGAGAGGCCTGGCATGCCCTGGACTCCCTGACCGAGCAGGAGCGGCAGGTGCTGAGGCTCATCGCCCGCGGCCTCACCAACAAGGAGATAGCCCAGCGGATGCACTACAGCGTGAGCACGGTGAAGAACATCGTGCACCGCATCATCGAGAAGCTGGGCGTGGCCGACCGGACGCAGGCGGCCGTCCTGGCCGCCAGGGCTGGCCTGGCGGACCAGGAGGCGTAGGCCATCTGGCCCAGGGGGCCTGTCCCAACGACTATGCAATCAGTTACCTACGGATGCCCCCTATTGTCCCCCGGGTTCTATCAGCCTTCTAGGCCCAGCCTCTACCCTGGTCTTGAGCCCAGGAGAGAGGAGGGGCCACATGGTCACGCAGAAGAAGCCCTATCCGGAGGAAGAGTCCACCGAGGTGGCCTTCAGTCGCATCTTTGAGGACCTGTATCCGCGAGTCCTCTTCTACATCTACAGCCGCGTGTCCGACAAAGAGGTGGCCAAGGATCTCACCGCGGAGACCTTCGCTCGCGCCTACCGCTCCTGGGAAGACCTGCGCTGTCAAGAGGCCAGGGTGGCCTGGGTGTTCCGCATCGCTGCTAATCTGGTCGTGGGCTACGTCCGCCGGCGCCGCCGCGAAAGCCAGGCCCTCAATGACCTGGGCCAGATGCAACTGGCGCTGGAGGGAGGCGAGGAGCATCCCGAGCGCTTCCTCATCCGCGAGGAGCAGCTCCGGCGGCTGCGGGTGGCCCTCCAGTACCTCACGCCCCGGGAACGACGCGTCCTCTCTCTGCGCTTCGATGCCGGGCTCAGCGGCCCTCAGGTGGCGGAGATCATGGGCCTGAGCGAGATCAACGTCCGCATCATCACCTTCCGGGCTCTGAAGAAGCTCCGCAACCTGATGAAGAGCGAGGCGGCCTGAACAACGGACCGGACTGGCCGGGTTAGGGGACGCCCTGCCCTCGGTCCACTGCCGGCGTAGCTAGCTACCGCACCGAGACGAGGGACTGGGTGCCGCTGTACATGAAGGCCACCGAGTCCTGAGCCGCCCGGAAAAGCGGCTGCGGCCCCAGCCCCACCACGAAGACCCCCACCAGGAGCAGCGTCAGGGCGGCATACTCCAGCCAGGGCGTGGGGAAACGCTGCCGCTCCTCCGGCTCCACCAGATACATCTGCTTGATGACCACCAGGTAGTAGTAGAGGGAGACGAAGCTGGTGAAGACGCCCACCGCCGCCAGCCAGAGCATCCCCTCCTCGGCGATGGCCTGGAAGAGGATGAACTTGGTGACGAAGCCAGCGAAGAGGGGCATCCCCGCCAGGGAGAAGAGGGAGACGCTGAGGGCCAGCGCCAGGTAGGGCGCCCTCTCCGCCAGCCCTCCGTACCCCGGTATCTCCTCGCGGCCCGTCCAGTTGTAGTAGATGATGACGCAGGTGAAGGCCGCCAGGTTGCTTATGACGTAGCCCGCCAGGTGTAGCAGGACGGCGCTGGCGGCGTCCGTCCTGTCGGGGGAGAGGGCGGCCACGCCCGCCACCAGGTAGCCCACCTGGGCTATGCTGGAATAGGCCAGCAGCCGCTTGATATTGCTCTGCTGGATGGCCACGAAGTTGCCCAGCACCATACTGGCCACCGCCAGGCCGGCCAGCAGGGGGCGCCAGTCCTCGGACAGGGGGATGAAGGCCCGGGCGAAGAGCTTTAGGAAGAGGGCGAAGCCTGCCGCCTTGGATATGGCGGAGATGAGGGCCGTCACCGGCAGAGGGGCACCGTGGTAGGCGTCCGGCGTCCACATGTGGAAGGGCACCGCCGCCACCTTGAACCCCAGCCCCGTCACGATGAGCACCAGCGACAGCAGCACCGTCATGCGGGCGGCGCTCAGGTCGGTGTCCAGGATGCCGCGGATGGTGTCGTACTGGGTGGTGCCAGTCACCCCGTATATCAGGCTGAGGCCGAAGAGGAGGATGGCCGAGGAGAAGGCGCCCAGGATCATGTACTTGAGTCCGCCCTCGTTGGAGCGCAGGTCGAACTTGGCGAAGGAGGTCAGCACGTAGAGGCTGAAGCTCAGCAGCTCCAGGGAGATGTAGGCCGTCAGCAGCTCCTGGGCGGCTGCCATGTAGGTGGCCCCTATGACGGAGGTCAGTATGAGGGCATAGTACTCGCCGGGGTGGAGGAGGCGGTCGGCCACGTAGCGGGCCGATATGACGCATACCACGGCGCCGATGAGACCGAAGAGGACGCGGAAGAAGGTGGTGTAGTTGTCTATCTCCAGCAGGTCGCCGAAGGAGGCCCGCTCATTGAGCCAGATCAGGGAGGTGCCCACGGCGGCCAGGGCGCCCACCGCCGCCAGGTAACCCAGCCACTCCTTGCGCAGGCGGCCCCAGAAGAGGTCCAGGCCGATGAGCATGGCCGCCCAGCCAGCCAGTATGTATTCCGGTGCCAGGAGGGACCAGTTGAAGCTCATGACGAGACCCCTGGAAACCGCTCTATGGTGGCGGAGATACGCTCAAGGAAGGGGAAGGGCCACATCCCCAGGAAGGCCAGGAAGAAGACCAGCACCGCCCCGGCGAACTGCTCCGCCGGCCGCATCTCTCGCAGGGACTCCCAGCGCTCGTTGAAGGGGCCGTAGAAGGCCCGCGCCAGCATGCGCAGGATGTAGGTGGCGGTGATGGCGGCGGCCAGGATGCCCAGGGCGCCCGCCCAGGGGTAGCCGCCCCGGAAGGTGCCGATGAAGATGAGCACCTCGGCCACGAAGCCGGCCAGTCCTGGCAGCCCCAGGGAGGAGAGGCCGGCCACCGTCCAGAAGGCGGCGTTGCGGGGCATCTTGCGGGCCAGCCCCCCGAAGAGGGTCATGTCCCGGACGTGGGCCTGGTCATATATAGCCCCCACCATGGAGAACATGAGGGCGGTCATGATGCCATGGGCGAACATCTGCAGCACCGCCCCGCTCACCCCCAACGGATGGAGGCTGGCCAGACCCATCAGCACGTAGCCCATGTGGCTCACGCTGGAGTAGCCGATCATGTACTTCAGATCGCGCTGGGCCAGGGCGGAGACGGCGCCGTACAGGGCTCCCGTGACCCCCAGCGTCATCAGCACCGGTGCCCAGAAGGCCGCCCCCTCCGGGAAGAGGGCGATCCCCACCCGCAAGATGCCGTAGGCCCCCAGCTTCATCAGCACCCCGGCGTGGAGCATGCTCACCGCCGTGGGCGCCGCCACATGGCCGTCCGGGGACCAGGTGTGGAAAGGCCACAGGCCCGCCAGCACGCCGAACCCCAGCATGTAGAAGGGGAAGAATATCTTCTGGAACGTCTCGTCGTAGGTGACGGAGCCCAGGACCGGGAGGTCGAAGCTGCCGGTGCCGGACTCCACGAAGGTGGCGAATATGCCGATGAAGATCAGCACGCTGCCCGCCACCAGATAGAGGACCAGCTTCATGGCCCCGTATTCCTTGGTGCGGACGAAGTTGCCGAAGTTGGTGCTGGCGCCCCAGACCGCTATCAGCAGGTACATGGGCAGCACCGCCACCTCGTACCAGAAGAACAGGAAGAAGAGGTCCAGAGAGGCGAAGACGCCGAAGACCCCGGACACCAGCAGGAACAGGAGGATGAAGTAGTCCTTGTTGCGGTACTCGATGTTCCAGGAGATGAAGACGCCGGTGAAGATGACGATGCCCGTCAGCAGTATCAGGGGGGCGGAGATGCCGTCCACCGCCAGGTGGTAGGTGATGCCGTTGTCCCCCAGGAAGGCCACGTTCTCCAGCCAGGTGAGTCGCAACTCGAACTGGAAGCCACCATCCTCCACCTGATAAGCCACGAAGATGATGATGGACAGTACGAAGAGGGCCGTGCCGGAGAGGAGGCAGAGGTAGCGCACGGCGTCCCGACCGCTGATGGGAAGGGCCGGCCGCCAGGGGCCCACCTGGGGCAGCGGTATGTAGCGGGGCTGCTCATCGTGCCGGTAGGGGATCAGCATGAGGAGCAGGGCCGTGCCTACCGGTATGGCGATGGTGGCGAAGACTGCCCATTCCATAGGCTCTTACACCCTCACGACGAGAACGACGATGGCTATGATGACCACCCCGGAGGCGATGGCCAGGGCGTAGTTGGGCAGGCGCCCCGTCTGGACGAACTTCATGGCGTAGCCCCAGAAGACGCCCAGGCCCGCCGGCCCGTCCACGCCGGTGTCGTTCACCACCACGCGGTCGAACCAGGCCAGCGTCCGCCCGGCCAGCAGCACCACCCGGTCTATGATCCACTGGTAGAAGCGGTCTATGTAGTAGCCGTTCAGGAGCAGGTTGTGGACAGGGCGGAAGGTCTCCGCCAGCCGACGGGCAGGGGCGGCCTCCCCTCCCCAGGCCCAGAGGGCCACCGCCAGCCCCACCACCACCGCCACTATGGAGATGGCCGCCGTGCCGGCGGTGAAGTGGAACGACTCCGGCTCCTCGAAGAAGACGAACCGGCCTATGCCGCCCGGGAAGCCCAGCGCCTCGCCCACCTGGTCGAAGGCCCAGAAGCCCGTCACCGTAGAGAGGACGGCCAGCGTCAGCACCGGCCAGAGCATCACCGGGGGGGCCTCGTGGGCGTGCTCATGGGCGTGTTCGTCCCGGGGACGCCCGGTGAAGGTCAGGAGGTAGAGGCGGGCCATGTAGAGGGCGGTCAGGAAGATGCTGAAGGAGAGCCAGCCCACCACGGCGGCGTTGAGGTGGGACTGGGCAGCGTGCAGGATAGCGTCCTTGGCCCAGAAGCCGGAGAAGGGTATGAGACCGGCCATGGAGAGCACCCCCACGCCGAAGGCCAGCGCCGTGAGGGGCATCTTGCTCTGCAGGCCGCCCAGCTCCTTCACGTCCTGACGCTCCGTCCCGTGGATGACGTTGCCGGAGGCCAGGAAGAGGAGGGCCTTGAAGAAGCCGTGCACGAAGAGATAGAACATGGCCGCCGTGACGGACTTGGCCCCCAGCGCCACCATCATCAGCCCCAGGCTGTTGATGGTGGAGTAGGCCACTACCCGTTTGATGTCCGTCTGCACCAGGCCGATGGTGGCGGAGAGCATCACCGTCGTCAGGCCCAGAGCCACCACCACCGCCAGGGCCACCGGGTCGGCGAGGTCGAACAGGGGCATGGTGCGGGAGACCAGGTAGACGCCGGCCACCACCATCGTGGCGGCATGGATGAGGGCGGAGACGGGAGTGGGGCCCTCCATAGCGTCGGGCAGCCAGACGTGGAGGGGGAACTGGGCCGATTTGCCCACCGCTCCGGCGAAGAGCATCAGGACGGCCAGGGTCAGGTACTCGGGGCTGTAGCCGCCGCCGCGGGCGAACTCGAATATCTCCCTGATATCGAAGGTGCCGGCTTCCCGCCACAGGAGGATAATGCCGATGAGGAGCCCTACATCGCCGATGCGGGTGGTGATGAAGGCCTTCTTGGCCGCCTCGGCGGCTGGCCGCCGCTCGTGCCAGAAGCCGATGAGCAGGTAGGAGCAGATGCCCACACCCTCCCAGGCTGCGTAGAGGAGGAGCAGGTTGTCGGCCAGCACCAGGGTGGTCATGGAGGCCAGGAAGAGGATCATGACGGCGAAGAACCAGCCGTAGCGGGGGTCGCCCTTCATGTAACCCACCGAGTAGATGACGATGAGCGTCCCCACGAAGGTGACCACGGCCAGCATCACCGCCGCGAGCTGGTCGAACAGGAAGCCCAGGCGTATCTCCAGGCCCAGCTCCTCCAGGGGGAGCCACTGGATGCCGGAGCGGACGCCCTCGAACTCGCCTCCCGCCTCCAGTTCGCCCAGGAGGTCGGCCATCATGAAGAGGAAAAGAACGAAAGCGGCCACCATGACGCCGATGGCCAGCCAGTCGCCCCGCCGCGGCAGGTATTTGCCTGCCAGCAGCAGGATGACGAAGGAGCTGAAGGGGAGGACGGGCAGCAGCCAGGCGTGCTCCATGCCGATCATAGCTCCGTCCCCTCCCCGGTCGGTGGGCGGTAGAGCGGCGTTACCATCGCAGCGTGTCCACCTCGTCCACGTTGCTGGTGGTGCGGTTGCGGAAGAGCCTCAGGACGATGGCCAGGGCCAGGCCCACCTCCGCCGCCGCTATGGTGATGACGAAGAGGGCGAAGACGAGGCCACGGAACTCCTCGGGCGCTATGTAGCCGGCGAAGGCGACGAAGTTGATGCTGACGGCGGCCAGCATCAGCTCCACCGACATGATGATGAGGACGGCGTTGCGCCGGGCCAGGACGCCGTAGACGCCCAGAGAGAAGAGGATGGCCCCCAGCACCAGGAAGTGCTCCAGGGGGATCATTCTCCTTCCTCCGAACGGGCGAGGATGATGGCCCCCGCCATGGCCACGTCCAGCACCAGGGCTACCAGGATGAAGGGCACCACCCAGAAGCGGAAGAGGGAGGAGCCCAGGTCGCGCAGGGGCACCAACTGGACGCTCTCCCGGGCCCCCAGGGCGCCCCAGTCGGTGCTGACGGCGGCCAGGACCAGCACGCCCAGCAGGGCGGCCCCCACGACGAAGGCCAGGGGCTTCTGGGGGCCGTCCACGGCCTGGGGGACGTCCCGGACGCGGGTGAGCATCATGACGAAGAGGACGAGGATGGTGACGGCGGCGCCGTAGATGAGCGTCTGGACGATGGCCAGGAACTCAGCCGCCAGGAGGAGGAAGACGGCGGCTACGCCCAGAAGGGCCACTATAAGAAAGAGGGCGGCATGCACCACGTTACGGGCCAGTACCACCCCGAGTCCACCCAGGACTGTAACCGTCGCTACCAGGTAGAAGATGCCTTCTTCGTAGCTCATCCCCTTCGTTCTCTGTATCCAGTCTTCTCGGTTGGGGCCAGGGGCTGGCCCTGGCCCATGATATCGCCTCCCCGGCTAATGCTCCAGTCCTTCGGACGGTGTTCGGCCGCTCCCCTACTCCTCGGCGGCCGCCACCTTCTCCTTCTCCTCCTCTGCCTTCCTGGGCGCCCAGCCGTGGTGGGCGGCGCCCATGGCGTCACGGAACGGGTCCTTGAGCTGCCCTGTCCTGGAGGGCCTCAGTAGGGCGTCCAGGTCCATGATCAGCTCCTGACGGTCGTAGCGGGAGAGCTCCACGCTGCGCCAGGTGTTGTCCATGACGATGGCGTCGAAGTTGCAGACCTCCACGCAGATGTCGCAGCGCATGCAGCGGGCGTAGTCGATGAAGAACTTGTCGACGATCTTGCGCCGCGGGCTCTTGCCTTCGGCGTATTTGGGGTTGTCCCGCATCGTCACCGTCATGCAATCGGTGGGGCAGTAGCGGGCGCACACCTGGCAGCCGGTGCAGAAGGGCTCGTCCCGCTCGAAGTCCCACAGGAGGGTGGGGAACCCCCGGGCGCGGTGGGGGAGCTGCTTCTTCTCGGTGGGGTACTGGACGGTGGCCGGCTTGCGCAGCGCCGCCGAGACTACGGTGCCCAGTGCCCTGAAGATGCCCAGCATCTTATACCTTCACCTCGCTTCCCTGTCGGGCCGCGACGGGACGCGGCCTCCTCACCATGGTGGGCTTGCGGACTGCACGGTAGGTCAGGGCCGACCCGGCCAGCAGGCCCAGGCCAGAGAGGACGCCCAGGACCACGTCCGGCCAGCCGTAGACCACCACCAGGCCATTGACGATGATCTGGTAGAAGGAGAGGGGGAGCAGCACCTGCCAGGAGAAGGCCATGAGCTGGTCCACCCGCAGGCGGGGCATGGCCGCCCGCATCAGGAAGAAGAAGAGGATGAAGAAGGAGGTCTTCCCCAGCATGAGGATGGCCTGCAGGGCCGTTCCCGCTATGGCGTTGCGCTCCGCCAGCTCGTTCACCAGGGGCCAGTTCCAGCCTCCCAGGAAGACCAGGGCGCCCAGGAGAGAGATGAGCACCAGGCTCACGTACTCCCCCAGCTGGAACATGGCCCAGCGCATGCCGGAGTATTCCACGAAGGGGCCGCCCACCACCTCCGATTCCGCCACCGGGATATCGAAGGGGTGGCGGTAGAGCTCCGCTAGGCCGGCCACGGTGAAGATGAAGAAGGCCAGGGACTGCCAGAAGATGTAGGGCACCTTGTCCTGCCCGTCCACGATCTCCGTCAGGTTCAGGGTGCCGCGGCCGCCGTCGGCTGTGTGGGCCACCATGGCCACTGCCACCACCGCCAGGATGAGGGGCACCTCGTAGCTGATGAGCTGGGCGGCCGAACGCATGGCGCCCAGGAGGGCGTAGCGGTTATCGGAGCCCCAGCCGGCCATGACGAAGCCCACGATGGGTACGGTGGAGACGGCGACGATGAAGAAGAGCCCCAGTCCCAGGTTGCGGATGAACAGGTCCGGCATGATGGGGACGGTGACCAGGGCCACGATGGTGGGGACCACCACCACGTAGGGCGCCAGCTCGAAGGACCACTGGTCGGCGGTGCTAGGCCGCACGTCCTCCTTGGTGAGGAGCTTGATGGTGTCGGCCACGCTCTGAAGGGTGCCGTAGGGGCCCACACGCATGGGGCCCAGACGGTTCTGGACACGGCCTATGACCTTCCGTTCCAGGTAGTTGAGGACGATGACGGAGAGGGGAACGGCCACCGCCACCACCAGCAGCCTCAGGATACCGTCCAGCCAGGGGTTGTTGCCGATCATCTAGCGGTCCACCTCGCAGAGGACGATGTCGATGGAGCCCAGGATGATGATGGCGTCGGCCACGTAGTTGCCCACCACCATGTTGCGCAGGGCGGAGAGGTTGCAGAAGGAGGCGGCCCGCACCTTGTGCCGCCAGGGCTTGTCCCCTCCTTTGGAGACGATGTAGACGCCGTACTCGCCCCGGGGCGACTCGGTGCGGGCGTAGACCTCGCCCGGGGGGACGCGTATGGTGCGCTTGAGGCCGGAGGCCATGATGGGGCCGTTCTTGGGCATCTGCCGCAGCGCCTGGTCGACGATGCGTATGGACTGGCGCATCTCCTCCAGCCGCACCAGGTAGCGGTCGTAGACGTCTCCCTGGGTCCCCACCGGTATCTCGAAGTCGAAGCGGTCGTAGATGGAATAGGGCTCGGCGCGGCGCAGGTCGTGCTTGACGCCGGTGGCCCGCAGCATGGGGCCGCTGAAGCCCCAGTTGATGGCCTGTTCCGGCGTCACTGGGGAGAGGCCGCGGCAGCGGGCCAGAAAGACCTCGTTCTCCGTCATGATGCCGTCGATGTCGTCGATGGCGGTGCGGACGCGGTCCAGGACGTAGCGGGCGTGCTCCTCGAAATCGTCGGGGACGTCCCAGGCCACGCCGCCGGGGCGGAAGTAGTTGTACATCATTCGCTCGCCGGTGACGGCCTCGAAGAAGTCCTGGATGGTCTCCCGCTCTCGGAAGGTGTACATGAAGCTGGTGCCGAAGAAGCCGACGTCGGTGCCGAAGGCGCCCATGAACATGAGGTGGCTGGCGATACGGTTCAGCTCCCCCAGGATGACGCGTATGTACTCGGCCCGCTCCGGCACCTCCAGGCCCATGAGCTTCTCCACGGCCAGGCAGTAGGTCCATTCGGTGTTGAACTGGGCCAGGTAGTCGGTGCGATCGTGGTAGCCGATGATCTGGCGGTAGTCGCAGTTCTCGGGGAGCTTCTCGTTGCCCCGGTGCATGTAGCCGATGACGGGGTCGCAGTCCTCAACTACCTCGCCGTCCACGGTGAGAACCATGCGGAAGACGCCGTGGGTGGCGGGGTGCTGCGGCCCCACGTTGATGTAGAGATCCAGGGTCTCCAGCTCTCGCTCCGGTGGCTGCACTGCCATCTCTGTCACACCGCCTCGGCGCTTAACCGCCCTCTTGTTCCAGACGGCGCAGGGCCTCCTGGACGTATTGGCGCTCTTCCTCGCCGGACAGGCCCTTGGCGCGGGCCTCCTCGCGGGCCTTCTTGATGACCTCGGCCTTCTTCTGGGCCAGGGCTATCTTGGCCGCCCGGTCTTCGGGGCCGGCGGGCCGTTGGGGGGCCGCCGGTTGGGGTGCGGGAGCGGCCGCCGCCTGGCCCATCTCTTGCTCCAGGCGGCGCAGCGCCTCCTGGACGTATTGGCGCTCTTCCTCACCGGACAGGCCCTTGGCGCGGGCCTCCTCGCGGGCCTTCTTGATGACCTCGGCCTTTCTCTGGGCCATGGCCACCTTGGCCGCCCTGTCGTCGGCGGGGCGGGCGGGAGCCGCCGGGGCGGCAGCCTCGGCCTGGGCCGCCTCCTCCTCGAAGCGCTTCAGCGCCTCCTGGACGTATTTGCGCTCCTCCTCGCCGGAGAGGCCCTTGGCGCGGGCCTCCTCCCGGGCCTTCTTGATGACCTCGGCCTTCTTCTGGGCCAGGGCCACCTTCTGGGCCTTCTCGTCCACCGGGGCAGGGGCGCCGGCGGCCGCCGCCATGGCCGCCTGCACCCGCTCCTCCACCTCCAGGAGCCGCTCCTGCCATTCCTCCACCTCGGCCAGGGGATGGCTCTTGCGGAGGGGGTAGTAGCCCAGCCCCTCCTCGGTGAGGAGCGGCCGCGGGTCGGGATGGCCATCGAAGACGATGCCGAACATCTCGGCCGCCTCGCGCTCGTGCCAGTTGGCCGCCTCCCAGAGGTAGGTGACGCTGGGGATACGGGGGTCGTCCACGGGCGCGCCGGTCTTGACGGCCAGGGTGTGGCCGTGGCGGAAGGAGCGCAGGTGGTAGACCACCACCAGCTCCTCGATCTCGTCCACGCCCGAGAGGCAGCGCAGGTAGTCGAAGGCGAGGCGGTCGTCGTTCTTCAGGGTCTCCAGGGTGCGCAGGAGGTCTTCCCGCTTGACGACGATGGTGGGGTCCAGGGGCGTCTCGATGAACTGGAACTCCAGGTCCGGGAGGGCCTCCCGCAGCAGCCTCAGGACGGGGATGTCCGGTATCTCTTGGACGGTGGGAGCGGTCTCCTCGGCCATAGCTAGCGTCCTATCTTGTGACGCTCCTCCATGATCTTCTTCTGGAGGGCGATGAAGGCGTCCATGAGGGCCTCCGGCCGGGGCGGGCAGCCGGGCACGTAGACGTCCACGGGGATGATCTTGTCCACCCCCTGGAGGACGCGGTCGTAGCGGGTGTAGGGGCCGCCGTTGGTGGCGCAGGCCCCCATGGAGATGACCCACTTGGGGCTGGGCATCTGCTCGTAGAGGAGCTTGACCGCCGGCGCCATCTTCTTGGTGACGGTGCCGGAGACGATCATGACGTCGCTCTGGCGGGGGGACGGCCAGGGGATGATGCCGAAGCGGTCCAGGTCGTGCCGGGCCATGTAGGTAGCGATCATCTCGATAGCGCAGCAGGCCAGGCCGAAGGTGAGGGGCCAGAGGGAGTTCTTGCGCCCCCAGGCGATGAGCCAGTCGGCGGAGAGCTGGATGATGCCCGGCAGGAGCTGCCGGTAGGGCGCCTTCCCCTGGGAGGGGTCGACCGACACCGGCTTCAGGGCCTTGACCTCGTGCCGCAGCTCGGGGGAGACGAGGTCGGTCACCGCCTCCTTAGGGTCGTCCCTCACCTCGTAGACTTGGACCGGTCGTCGCTGCGCCATCTCCGTCACCTACCTCCAGCTAAGGACACCCTTCTTCCAGGCGTAGAGCAGCCCCGCCCCCAGCACTATCAGGAAGAGGAGCATGGCGTAGAAGGCCAGCTCCCCGGCGTCCAGCAGCACCAGGGCCCAGGGGAAAAGGAAGACGGCCTCGATGTCGAAGATGAGGAACAGGATGGCCAGCAGGTAGTAGCGGAACTGAACCTGCAACCTCCCCCGGGTTATGGGGAGCATACCGCACTCGTAGGTCAGTCCTTTGAGACGGGTGGTCTGGCGGGGGGCCAGTATACGGTTGGCTATCAGGGCACCGCCGACGAGGAAGAAGCCCAGGATGGTGGCTATCAGGACCGCCGTATACTGCCAGAACAGGTCGGTAGCCGGCATCTCTCACTTCTCCATCTCGGACGGGCCCGGGTTTGTTCCCGTCTCCACAAGCATCTTAGCACCGCTATGCGGGGAGGTCAATAAAGAAAGTCTATCCTTTCTAAATTTCCTCACGATAGCTCCTGCAGACGCTGGCGGAGGCTGGCCAGTCGTTCCCGGGCGGTGGCCAGCCGCTCCTCCTCCCGGGCGACGACATGGGCCGGGGCCTTTGCCCGGAAGGCGGGATCGGACAGGCGGGCCTGCAGGGCCTGCACCTCTGCCTCAGCTTCGGTCATCTGCCTGCGCAGTCGCTCTCGCTCCCTCTCTAGGTCTACCATGCCGGCCAGGGGTAGCGCTACCTGGGCGCCGGCCAGCGCCTCCGTGGCCACGCCGTCCCGGGGCAGCAGCGCCGGGTCGGTGACTAGGTGCAGCGGCCGCGCCCTGGCCAGGGCCTCGATGACGGGGGCCAGGGCGGCCAGGGCGGGGGCCTCCGGGGTGGCCACGTGGGCCTCCACCCAGCGGCCGGGCTCCACCCGCCACTGGGCGCGGCGGTTGCGAATGGCCCGCACCACTTCCATGAGGAGGCCTATCTTGGCTTCCGCCTCGGCGTCCAGCCAGCGGCGGTTGGCCCGCGGCCAGGGGGCGACGATGAGGGCCTCACTCTCCGCCCAGGCCAGGTGCTCCCTCAGGTTCTGCCACACCGCCTCCGTGACGAAGGGCATCACCGGGTGGAGGAGGCGCAGGGAGGCGTCCAGCACATAGGCCAGGACGGGCAGGGGGGTGCGGTCGCCCTGGCGAAGGCGGACCTTGGCCATCTCCAGGTACCAGTCGCAGTACTCGTTCCAGAAGAACTCGTGTAGCCGCCGGGCCGCCTCGTTGACCTTGAACTGGCCCAGCAGCCGGTCCACCTGGCTGATGAGCCGGTGGAGGCGGGAGAGTATCCAGCGGTCCTCCAGGGGCAGGCGGTGGCGGCCCCGCACCTGGGGCGCCGTCAGCCGCTCCCCGGGCGCCAGGTGCTCCGAGAGGCTGGTGAGGACGAAGCGAGAGGCGTTCCAGAGCTTGTTGGCGAAGTTGCGCCCTCCCTCCAGCTTCTCCTCGGAGATGCGGAGGTCGTTGCCGGGGGCGGCGCCGGTGGCCAGGACGTAGCGGAGGGCGTCGCAGCCGTAGCGCTGGATGGTCTCCAGGGGGTCCACCACGTTGCCCAGGCTCTTGGTCATCTTGCGCCCGTACTGGTCACGGATGAGGCCGTGGAGGTAAACGTAGCGGAAGGGGACCTGGCCCGTGTTGTAGAGGCCCATCATGATCATGCGGGCCACCCAGAAGAAGAGGATATCGTAGCCTGTCTCCAGGACGGTGGTGGGGTAGAAGTAGCGAAAGTCCTCCGTCTCCTCGGGCCAGCCCAGGGTGGAATGGGGCCAGAGGGCAGAGGAGAACCAGGTGTCCAGCACGTCCTCGTCCTGACGCAGCTCGGAGGAGCCGCAGCGGGGGCAGCGGTCGGGGTCGGCCATGGGGTCTTCTCTGGGCGGCACCACCTCCGCCCCGCAGCCCTGGCAGTACCAGGCGGGGATGCGGTGCCCCCACCAGAGCTGACGGGAGATGCACCAGTCCTTGATGTTCTCCATCCAGTGCAGGTAGACCTTGGTGAAGCGACGGGGAACGATCTGTATCCGCCCCTCTTTCACCGCCTGGATGGCTGGCGCCGCCAGGGGCCCTATGCGCACGAACCACTGCTCGCTGACGATGGGCTCCACCACGGTGCCGCAGCGCTGGCAGTGGCCAAGGGCGTGGCGGTGGGCCTCCACCTTTTCGATGAGGCCCTGCGCCTCCAGGTCGGCGGCCACCGCCTGGCGGGCGCGGAAGCGGTCCATGCCGGCGTAGGGGCCGGCCTCCTGGTTCAGGGTGCCATCGGGGCCGATGACGACGATGGCGGGCAGGCCGTGCCGCTCGCCTATCTCGAAGTCCACGGTGTCGTGCCCCGGGGTGATCTTGAGGGCGCCGGTGCCGAATTCGGGGTCCACCGCCTCATCGGCGATGATGGGGATGAGACGGCCCATGATGGGCAGCCGGGCCCGACGCCCCACATAGGGCCGCCAGCGCTCCACCTGCGGGTTCACCGCCACCGCCACGTCGGCCATGATGGTCTCCGGCCGCGTGGTGGCGATGACGATGTACTCGTCCGTGGGCCCTCCCTGGTCGTCCACCAGGGGGTAGCGGACATACCAGAGGTGGCCATCGTGTTCCTGGTGCTCCACCTCCAGGTCAGAGAGGGCAGTCTGGCAGCGGGGGCACCAGTTGATGATGCGCTCCCCGCGGTAGATGAGGCCGTCATGGTAGAGGCGGACAAAGGTGGTGCGCACGGCGCGGGAGGGGCCCTCGTCCAGGGTGAAGCGCTCCCGCGTCCAGTCACAGGAGGCGCCCAGCCGCTTGTGCTGGAAGGTGATGGTGCTGCGGCTCCTGTTGGCCCACTCCCAGACCCGCTCCAGGAAGCGCTCCCGGCCCAGGTCGTGGCGAGTGAGGCCTTCCTTGGCCAGCTCCCGCTCCACCACGTTCTGGGTGGCGATGCCGGCGTGGTCCACGCCGGGCAGCCAGAGGGTGGGCTCGCCCCGCATGCGGTGCCAGCGCACCAGGCAGTCCTCCAGGGTGGCGGTGAGGGCGTGGCCCATGTGGAGGGCACCGGTGACGTTGGGGGGCGGCATGACGATGGCGAAGGGCTGCCGCGCGGGGTCTATCCTGGGGGTGAAGTAGCCCCCCTTTTCCCACCGCTCGTAGACGGCCGCCTCGTGCTGGGTGGGCTCGTAGGCCTTGGGGAGCTCCTGTAGCTTGGGCATGGCGCCAGCCGCCTCAACAACAGGCCCCGGCTGGGCCGGGGCCGTGCTGCCAGGCAGGCGGATTGAATTTTACTGCCATACTTGCGAAGGGTCAACGGCGTCCCTCGGGCCCGCTGGCAGAGGCCCGTAGCGGTCGCTCCGTCTGGCACAATCTGATGAACCCCGGCAACTGTTGCAAAAGGGCGGCCACTAAGGTAACATATCGCTACCCTTGGCGGGCACTGAGCGTGGAAGGGGTTGCGGCTGCGGTCTCCCTGCCGCGGTGGCGGGCAGGCGCTCCAGGGTGGAATCTGGGAGGCCACACCACCCGTATTTCGGGTAGAGCGGAGGCTGGACGCCAGGAGCAGCCATGGCTCTGCTGGAGGTGCGTGACCTCTCCAAGCGCTTCGGCGGCGTGGTGGCGGTGGACAGGGTCTCCTTCGATGTCTCCGAAGGGGAGATGGTGGGCCTCATCGGCCCCAACGGCGCGGGCAAGACCACCCTCTTCAACCTCATCTCCCGTCTGCTGGAGCCGGACAGCGGCTCCATACGCTTCAACGGCCTCGACCTCCTGAGGCTCCCCGCTCACCGGGTGCTGGGGGTGGGGATAGCCCGCACCTTCCAGAACGTGGAGCTCTTCAAGTCCATGACGGTGCTGGAGAACGTGATGGTGGCGGAGCACCAACGGCTGCGAGTGGGCGTGCTGGAGGGGGTGGTGAGGCCGCCCTGGGTGGGCCGCCGAGAGCGGGAGGCCCGGGAGCGGGCCCTGGAGCTGTTGCGCTTCCTGGGCCTAGAGGGACTGGCCCACATGCCGGCGGGGGCGCTTCCCTTCGGTGTCCAAAAGCGGATTGAGCTGGCGCGGGCGCTGGCGGCAGGGCCGCGCCTTCTCCTGCTGGACGAGCCGGCCAGCGGCCTCAGCCACGAGGAGCTCTCCGCCCTGGCGGAGACGGTCCAGAGAATCCGTGGGGAGATGCAGGTGACGGTGCTGCTGGTGGAGCACCACATGGGGCTGGTCATGTCCATATCGGACCGGGTGGTGGTCCTCAACTTCGGGGCCAAGATAGCGGAGGGAACGCCGTCGGAGATCTCCCGCAATCCTCAGGTCATCGAGGCCTATCTGGGCGAAGAGTCGGATGCTGCGTCTTGAGGGGATAACTGCCGCCTACGGCCCCATACTCGCCCTGCGGGACGTCTCCCTGGAGGTGGAGGAGGGGAGCGTGGTAACCCTCCTGGGGGCCAACGGGGCGGGCAAGACCTCCACCCTGCGGGTCATCTCGGGGCTGCTGCGGCCCCAGGCCGGCAGAGTGGAGCTGGCGGGGGAGAGGATAGACCACCTGTCGCCAGAGCGGATCGTGGCCAGAGGCGTGGCCCACGTCCCGGAGGGTCGGCAGCTCTTCGTCAACCTGACGGTGCGAGAGAACCTGGAGCTGGGGGCCTACACCCGCCGGGACAGGGCCGGCGTCAGGCAGGACCTGGAGCGGGTCTTCCACTACTTTCCCATCCTGAAGGAGCGGGAACGGCAGCAGGCGGGCACCCTCTCTGGGGGAGAGCAGCAGATGCTGGCCATAGGTCGCGGTCTCATGAGTCGACCCCGCCTCCTCCTCCTGGACGAGCCCTCCCTGGGGCTGGCTCCCCTGGTGACGCGTGAGATCTTCGAGATCATCCGGGCCATCAACGCACAGGAGAGGCTGACGGTGCTCCTGGTGGAGCAGAACGCCCGGCTGGCCCTGGGGGTGGCGCGCAAGGGCTACGTGCTGGAGACGGGCCGGGTCGTGCTGGCCGACAGGGCCGAGAACCTGCGGGAGAACAAGGAGGTGCGCCGCTCCTATCTGGGCTACTGAGGAGGCGAAGATGTTCCAGTGGCTGGGGCAGCTCTTCCTGGCGCCGCCACCCTGGGAGAACCCTCAGCTCTTCGGAGAGCAGGTGGTGGCTGGCCTGGCCACCGGCAGCGTATACGCCCTGGTGGCCCTGGCCATCGTCCTGATCTACCGTTCCACGGACATCGTCAACTTCGCTCAGGGGGAGATGGCCATGTTCACCACCTTCGCCATGTGGTCGCTGCACCTGGCGGGGGTGAACACCTGGGTGCTGATAGTCCTGGCGGCCCTGCTGGGGCTGGCCCTGGGGGCGGTGGTGGAGCGAGTGGTGATCCGCCCCGTGGAAGGGAAGCCGGAGCTGAGCGTCATCGTGGTGACGCTGGGTCTGTTCGTGGTGCTGAACAGCGTGGCCACCTGGATATGGGCGCAGGGGGTGCTGCCCAAGACCTTCCCCACGCCCCTGTCGCTGCTGGAGAGCGTAGACCTGGGGTTCGCCCGGGTGAGCCAGCACCACGTGGCGGTGCTGGCCATCGGCGTGGCGGTGATGGTGGCGCTGGCCGCCCTCTTCAACTACACCAGGCTGGGTCTGGCCATGCGGGCCACCGCCCAGAACCCGACGGCAGCCCGCCTCATGGGGATCAACGTGGGGAACATGCTGACGCTGGGCTGGGCGCTGTCGGCGGGGCTGGGCGGGCTGGCGGGGGCCCTCATCGCCCCCATCACTTTCCTGCATCCCGCCTTCATGCTGAGCGTCCTCCTCTACGCCTTCGCGGCGGCGGTGCTGGGAGGGCTCAACAGTGTCCCCGGCGCCGTGGTGGGCGGCTTCGCCATCGGCGTGGTGGAGAACCTCTTGGGCACCTACACCCCGGACTGGCTGGGAGCGGAGATGAAGCTGCCGTTGACCCTGCTCCTCTTGGTGCTGGTGTTGCTGGTAAGGCCTACAGGCATCTTCGGCACGCAAGCGGTACGACGGGTCTAGGTGATAGCGATGGGTATCTGGCCCTTCCTGGCCCTCATGCTCGGCGTCTCGGGGGTGGTGCGCATCGCCCCCGTCGTTCCCCAGCGGTGGCGTGTCCTGGCGTCCCTGGCCGTGCTGCTGGCCTTCCTCTGCTGGGCTCCCTTCACCCTGGACGACTTCCGCCTCTTTCAGATCCAGCGTATCGGCGTCTTCGCTCTCACCTGTCTAGGCCTGAACATCCTGACGGGCTATAACGGCCAGATCTCGCTGGGGCACGGGGCCTTCATGCTGCTAGGCACCTACACCTCGGCGGTGCTGATGGACGGGACGAAGCAGATGTCCTTCGTGGACGCCCAGGCCTGGCCCTTCTGGGCCACCATCATCGTGGCCGGGGGAGTGGCGGCGGTGGCGGGGTTCCTGCTGGGCTTCCCCGCTCTCCGTCTCAGCGGCCCCTATCTGGCCATCGCCACCCTGGCGCTGGTCATCAGCTTCCCCATCATCATCAGGAAGTACAGCGAGTTCACCGGGGGTGCCCAGGGGCTGCGCTTTCCCCAGCCGCCGCCCCCGCCCTTCCTGGAAGGGTTGCTGGACCGCGCCGAGTGGCTCTACTTCCTCGTCCTCCTCGCGGTGGTGCTGATGGTGCTGATGGCCTGGAACCTGCTGCGGGGGCCGGTGGGCCGCGCCTTCGTGGCCGTCCGCGATAGCGAGATCGCGGCGGCGGCCATGGGCATCGACGTGGCCCGCGTCAAGGTGACGGCCTTCACCGTCAGCGCCTTTTACGCCGGCGTGGCCGGAGGCGTCTTCGCCCAGATCACGGGGAGCGTGACGCCGGAGTCGGTGGACATCGTCCAGTCTATCAACTTCCTGACGGGCATCGTGATAGGAGGGCTGGCCTCCATAGCCGGCTCCGTCATCGGCGCCGCCCTGCTGGTCTTCATCCCCTCCGATGCCGCCCGCATCGTCGGCAACCTGCTGGGGATCGAGACGATAGTGACGAGGGCGCCCGGCGCCATCCAGGGGGCGGCCGTGATACTGGTGATAATCCTGATGCCCTACGGGATAGCCGGCGCCGCCAGGCGGCTGCTGTCGCTGCGCTGGGAGGCCGTCCTGCCGGCGCTGCGGGGCCTGCCAGCGGGGCTGGGCCGCCAGGGCCTGCGCCTGCCTGGACGGGCGTCCTGGGCCTGGGAGATCAGGCCCTGGGCGCGGCGAGGCCAGGCGAACCCCGCAGGGCGCGAGGACGTAGAGAAGTCGGTAGGTGAGATGTCGCGGGAATAGGGCGCAGAGGACGGTCCTGGCAACATCTGTACGCCTAGGAGGTGGGCGCGGATGAGATTCAGGGCGAGATGGTTATGGATGCTGCTGGCGATGGGAGTGGCGGTGGCAGCGGTGGCCTGCGCCGGCGGTGGCGAGGAGGGCACCCCGGCGGGCCGGCCCGCCGGGTGGAGGCAGGTCAAGACGGACTTCGGCGTCACCGATACCGAGATCAAGCTGGGGCACACCAATGTTCTGAGCGGCAACCTGGCCGCCGTCTACGCCCCGGTCACGCCCTCCATGGATGCCTACTTCAAGAAGGTGAACCAGGAGGACGGTGGCGTCTGCGGTCGCCAGATCCGGCTCATAGTGGAGGACCACCAGTACAACCCCTCCCGCGCTCTGGAGGCCGTCACCAAGCTCATCGTCCAGGACCAGGTGGTGGCGCTGGTGGGCGATCTGGGGACTCCGTCCGTCACCGGCGAGGTGGACTACGTCAACCAGCAGAGGGTACCTCACCTCTTCGTCTCCACCGGTGCTTCCAAGTGGGGAGACTACCAGCGCTGGCCGTGGACCACGGGCTTCATCCCTGACTACGTCTCCGAGGGCCGTATCCTGGCCCGCTACATCAACGATAATGCCCAGCGGATCTTCAACAAGCCCGTTGGCCAGGTTCGCGTGGCGATGCTCTACCAGAACGACGACTTCGGGAAGGACGGGGCCAACGGCTTCAAGCAGGACTTCCGGGGCCAGATAGCCACGGAGCAGACCTACGAGAGCACGGCCACCGACATCACCTCTCAGCTCATAAACATGCGGGCGGCCAACCCTGACTTCGTCTACCTCTACTCCACGCCCGCCTTCACCGCCCAGGCCTTCCGCTACATGAAGGCCAACAACTGGCGTCCCCCCGTGCTGATGAGCTACGTCAACCCGCCCTTCTCCGTGGCGCAGGGTGTGGGGGGCGGCAACGTGGAGGCCGGCTACCGAGACATCGCCGGGACCATCCTGACCACCTACATCCTGGACGTGGTGGCCGACAGGGACCAGCCGCCGATGAGGGAGCACATCCGTATCATGCAGCAGTACGGCGGGCCTCCCATCCAGCCCCTGTCCGCCTACGGGCAGTCGCTGGCGGAGCTGGTGGTGGAGACTCTCAAGCGGGCCTGCGAACGGGGCGACATGACCCGTGAGGGCATCTTGCGGGCGGCCGAGTCCATCCGCGGCTTCCGCATGTCGCTCCTGCTGCCGGGGATCGAGGTGAACCTGGGGCCGCAGGACCACTTCGCCATCCAGGCGCTGATGCCGGCGGAGGTCCAGCAGGACGGGAGCGTGCGCTACCTGCTGAACGAGGCCATCTCCCTGGAGTAGGTCAGCTCGCGGGGCGCCCCCGCCCACGGGAGGGGGCGCCCCGCGAGGAGGGGTGTGGATCGGGACGGCTCAGTCCAGAGTGGTGGCGCCAGGGGTGACCAGGTGGCCGTCCC
The DNA here is from genome assembly GCA_034435615.1 of Dehalococcoidia bacterium. Lineage (GTDB taxonomy): Bacteria > Chloroflexota > Dehalococcoidia > SM23-28-2 > HRBIN24 > H17-190. The sequence goes on from DAOTWZ010000034.1 coordinate 123,146, forward strand.
GCAGCCACTGGGCTCGTGGCTGACGGCTGGCCGCCTGTAGAGCGGCCAGTTTAGCCAGCGCCTTGCGGGTGTCGCTGGCGATACGGGCCGGGTCGCAGCGGCGGAGCCTCTGCTTGAAAAGCCAGTAGGTGAACTCCTGCAGTTCGTCCAGGCCCAGCCATTCGCCCTGGGGGAGGCCGCGCTCCTGGCGGAAGCGTTGCAGGAGCTGGTCGCGGGTGGCCTCGTAGATGCGGAGACAGACCTCGTCGTCCAGGGAGCCGTTCTCCCAGACGCAGCTCAGCCGCTCCTTGGCCACCTCCTCCAGGACGGCTGTCTGGAGAGCTCCCTCCACCAGGACACCGTAGAGGAAGTTCAGGTGGGCACGGTACTTGGCTGGGCCGATGAGGCGGCGAAACTCCTCCTCGTCGATCTCCAGGGGCAGCCGGCCGTGGAACAGGAGGGGCTCCAGCTCCTCAGTAGGCACCAGGTCGGAGACGGTCAGGGCCAGCCGTTCGGCCAGGAGGAGCCAGTCGAAGGCCTCGCCGGCGATGAGGTAACGGTAGGTGCGGCCGTCCACCGTCTCCTCCGGGGACGACCACTGACCGATGGCCTCCAGGAGGGCGAGGAACCAGTGCTGGCCACCCTGGATGGCCCGACGCAGAGCGTCGATGACCTGGGGGGCCTCTCTGGCCGGCCCCGGTGGCGTCTCCCTGTCCATGCTCTCCACCGGTCGATGATAGAGCACGGGGCCACCGGGGGCAAAGGCCGCCCCTAGCCGAGGGAGCGGCCGCAGCACTTCTTGTACTTGCGGCCGCTGCCGCAGGGGCAGGGGTCGTTTCGGCCTACCTTGCCGCCCACGGCGGCGCCCACGGGCTGACGCTGGCCGGCGGACTGGCGGGCGGCCGCTTCCTTCTCGGGGCCGCTCTCTCTCAGGTTGCGGGGCCGGGGCTGGGGGGCGGGCGCGGCCGGCACCAGCGTCTCCTGGAAGATGCGCCGCACCACCAGGGAGCGGATGTGGGCGGTGAGCTGCTCCCACATGTCGTGGGCCTCCCGCTTGAAGACCACCAGAGGGTCTTGGCCGCCGTAGCCGCGGAGACCCACGCCCTGGCGCATCTCGTCCAGGGCGGTGAGGTGGTAGACCCAGAGGCGGTCTATGGTGCTGAGCATCACCAGCCGCTCCAGGAGACGCATGTTCTGGGGGCCCAGCTCCTGCTCTTTGGCCTCGTAGAGGCGCTGGGCGTGGGCCAGCAGGTACTCCTCCAGCTCCTCCCGGTCCATCTCCTGCAGCCGCTCGGGCGAGAGGTCGGGGAGGACGGGGAAGACCTCTCGCAGCTCCTGCTGGAGGGCCTGGGGGTCCAGCCCTCCAGCGGCCAGGTGGCGGTCCAGCAGCTCTGCCAGCTCCTGCTCGATCATCTCCTGGATGTTGGCCTTGAGGTCGGCGCCCTCGAGGATCTTGCGCCGCTCCCGATAGATGAGATCACGGTGGGTGTTCATGACGTCGTCGTACTGGACGACGTGCTTGCGCAGGTCGAAGTTATGGGCCTCCACCTTGGTCTGGGCCTGTTCGATGGCCTTGGAGACCATGCGGCTCTCCAGGGGGGTGTCGTCGTCCATGCCCAGGCGGCCCAGGAGGCCCCGCACCCACTCGGGGGCGAAGCGGCGCATGATGTCGTCCTCAAAGGAGACGAAGAAGCGAGAGGAGCCGGGGTCGCCCTGCCGGCCGGCGCGGCCCCGGAGCTGGTTGTCGATACGGCGGGCCTCGTGGCGCTCGGTGCCCACTATGTGGAGGCCGCCCACGCTCACCACCTTGTCGTGCTCCACCTGCCAGAGCCGGCGGGCCTCCTCACGGATGCGGGCCTGCTCCTCCGGGGGGAGGGACACCAAGTTGAGGCCCCGCTGGCGGGCCAGGGACTCGGCCAGGAGGTCGGGGTTGCCGCCCAGGATTATGTCGGTGCCGCGGCCGGCCATGTTGGTGGCGATGGTGACGGCGCCGTAGCGGCCGGCCTGGGCCACTATGAGGGCCTCCCGCTCGTGGTGCTTGGCGTTGAGCACCTGCGGCTCCTGGAGGGGGCAGACCTGATGGTAGCGGGAGCACTCCGGATTGCGGCACTTGGCGGCGCGGCGCAGGGTCTCCGCCAGCCGCTCCGATTTCTCGATGGAGACGGTGCCCACCAGCACCGGCTGGCCGGCGGCGTGGGCCTCCTCGATCTCCCGGACGACGGCCCGCCACTTGCCGGCCTCGCTGGCGAAGACGACGTCCGGATAGTCGGTGCGGATCATAGGCTTGTGGGTGGGGATCACCACCACGTCCAGGCCGTAGATGGTGCGGAACTCCTCCCGCTCCGTCCAGGCGGTGCCGGTCATGCCGGCCAGCTTCTCGTACATGCGGAAGTAGTTCTGGATGGTGATAGTGGCGTAGGTGACGGACTCCCGCTGGATCTTGACCCCCTCCTTGGCCTCGATGGCCTGGTGGAGGCCGTCGGACCAGCGGCGGCCGTGCATGAGGCGGCCGGTGAACTCGTCGACGATGATGACCTCGCCGTCGCGGACGACGTAGTCACGGTCGCGCTGGTAGAGGGCGTGGGCCTTGAGGGCGGCGTCCAGGAAGCGGGTGAGGCGGTAGTGCTGAGGGTCGTACAGGTTCTGGACACCCAGGGCCCGCTCCACCTTGGCGATCCCCTCCTCGGTGAGGGAGACGGAGCGGTGCTTGAGGTCCACCACGTAGTCCTCGTCCTCCCGCAGCCGGGACACCAGGCGGGCGAAGGTGCGGTAGACCTCTTCTGTCTCCTCGGCGGGGCCGGAGATGATGAGGGGGGTGCGGGCCTCGTCGATGAGGATGTTGTCCACCTCGTCGACGATGGCGTAGTGATGGGGGTGGTCCAGCCGCTGGACCACCTGGGAGAGGTCGGCCACCATATTGTCCCGCAGGTAGTCGAAACCGAACTCGTTGTTGGTGCCGTAGGTGATGTCGCACTGGTAGGCCTCTTTGCGGGTGATGGGCTCCAGGTAGCGGAGGCTGGGGTTGTCCAGGTTGGCCCCGGGGTCGAAGCGGTAGGCGGCGTCGTGCTGGAGGACGCCCACCGAGAGGCCCAGGGCGTGGTAGATGGGGCCCATCCATTGGGTGTCCCGCTTGGCCAGGTAGTCGTTCTGGGTGACGAGGTGGCAGCCCTTGCCCTCCAGGGCGTTGAGGTACAGGGGGAGGGTGGCCACCAGGGTCTTGCCCTCGCCCGTCTTCATCTCGGCTATCTTGCCCTGGTGGAGGACGATGCCGCCCAGGAGCTGGACGTCGAAGTGTCGGAGGCCGAGGCGGCGCCGTGCGACCTCTCGGACGACGGCGAAGGCCTCGGGGAGGATGTCGTCCAGGGTCTCGCCGTCCCGGAGGCGGGCGCGGAACTGGTCGGTCTTCGCCCTGAGCTCGGCATCGGTGAGGCGCTCCATCTCCGGCTCCAGGCGGTTGATGGCCTCCACCAGGGGCCAGAGCTTGCGCAACTGGCGCTCGTTCT
>DAOTWZ010000035.1:0-38554 GCA_034435615.1 Dehalococcoidia bacterium
CAGCAGCGAGAGCCGTTCTGTCCAGCCATCCCTGTCGTCGTCTCTCCTCCGCCGGGAGCGCCCCCGGGGGCGCCCACGGCCATCTCTTCCCGCCGCAAGCGGGGACATGGCGTCCCCGCTTGCCATCGCTGGCTCACGAGCTCATGCCAGCCACGACGTTGTTGAAGACTTGGGCGATCTTCCCCCGCAGGGCCACAGCAGCCGCGATGAGGCCCACGGCGATGATGCCGAGGATGAGCCCGTACTCGGCGAAGGTCTGTCCCTCCTCGGCCTGCCACTGGGCCACCTGCAGCCGCGCCAGTCCCCGCAGGAGCAGCTCGTTCACCAGGTCCATGTCGTTAACCTCCCTTTGCAGTCGATCTCCCTTTCTCCCACCCGGTCACGTCCTCCCCAGCCCCGGAGGGCCGCCGGGCGGGGCCTTCTCCCCTCCGGGGCCTGCACTCCCTCCGTCATCCCTCAGCTCTCACCCCCCTCGCTCCTCCACGGCCTCAGGAAGCTATGTCCGTCCAAGCGGCCACCAGGCCCGCCCACAGGTCGCCCAGCGTGAGCCCCAGCGCCCGCACCGAGACGATGACCCCCAGCACCACCACCCCCATCACCAGGGCATACTCCGTCAGGGTGACGCCCCGCTCGACCATCAGATGCCACCTCCGAGGGCCCCCCGCCAGACCAACTCAAAGAAAGCTGGGAACAGCAGGGTGACGATGAGGGGCACCAGGATGAAGACGGCGATGGGGATGAGCACCCGCACCGTCGCGCGGGAGGCCTCCTCCCGCTGCCGTATCCGCCTCATCTCCCGTAACTGCACCGACATCTCCCGCAGCCGCTCCCCCAGGGGAGCGCCCGTCTCCTCGGCGCTCTGCCAAAGGTCGGCCAGCAGCCCCAGCTCCAGCAGCCCCTCCCGCCGTGCCAGCACCGCCAGCCCCTCACCGATGGAGGCCTCCCCCAATCGCGCCCGCCGCACCACCTCCCGCAGCTCCTGCCCCAGCGGGTCGGGCATGGAGAGGGCAGCCCGCCGCATCGCCTGCTCGGGGCCGCTCCCCGCCGAGATCACCGTCTGCAGCATGTCCACCAGCGCTGGCGCCTGCTGCAGGAGCGTCCCGTGCCGCTGTCGCAGCGCCGCCTCCAGCTCATAGGCGGGGACGAAGGAGGCCAGAAAGCCCACCAGCAGCCAGCTCCAGAAGGGCAGCGGCAGCACCCCCAGCAGGCTCCCCAGGGCAGCGACCACCATCCCCATGAGGCCGAACATCAGCCGCTGCCCGTAGTAAGCGGCCATGCTGCTGCCCCTCCCCGCTCGCTTCAGCCTGTCCGCCAGCTCCCCAGGCTCCCCTCCCAGCCGGGAGATGCTCGCCAGCGCGGCGCCCGCTCGCCGCAGCGGCCGCCCCAGGAGCTCCTCCAGAAGAGGCGTCCTGAAGAGGGGGGCCTCCTCTTCCCCGGTGGCCACGATGGGGCCCTCCACCGGGGTGATGGCCCGCAGCTGCTCCAGCCGCCGCCGGCGCCTACCCAGCCCCTCCAGGAGCGAGCGAGCGGCCAAGAACACTCCCAGGCTCCCCAGGGCCGACACCAGCAGCCCTGGCGCTCCTGGCCCTGACAGGTCCAGCGTCATACCTCCTCCTCCACAGCCAGGTCCACCACCAGCCGGCCCTCCTTGGGCAGCTGCATCACCCGCCGCATCAGGATGTAGCCCAGGGCGATGCAGGCGAAGACCACGGCCAGAACGCTCTGCCCCAGGGGCTCGCGGTAGACCTGCGCATACTCGGGGCTGAACCTGAACATGGAGGCCAGCACCAGGAGGGGCATGCCGCCTATGATGCGAGCGGCCAGCTCCTGCCTCGCCATCTCCGCCTCCGCCTCCTGCCGCACCAGCAGGTCATCCCTCACTGCCCGCGCCAGGTTGTCCAGGATGTCACCCGTGTTGCGGCCACCGTAGGCAGCGGCCGCCGCCAGCGACAGCGCCAGCCGGTCGCCGTCATAGGTGGCCAGCTGCTCCCGCAACGTCTCCAGGGCCGCCCGCAGCCCTCCCGTCCGCAGAGCGGCCGCCGCTCGCCGCATCGCCGGCCGCATCAGGACCGGCCCCTCGCTGGCCAGGAACTCCAGCGCCCGCTCCAGGCCGTAGCCCACCTTCAGGAGGCCGCGCATGATCTCCACCGCCTCCGCCAGCTGCTGCCGCCGCAGCCGCGCCCGCTTCTCCGCCCGACCGGCCATGAAGTAGAAGGGGAAAAAGACGCCCAGGAGCGCTCCCCCCAGCAGCACCACGGCCACTCCCGGAGCGATGAGGTTGGCCACCAGCGCTCCCCCTATGGCGCCAGCGGCGCAGATGCCGTAGAAGGCCAGCGGCGTCAGCCTCTCGTATCCCGCCTCTCGCAGGAGCGCCTCCACCCCCTCGGGATGCCAGACGGGACGGCGTCCCCCTCTCCCGGGAGCGGTCACCGCCGCCGTCGCCCGCGAGAAGGCCCTCTCCAGGCGTCCCCAGATGGCGAGGAGGAGCGCCAGCGTCGCCAGCGCCAGCAGAAGACCGAACAGGAAGGCCATGGCGGATGGCAGCCCCCAAGGGGACACGAGGGGGATGGCGCCACCCACCGGGGGAGACTACTATGTCTGTGGGCGTGTGCCGGGTCGCCTCGCCTGCCCCCACAGCGCCGAGGGCGCCCGGCCCCCCGGCGGGGCGGGACCATCCCGCCCCGCGTCTACTTGGAGGGTGCTCCTCTGCCCTTCACCTCCCCTCTTCTACGCTCTCCAGACCGCCAGCCACAAAGGCTCGCCCGTCCCAAGGGAAGGGCCCCAGGTGGGCCACCTCACGGGCGCAGCGCGGCCGGATCCCCGTGAAGTGGAGCTGGCCGTCGTCGCCCCGGCGAAAGATGTCGTTGCCCACGAAGGCGGCGCGGCTGCCCTCCCTCTCCATGCCAGTCGCCTCCCAGATGGAGACCACCTGCCGCCGCGATGAGTGGGGCGCCCGCCCCATGTGGACCACGATCTGGACGCCCTCGGCCACCAGCTCGTCCACCACGTGCGGCGGCGGCGCCACCCTGGGGTCCAGCATGGCATAGACCCGCACCCGCTCGAGGGCATGGCGCCCTCCCGTGGCATGGATGGTGGAGAGGGAGCCGGGGTGGTCCGACGTAACAGCCCGCAGGAAGTCCAGCGCCTCCGCTCCCCGCGTCTCGCCCACCACGATCCGGTCGGGGCGCATGCGCAGGCTCTCCCTCACCAGCTGCTGCATCGTCACCTCCCCCTGCCCCTCGGCGTTGGGCCCCCGCGTCACCATGGGCACCCAGTTGGTGAGAGAGGAGAAGCGCAGCTCCCGCACCCGGTCCTCGATGGTGACCACCCTCTCCTTGGGAGGGATAGCGTTCCCCAGACAGTTCACCATCGTCGTCTTGCCAGTGCTGGTCCCCCCTGCCACCAGGATGGTCTTGCGCGCCAGCACCAGCGCCTCCAGGAACCTGGCCGCCTCCGCCGTGAGAGCGCCCATGCGCACCAGCTCCGGCAGCTCCTCCGCCCGCAGCGTGTACTTCCTGATGGTCAGCACCACGTGCTCGCTGATGGGCGGGATCACCGCATGCAGACGGGCACGGTCCGGCAGCATCACGTCCACGATGGGCTGGCTGTAGTCCAGCCGCTCCCCTCGCAGCCCCACCAGCCGTTGGGCTAGCTCCAGCACCTCCTCGTCGTCCCGGAAGACGACGGGCGACAGCTCCACCTGGCCGCCCCGGATGACCAGCACCGTGTCCGGGGCGTTCACCATGATCTCCTCCACCTCGGGATCGTCCAGGAGAGGCTGCAGCGGGCCCGCCCCCATTACCTGCCGCAGCAGCTCCTCCGCCAGCCGCTCGGCGCCCGCCAGGGGAGCGTGTCCCGCCAGCTGCCGCCGGCGGTTGTACTCCTCCACCAGCGCCCGCACCCGCTGGCGCAGCCGCTCGCTGCCCTCCGGCGCCAGCACCTCGTCCGGCGGCAGCCGCCGCAGCAGCTCCCGCACCTCCTCCTCCAGGCTGCGCGCCCCGTCGCCGGGCATCATCCGCAGCGTCATCGCGCCCTCACCTCCGCCACCAGCACCTGTCTGGCCAGCTTGCCCACTGCCGCCGCTGCCCGGCCTCTCACCGCCGCCACCGGCACGAGCCTGTCCAGCGCACGGGCGCAGGCGGCCTCGTCCTCGGGCACCGTCCCCACCACGGGCAGCCCCAGCTCCTCCTCGATCTCCCGCGCCCGCCAGTGGTGGCGGCCGCCCCGATAGCGGCAGATGACGAGGCCTGCCCAGCGCCCTGCCCGCAGGGCCGAAAGCATCCCCATGGCCACCTGGGCACGGTAGACGGCCGGCAGCTCCGGCGTGATGGCCACCAGCAGGCGGTCCGCCGCCTCGATGGCCCACATGGCCGCCCGGTGCTCGGTGGGATAGTTCCCCACATCAGCGATCACGACGGCGTAGCGGCGGCGCAGGAACGCCACCACCCGGCGGGCGATCTCCTCCGTCACCGCCCGCATCCCCTGCGGCCGGTAGGGACCACACAGGACATCGAAGCCCTTCGTCACCGTCCTCAGCTCACGGGCCACCGCCTGCTCCAGGTCCGATGCCCCCACGGCTGCTCCGATGCCCCAGGCCACCTGCAGGCCCAGATAGGCCTGGACGTCGCTGGCCACCGGGTCCAGCGAGAGGACGCAGGCCTGCGCCCCCTCCTGAGCGCAGGCGTACCCCAGGCTGAGGGCGAGCGTCGTCTTGCCTGACCCTCCCTTGAGACCGGTCACCACTGCGAAGAGGCCTCCCCCCTCTTCCTCCTCCTCCTCCTCCGTGAGCAGCGGCGGCGCCGCCGCGGCGCTGGGCCTCAGCCGTCCCTCGGCCAGGGCCAGCAGGGCCTCCACCACCTGCTCCGCCGCCGACCCCAGGGGGAGGGCGACGAAGCCTCTGGCGGCAAAGCGCCCTACCTCCTCCTCGGGCGCCAGCACCAGCGTGGGCAGCCCCAGGCTCCGCAGCTCCTCCAGATGCTGGGGAGAGAGGCCTCGAAAGGTGGAGGCCGCCACAGCCACCTCTCCCCTCCCTTCCGCCGCATAACGGGCCAGGTCATCAGCCGTCAAGGCGGGCACGGCGTCCAGCCCCGCGGCGAGCAACGCCTGCCTGAGCCCCAGCGCCGACTGGCGGTCCACCCCCAGCAGCACCCGCAGCCCAGCGCCCGCGAGCGACCTGCTGGCCTCCTGCTCCCTCTCCGCCATCGAGAGCGCCTCCTGTGTCATGCCCGCTTCCCTCGCCGTTGCCCCCTGCTCCTCCCGCTAGCGTCCCTGCGCTGGAGCGGGCGCCCCTCCAGGAGGAGCGGGAGCGGCTGGCTCCCGAGCGGGCGCCTGCGGCCCCGGCGCCGCCCCCGGCGGGAGCAGCACCAACGCCACGATGTTCTGGGCGATGGCCCTCGCCACCAGGTCCGCCTCCCCCCGGGGGACAGCGATGGTCACGTTGGTGGGAGGCCCCTCGACCTGGGGCCCAGCTCCCGCCTGCTGGGGCGCCCGCACCACCGCCAGGACTCGTACCTTCTCGCTCACCAGCACCGACTGCTGCACCGCTCCCGGGCCAGCGGCGATGGCGTAGAGGAAGCCCCGGTCGCCCGCCCTGACCTGATAGGGGAGATAGACCCGGTCCAGCACCGGCAGCGCCACCGCCATCTCACCCTCCTCCAGGGGCAGCCCCTGGGCGAGGGAGGAGGTCAGGATGGGCTCGCCACTAGCGATGGGACGGGCCGTCGCCTTGCCTACCACCTGAGAGCGGTCGCTGACGAGCGCTGCCTGGAGCGTCCTGGAGACTGGCGACTGCTCCACCCGCAGATCGCCTTCGCCGATGACGGCGCCGGCAGGCAGATCGCGAGCGGCCACCAGGATGGACGTCGTCTGAGGACGGCCCTCGGAATAGACCCAGATGCCCGCGAGGAAGGCCACGAGGGCGATGGCCAGTCCGAGGACCAGCCTGAGGTCCAGCCGCGCTGGCCTCGCCTCCCGCCTGGCAGCTACAGCCATCGCTTCACCTCCGCTCTCTCCCTCCGTCGCTAGGGAGTGTAGGAAGGGATTAGCGCCTTGTCAAGAGTGCGAGACCAGAAAAGGCGAGCTTGTGTGGGCTAGCGTGACCTCCTGGAACATAAACACCGCTCCCATCATCTTACTATCACTCTTTGTCACAAACTCGTTCTCTTATCTACAATCATCAACTCGATAGGAACATTTTCGTATCTGAAAGTGTTCCCGAAGTGTTCCAATTGCGCGGCAGGTCAGCAATTGGTCATCAAATTGGTCATCAATGGGCTGGAACATAATGGGTGCTTAACCTGTTATATCACAACGAGGCCTGGCTCCAAGTTGGGGTCTCCGTATCTGGCTAGATAGGCCTGCAGCACTACAACATCAAGTCCTGCGCTCCAAGTGTTTCTGCGAGTGCTTGTGCCGCAACTACTGGCCCCTCATGGCCCTGGGCCGCTTCCGTCGCCTCTTGGCGCCCCAGACCGCCCCCTGAAAGCCGCATCGGTCGCTGGCCAGGCGGTGCCGTAGTCACAGCGACGACCCCGGCCGGGCACCGAGTGTCCGCCCGGTCCTCCCCTGGTGGGGCTGGCCCACGGCCTTGCTTGACAGGGTAGCCACGCTGTGCTAGAGATTAGGCACGATCATCCCCGGGAGGTGGACGCGGTGGCTATCTACGTCATGCTCAGCACCCTCACCGACGATGGAGCGGAGACCCTGAAGGAGAACCCCGACCGCATCAAGGAGGTCAATCAGGAGCTGGAGCAGCGCTTCGGCATCCGTATCGTCGCCCAGTATGCCGTCCTGGGCCCCTATGACTTCGTCAACATCGTGGAGGCGCCGGATAACGCCACCATCGCCAAGGTCTCGGCGGAGATGGCCTCCCGGGGCAGCGTCAAGATCCAGACCCTAGCCGCCATCCCCATAGACGACTTTATAGCCGGCCTCAAGGGCTAGCGGCCCGGCGCGGCCCTTCCTCTAGACACAGGGGCGGCTTGGGGGTAAATTGGCCACGGGCCATATGGCCCCGGTGGCCTAGCGACCGGCCGGGCCTGGCTAGCCCCCTGTGCCCACTCTGGGCGAGGTCGGGAGAGGGGCCCGGCTAATGCTGCCCGACGCAGTCGCCGCTCCGGCCACCGTGGAGAGCCGAGGAGTCCTGAGGAGGAGAGAATGACGCTGGTCGAACAACTCGCCCAATTCGTGGTCAGAGCGGACTACGAGCAGCTCTCTCCCGAGGCGCGGCGGGAGCTGAAGATACGGGTGCTGGACTCCCTGGGCTGCGCCATAGGCGCCCTGGAGGGGGAGCCTATAGTCCTCATCCGCCAGCACTTGGAGGAGTTCGGCGGCAATCCCCTGGCCACCCTCATCGGTGGTGGGAAGACGGCACCCGACCGTGCCGCTTTCTACAACGGCGCCCTCGTCCGCTACCTGGACTACAACGACTCCTTCCTGGCCAAGGGGGAGACCTGCCACCCCAGCGACAACCTGGGTGCTGTCATGGCCGCCAGCGAGTACGCTGACCGCAGCGGCCGCGATATGCTGACGGCCCTGGCGGTGGCCTATCAGGTGCAGTGCCGCCTCTCCGAGGTGGCGCCCGTCCGCCACAAGGGATTCGACCATACCACCCAGGGCACCTACGCCGCCGGCGCCGGCGTCGCCAAGGCGCTGGGGCTGGACGTGGAGCGCACGGCCAACGCCATCGCCCTCAGCGCCACCCCCAACAACGCCCTGCGGGTGACCAGGACGGGCCGACTGTCCCACTGGAAAGGGCTGGCCTACCCCCACACCGGCTTCGTGGCCACCCACGCTGGCTTCCTGGCCATGCGGGGCATCACCGGGCCCCTGGAGGTCTTCGAGGGGAACAAGGGGTTCATGGACGCCATCGCCGGCCACTTCGAGATCGACTGGTTCCAGGAAGACCTGGAGCGGGTGCGCAAGACCATCATCAAGAAGTACAACGCCGAGATCCACTCCCAGTCCGCCATCGAGGGGCTCCTGGAGCTGCAGGCGCAGCACGGCTTCACCGCCCAGGACGTGGAGCGCATAGAGCTGGACACCTTCCAGGTGGCCTTCATGATCATCGGCGGCGGCGAGGAGGGGGACAAGCACATCGTCCAGACCAAAGAGGAGGCGGACCACAGCCTCCCCTACATGCTGGCGGCCGCCCTCCTGGACGGCGATGTGGGCCCCGCTCAGTACGAGCCGGAGCGCATCCTGCGGGAGGACGTCCAGACCCTCCTGCGCAAGGTGCACGTCCGCCCCAGGGACGACCTGAGCGCCCGCTTCCCGGACGAGATGCCCGCCCACCTGCGCGTCCACCTGAAGGACGGGCGCGTCCTGGAGATAGAGAAGCGGGACTACGAGGGCTTCCACACCCGCCCCATGGCCTGGGAGCGAGTGGCCCAGAAGTTCGAGCGGCTGGCCGCTCCCTACGCCGATGCCTCCCTCAGGCGTAATATCATTAGCTGTGTCGAGAACCTGGAGAACGTGAAGGTGCGCGAGCTGGTAGGGCTCCTGGCCCAAGTCAAAAAGGAGGGTTAAAGCGATGGAGCGAGCCGTCACGGAGAGGGCATTCGCCTTCATTCCCATGAACAAGCGGGACCGCAAGCCCCGCAGCCGCGGCCTCACCGAGATCCGCGCCGCCTACTACACCCCCTTCGGCCGCCGCTACCTGGAGGACCTACTGGACACCATGGGCGAGTACATAGACAGTATCAAGTTCGCCGGCGGCTGCTTCACCCTCTACCCGCGGGACGTCCTCAAGGAGATCATAGACCTCTGCCACCGGCGGGACGTCCTGGTCTCCACCGGCGGCTTCATCGAGCGGGTGCTCTCCTGGAACGACCCGGAGCTGGTGGACCGTTACATCCAGGAGTGCCGCGACATCGGCTTCGATATCATAGAGATCTCCACCGGCTTCATCACCATCCCCACCGATGACTGGCTGCGGCTGGTGGAGAAGGTGCAGAAGGCGGGGCTCAAGGCGAAGCCGGAGGTGGGCATCCAGTTCGGCGCCGGCGGCGCCACCTCCGCCGAGGAGCTGGCGGCCGAGGGCACCCGCGACGTGGGCTGGGCCATCGAGCAGGCGCGACGCTTCCTGGAGGCCGGCGCCTACCTCATCATGATCGAGTCCGAGGGGATCACCGAGAACGTGAAGACCTGGCGCACAGACGTAGTGGCCAAGATCATCGCCGGCCTGGGGCTGGAGAAGGTGATGTTCGAGGCGGCGGAGCCGGAGGTCTTCACCTGGTACATCAAGAACTACGGGCCGGAGGTCAATCTCTTCGTGGACCACAGCCAGATTGTGCAACTGGAGGCGATACGCTCCGGCCTCTGGGGCACCAAGAGCATCTGGGGCCGTATCCTCACCTACAAGGAATAGGCGGGCCTCAGGGCAGTCCTCTGGACGGCCGCCGGGCAGGGTCCCGGCGGCCGTCCCTCTTCCGCTGCCGACCCCTCAGGCGGGCGGGCCAAGCAGGAAGGCGCGGGCGGCCGGCTCCTCCAGGGAGGACACCACCAGGTCCGCCTCGGCCAGTGCTTGGGGCGGCCGCGTGGTGGCCACGCCCAGGCAGCGCATCCCGGCCGCCTTGGCGGCGGCTATCCCCTCCGGAGCGTCCTCGATGACGGTGCAGCCCGAGGGAGGAACCCCCAGGCGCTGCGCCGCCAGGAGGAAGCCCTCCGGGTCTGGCTTCCCCCTGGAGACGTCCTCGGCGGCCACGACGGCCCCGAAGACCCCCTCCAGGTTCAGGGAGCGCAGCACTAGCTGGACGTTGAGGAGCGGCGTGGAGGTGACGATGGCCTGGCGGTAGCCCAGTGCGGCTGCCTCCCGCACCAGCGCCAGCGAGCCGGGGAGGGGCTCCACCCGGCCCGATACCAGGGAACGGTAGAGCTCCTCCTTCCGCTCCGCCAGCCGCGCCGTCTCCTCGGGCGAGAGGGGGCCCAGGAGGCGGTGGAGGATGGCCTCGTTGCGGAGGCCCAGGAGGTGGGTGCGGAAGAATTCCTCGTCCAGCTCCCGGCCCAGCTCGGCCAGGAGCTGACGGAAGGCCCGGTAATGGTAGGCGGCGCTATCGACGAGGACGCCGTCCAGGTCCCACAGGAGGGCTCTGCCGAGGGCCACCGGTAAGCAGCACTCTAGCCTTTACCGTAGACGATCTGCTCTACGGCCGAGTCGAGGCGGCTCTCGGGCAGTTGGTCCCACAGGTCCAGGGCCTGCGCCGCCAGCATGAGGTGGCCCATCCCCAGGAAGAGCCAGGCCTGGGTCTCTGGGTCCAGCTTGGCGGCGAACTGGCCCTCCCCCTGGGCCCGGCGGTAGAGATCTCGGATGAAGTTGTGAGCCTCCAGGAGGATGTCCCGCGCCGCCTCCCGGACCTCGGGCTCGTCCGCCTCCTGGCTGGCCCTGAGGTAGGCCAGGATGAGATCGGGGCGGCCTCTCATCTCGCCGTAGAAGGAGCGAGCGATGCTCTTGAGGGCCGTGGCCGGGTCAGCCGAGGCGGCAGCCATCTCTCGCCAGGCGTCCAGGACCTGCTCCCAGGCCTTCCTCAGGGCGACCAGGAACAGCTCATGTTTGCTGCTGAAGTGCCGGTAGATGGTGGGCTCGGCCACGCCGGCCGCCTTGGCTATGTCGGAGGTGCCCGCCTTGCTGTAGCCCACCTGGGCGAAGACCGAGATGGCCACGTCCAGCAACTGACGGTACCGCTGTTCTCCGGGGAGCCTCTGACGTCTTCTTCGGCCCTCGGGGCTCCACCTGTTCATACTCATCGCCTCCTTGAACTCGCTACAGTATAGCCATTGAGTTTTTCAATGTCGTAGTAACTAGAATACCACTTGTCCAGAGCAGTGGCTATAGCGTAACATTAGTCATTTTGGCCGAAAAGTCCGTCGTCTCGGCTTGCTCCCCCGAGGGCGGCCCTCTCCCCTTATGTTTCTAGATGAATCTTTGGGAATGCGGCGCCGCGGTGCTAATATAGGGTTGGCCGTTAATGTCAGGGGGGGCCGTTCATCGGCTCGCTGAGGGAGCCAGGGCTCCCCAAGGGCGGCCAGACCAGGGCCCAGCGCCTACGGCAGGGAGCGGAGCTTCCCTGCCGAGTCATAGTCCAGACAGGGAGAAGGCGTGGGGACGGCCCCTCGGGAGGCAAGCATGAAGGTGAGCCTTTTCTATCTGCCCAGCATCGGCTCCCGGCAGGAGATCGAGAGAGGGATGGCGGGAGTGCGGGAGGACCTCTACCAGCGGATGCTGCAGGAGCTGGTGGAACAGGCCCAACTGGCCGATGCCCTGGGCTACGAGTCCATATCCTTCACCGAGCACCACTTCCACATCGAGGGGTTCGAGGTCTCCACCAACCCCGTCCTGCTGGACCTATACATCGCCCTCCACACCCGGCGGATACGGGTGGGGCAGTTGGGCATCGTCCTCCCGGCCCACAACCCGTTGCAGGTGGCGGAAGACCTGGCTATGGTGGACCACATGACAGGCGGCCGCCTCAACGTCGGCTTCGCCCGTGGCTACCAGAGGCGCTGGGTGGACACCATGGCCCAGCTGTATCACGGCATCCACGGCGTCCGCCCCGGCCAGCATGATGAGGTAGACCAGGCCAACTGGGAGGTCTTCCAGGAGTGCTACGAGATCATCAAGCTGGCCTGGACCCAGGAGACCTTCTCCTACCAGGGGAAGTACTGGAAGATACCGCCGGACGAGGTCCCCTGGGACATCGAGGCGACGCGCCGCTGGGGCACGGGAGTGAGCGAGGACGGTGTCCTGCGGCAGGTAGGCATCGTCCCGCGCCCCCTGCAGAAGCCCCACCCCCCTGTCTTCCAGCCCTTCGCCTCCAGCGAGACCACCATCCGCTGGTGCGCCAGGGAGGGGATAACGGCCATCCTGCCGCCCATGTTCCTGGCCACCCAGAACTACCTCTACCAGGTCTACCGTGAGGAGGCGGCAAGCCACGGCCGCTACCTGGCGGAGGGCGAGGGGCTAGGGGTGCTGCGGGACGTGGTGGTGGCCGACACCGACGAGGAGGCGCTGCGCCTCTGGCACGAGGGGCCGGCCTTCGTGGGGGCGGCCTGGTTCCGCCCCTTCGGCTTCGACTTCCTGATGCGCGATCCCGGTCGCGTCTCCAGCCTGGCCCCTCAGGAGATGATGGACCGCTCCCTAATCCTGGTGGGGAGCCCGGAGAGCGTCTGCTTCCAACTGGAGCGGCTCCTGAAGCAGACGCCGGTGAGCTGGCTCTTCGCCTGGGTCTACAACGGCGTCATACCCCACGTCAAGCTGATGCGCTCCCTGGAGCTCTTCGCCACCAAAGTCCTGCCCCGATTCCAGTAGCAAGGAGGTAGCCATGCCAGCGCTGCTCTACGAGAAGCGGGACGGCATAGCCTACATCACCCTGAACCGCCCCGAGGTCCGCAACGCCATCGACCCGGAGATGCTGGTGCGGTTGGCCGAGGCGTGGCTGGACTTCGAGGCCGATGATTCCCTGCGGGTGGCCATCATCACCGGCGCCGGCGACAAGGCCTTCAGCGCCGGGGCCGACCTGGGCCGCCTCATCCCCCTCTTCACCGGCGCCCGCCAGCCCGAAGACGAATGGGACCACAAGGTGGTCAGCAACCCCGACCTGTTCAACATCTTCCTGTTGCGGCGTCGCCCCATCTACAAGCCCATCATCGCCGCCGTCAACGGCTTCTGCCTGGCCGGTGGCACCGAGATCATCCAGGCCTGCGATATCCGCATTGCCGCTGAGCACGCCACCTTCGGCCTGATGGAGGTGAAGCGGGGGCTGGTGCCGGCCGGCGGCTCCCTGGTGCGCCTCCCCCGACAGATCCCCTACTGCAAGGCCATGGAGATCCTGCTGGTGGGAGACCCCATCAGCGCCCAGGAGGCCTACCGCATCGGCCTGGTCAACTACGTGGTGCCCCTGGAGGAGCTGATGCCCACGGCTGAGCGCTTCGCCCGCAAGATCGCCGAGAACGGGCCGCTGGCGGTGCGCAAGATCAAGGAAGCGGTGATACGGACCACCGGGCTCCCCCTGGAGGAGGCCTACAAGATAGAGTCCCAGATATCCCGGGAGATAGCCGCCTCTGAGGACGCCCGCGAGGGCGCCCGCGCCTTCATGGAGAAGCGGCCCCCTCAGTACAAGGGCCGCTAGGAGGACGAGGCCGGGGCCTGGCCGGCGCCGCCCGCTGGGGAAAGGGCTGCCGGTCAGGCCCGGGCGAAGTAGACGACACCGTCCATCTCCACCTCCTTCAGCCGGCCCTGGCGGGCCAGGAAGCGGAGGTGGGCCAGCGTCTCCCCGATGGCTGCCCGCCGCATCCAGCCGGAGAGCTCCTCGTAGGAGCCGATGTTCCAGCGGATGCGCTGGGCCACGGTGGCGGCGGGCACCATCTCCTCATAGCCTATGGCCTGGACCATCTCCTCCAGCCGCTCCTCGTGGTGGTGCATCAGTTCATGGAGACGCTTCTGGAACCAGTCCACGTCCCACTCGTGGGCGGGCAGGATGCGGTCCACCTTCAGGTTAGCCACCTTCTGCAGGCTGTCCAGGTAGTCCTGGAGAGGGTTCTCCCTCTGCTCGGGGTGGAGGCTGATGTTGGGCGTGATGAGGGGCAGGATGTGGTCGCCGGTCAGGAGGAGCCGGTGGTTGGGCTCGTACAGGCAGATGTGGCCGGGCGAGTGGCCGGGCGTCCATATGACCTCGAAGACGAACTGGCCGACCTTCAGGTGCTCGCCCCCCTTCACGGCCACATCGGCCTTGTCTATGGGGGCGACGAAGAAGCGCATGGGCATGGAGCTGCGGGCTATGTCGTCGGTCTCCTCGCTGGGGACGCCGTGCCGGCGCGCCCAGTCCTTCATGCGCTGGATCAGCTCCTCCGGCTCCACGTAGCGGCTGCGCATGAAGCTCACCTCGTTCTCGTGCATCCAGACGGTGCAGCCGGACTCCTTCTTGATGCGGCCCACCAGCCCGCAATGGTCGGGGTGGGAGTGGGTGATGGCCAGGTTGCGCACCTCGCTGACGTCGCTGCCCAGCTCGTTGAGCTGCTCCTTCAGGGCCTGGTAGGCGTCGTCGGTGTTCCAGCCGCAGTCCACCAGCAGGTTCTCGCCATTGCTCACGATGAAGTAGGGGAGGACGTAGGGGAGCCCCTTCACCTGGTGGGGGTTGTGGGGAAGCTCCTCCCGCAGCCGGTAGGCCTCCCGCCGCTGGTACTCTGGGAACGGCGTTACCAACTGGTAGATGCCCTCATGGACCTTTCGCACGGCTGTCCCTCCGCGACGCGCAGGAATTTAATTCTCACGTAAAAGTGAGCTTAACACTACCCGTGAAGGTAAGTCAATCAGCGGTGAGCCTGGCGTCCCTTGAGGGCGGGTGCCAACCCGGGCCATAATGGGCGGTAGCTGTCTGGCCAGAGGTGGGAAGATGCTGCAGCGCTGGGAGCAGGTGACCGTGGACGGCAGCCCCATGGGCTGCTTCCTGGCCGCCCCCGAAGGGGCCGGCCCCTTCCCCGGCGTGCTGGTGGTCCAGCACGCGCCGGGCGTGGACGAGTTCATACAGGAGATCTGCCAGCGTCTGGCCGGGGAGGGCTACGTGGCCATCGCCCCTGAGCTCTACCACCGGGAGACCGAGGAGCAGCGCCAGGACGACCCTTTGACCCGTATGGGCCGCCTCAGGGACGCCGAGATCGCCAGGGACGTGGACGCGGCGGTAGAGCGGCTGCGCTCCCTGCCCGAGGTGGACGGCGAGCGGGTGGGCATCGTCGGTTTCTGCATAGGCGGGCGGGTAGCCCTGATGATGGCCGCCCTCAACCCCGCCTTCAAGGCCTGCGTCGATTTCTACGGCGGCAACATCATGGTGGCCTGGGGAGAGGGGCCAGCACCCATTGAGCTGGTGCCACAGTTGCGCTGCCCCGTCCTGGGCCTCTTCGGGGCCGAGGACACCAACCCCAGCCCTCAGGACGTGGCCCGCCTGGACCAGGAGATGACCAGGCACGGCAAGCCCCACCAGTTCCACTCCTACCCGGGGGCCGGCCACGCCTTCCTGAACCGCTTCCGCCCCACCTACCGACCGGAGGCGGCGGCCGACGCCTGGCGCAAGTGCCTGGACTTCCTCGCCCAGCACCTGCGCCGGGGGGCTTGAGCCTACCGGGGCTCCAGCGCAGCTCCCGCCTCTGGCACGCGGTAGAGGACGACGCCAGGCGCCTCGAAGGCCACGTCCAGGAACTGGCGGAACTTGGCCAGGGCGGCCGCTCGCTCCTCCCTGCGGGCCGCCGGTGCCCCGTTCACGTAGGTCTGCCACTCCAGGGGACCTACCACCACGTAGCGGACGTCGTACTTGCGGAGGAGAGCCATCGCCTGGGCCGTGTCCAGCGTCGTATACGCCCGCTCGATGTCATCCTCGCGGGTCGTGAAGGGGACGTGGCTGCCCCGCCACTGGAGCTCGTGGCCCGTCCAGCCCAGCACTGTCGGCAGCCCCGTGCGAGAGGAGATGCGGGCGGCGTCGGTGAAATCGGGGCCGTGGGCCTCCAGGATCACCGGCGTCCCCCGCACGTTCCGCTCCAGCCAGCGCACCAGCTGGTACTCCCCGGGCGACTGGGCCGCTGTGTAGGCCAGCCCGTCCAGTCCCCGCACCGGCCGCAGGAAGCCCTCCGTTCGCTCCAGCACGACGAGGAGGCTGTACACCGTGGCTGCTGCCAGCAGGCAAGCGGTGGCGCCCGCCCAGATGCCGCGGGAGAGCTGCCAGGGACCGCGCAGGCCGGCCGGACGAGTGGAGAGGAGCGCATGGAGGGCATAGGCGCCGGCGACGGCCAACAGCGTCCAGGCGTGGTACCAGAGGCGGAAGACCGTGTTCACACGCCAGCCCAGCTCGTCCTTGACGAAGAAGAGCTCCGCCCCTAGCAACAGCAGGAGGGCCAGCCCCGTCAGGGCGATGGCGAACTGAGAGGGCGCCCATCGCTGTCCCGCTTCCCGTCTGCTCACCAGAGAGGCGCCCGCCATGGTGAGGAAGACTGCCAGGAGGGCCAGGGTAGCCCAGTTCAGGGACTGCCAGCGGGCCCGCGCCTCTCCCAGAAGGCCGGCGGGCTCCGGCCCCCAGCTACCCAGGCCGGAGCCCCAGAGGACGAGGGTGGCCCAGATGAGGAGGGGCAGCCCCCAGGTGGCCGCCCCGGCGGCCCATGCGCCCGCCCCCGAGCGACGCTGCACCTGCAGCGCCGACAGGAAGCAACAGGGGAGCCACAGCACGAGCGACCAGAAGAGGAGGAAGTGGAGGGGCCGCGTCACTGCCGAGGCCAGCGGCGGGTGGCCCTCCGCCAGCGAGCGCCAGGCCTCGTTGGCGGCAGCCCCGGTGGCGGGGCTGTCGAAGTGAAGGAAGAAGGGGGCGTATAGGAGCAGCACGCCACCGCCCGCGAGCAGCCCCAGCGTCAGCCCCTCCAACGACGCCGCCAGCAGCCCCTCACCCCGGCTCCAGGCCGCCAGAGCTACCGTCCCCATGAGCAGCCCCAGGAAGGTGGGGAGCGACCACAGGTCGGTGATGCCCAGGCCTCCCAGCAGGATGACCATCGCCAGGAGGGCGGCAGGCTCCCTCTGCCACCAGTGGAAGGCGCTCCCCTCCCGTGTCCGCAGGAAGGCGGCGAGGGCCACCGCCATCGCCGTCAGGGTGTGGGGGAGGGCCAGGACGTGAGGGTGCAGGTCGCCGAACTGAAAGCTGAAGAACGGGAACTCCTGCACGTCGAAGGGGGACCCCATGCGGGTCGCCTTCCACCACCACCAGAAGCCGGTGGGATACCAGGCGCGGCACCAGTCCGGCCGGGCGGCGCAGTCGTATGGCCCCTCCAGGCCCCATATGCCGAGGAGACCGTAAAGCCCGGGAGGGCCTACCCCGTGCCGGGCCATCAGCTCGAAGACGCCCTCCAGATTGCTCACCAGCAGCAGGAGGATCACCGCCAGCAGCCCCGCCAGGGCGGCCCCCCGGTCCAGGCCCAGCGTAGGCCCAGGGCGCCGGAGCGCCACCAGATTGTAGGCGGCTCCGAAGGCCGCCACTGCCGCCAGGGCCGCCGTCAGGCAGAGCGTCAGATAGAAGGTCACGGAGGTAGGGAGGGCCGTCAGGTCGCTCAGGACGGCCGCCTGCACGTAGCCGAAGTAGTAATAGTTGATGCTGTAGCCCGCCAGCCAGGGGTCTACCGGCGGGAAGGACTGACTGCGACGCACAGCGTTCAGGAAAGCCAGCTCGAAGGGCTTCTCCCCCCACACGATCTCCGGCACGAAGGAGCGGAGGAAGACCGCTGTGGCCAGGACCGTCAGGAAAAGCCCCTCCACCAGCAGGACGTAGCGCCAGCGCCGGCGCAGAAATTCGGCCAGCGTCTGTCGTTGCGCCCCCGTCGCCGCCAGCGCGCCGATGCCCAGGGCCAGCAGCACCGCCACTATCAGCCCCCGCGAGTAGGTCGCCAGCCTCAGAGAGGGCAGTAGCCATACCGCATAGGACAGCAGGAGGAGGCCGGCCGGCTTGGCGAAGGCGTAGCCGCGGTCGGGCAGGCCCCTGAACAGGGGATGGAGCAGCGGAAAGGCGACCAGGGCAGCTCCCTGGACGGCCAGCCAGAAAAGGAGCGTCTCCCGCATCGGCCCGCTCGGGTCAGGGAGCCATCCCCTCCAAGGTAAGCCATTCCCACCGGTATACGCGTATATACGCGATCACTTCTCGATGAGCCATCCCCTCCAAGGTAAGCCATTCCCCCCTCAAGGGCGAGGCGGCCAGAAGGGCTGCCCCGCCTGACATACCGCACGCCGAGGGCATAAAATGGTGACTGGGAGGCTGGCCATGGTAACGCCTGAGCTGGTGAAAGAGGCCCTCAAAGAGGTCTACGACCCTGAGCTGCACTACAACATCGTAGACCTGGGGCTGGTCTACGATATCCAGTGCCGGGACGACGGCACCGTCTACGTCCTCATGACCCTGACCTACCCCGGCTGCCCCATCGGCCCCATGATCATAGAGCAGGTGGACGAGATAGTGGGCAACCTGCCGGGAGTGAAGGCGGTGGACGTGGAGTTCACCTTCGACCCGCCCTGGACGCCCGAGCGGATGAGCGAGGAGGCCCGTATGGACCTGGGGCTGGACTAGACGCCCCTCCTCGTCTTCAGCCCGCGGCCCTCTGAACCTGCGTCAGGAGGTGATGTTATGGCTACCGGCCTCGCCGACCGCTATGAGGGGAAGCTCCCCGTCGAGATCAAGTACTGCATCGTCTGAGGGCACTGGCCCCTGGCCGCCTGGATGGCGACCGAGATCTGGCACGAGTTCGGGGCCGACGCCCCGGTCACCCTCATACCCGTCTCCGATGGCCGCCTGGAGGTATACGTCGGCGGTGAGAAGGTCTTCGACCGCAAGGAGGAAGGCCGCATCTACCCCGACCTGCGCCGCGTGACCCAGATCCGGGAGGCCATAAGACAGCGCCTGGAGGCGCTACAGGGCACCGCATCCCCGGAACGCTAGCCGCCGGGAAGCCTGCTCCCCACCCGCTGGCCGGGCCGCGGCAGGCCGATGACGGGGGTGAGGGATCAGGGGTCGGCATTGGGCGCGGGGGAGGGCCCGACGGCCGCCGCCCTGCGCAGCCGGTCCATGATGGCCAGCCCCAGCCCCTCCTCTGGCACCGCCTCGGCCAGGATGACCTGACAGCCCTGGCTGTCCAGCCAGCGCAAGGCGTCGAACAGCTCGCGGGCATAGCGGGCCAGGTCGCCTGGGACGGGCCACACCAGCAGAGCGGGGTCGCTCAGGTCGAGGGGGCGACGGGACAGCGCCCCTACCCTGGCCCCGCGCGAGAGCCAGCGGCGCGCCGTCTCCTCCATCTCCTCCGCCGCCACGATGAAGAGCCGCGCCCGCGGGGCGTAGTGTCGGTAGCGGGTGCCCGGCGAGCGGCGTGCCAGCTCCCTGGGCGCGCCGACGGCCACCGGCCCGCCCAGCGCCTCCTCCAGGGCCTCCCTGGGGACGCCACCCGGCCGCAGGATGACGGGGATGTGGCCGCTCAGGTCCAGCACTGTGGACTCCACTCCCACCGGACAGGGGCCGCCGTCCACCACCACGTCTACCTGACAGCCCAGGTCTTCCAGCACGTGCTCGGCCCGCGTGGGGCTGGGCCGCCCCGACCGATTGGCCGAGGGCGCCGCCACGGGGACACCCGCCTCCTCCAGGAGCGCCAGGGCCACCGGATGGGCAGGGACGCGCACGGCCACCGTGTCCAGGCCGCCCGTGGTCACCAGGGGAACATCCGGGGCCCGGGGGAGCACCAGCGTGAGGGGGCCGGGCCAGAAGCGCTCCATGAGCCGCCGCGCCCGCTCTGGCACCCCTTTGGCCACGCGCCCCAGCTCCTCCGGCCGCCGTATGTGGACTATCAGCGGGTTGTCCGCCGGCCGCCCCTTCACCGCGAAGATGCGGGCCACGGCATCGGCGTCCAGGGCGTTGGCGCCCAGGCCGTATACCGTCTCCGTGGGGAAGGCCACCAGCCTGCCCTCTCGGAGGGCACGGCCCGCCTGCCGCAGGGTCGCCGGGTCAGGCCTGTGAGGGTCCACCCGTAGCAGCAGGGGCCGCTCGTCCTGGCCCATGGGCCCTCCGTCCCGGGCGTCAGACGCCGGGCGCCGGGCCTTCCTCCTCCGGCCGTTTGTGGCCAGGGTTTGTCCTCACGTCCGCCGGCTGGAGGGGACGCCGCACCCCGCCCGGCACCAGCAGGGAGACCAGAATGGTCACCAGCAGGATGCCGGCCACCACGCCCAGGGAGATGCCTATCGGTATCTTGTAGAACTCGGAGAGCACCATCTTGATCCCCACGAACACTAGGATGGCGGCCAGTCCGTAGTGGAGATGGACGAAGATGCCCAGCACGCCGGCCAGGAGGAAGAAGAGCGCTCGCAGACCCAGGATGGCGAAGACGTTGGACGTCCAGACTATGAACGGGTCGCGGGTGATGGCCAGGATGGCCGGTATAGAGTCCACGGCGAAGAGGACGTCTGTGCTCTCCACCACCACCAGCACCAGCAAAAGCGGCGTGGCCATCAGCCGCTTGCCGGCCCTCACGAAGAACTTCTGTCCGTGGTAGCCGGAGGTCATGGGGAATATGCGCCGGGTCAGCCGCACCAGCGGGTTGCGCTCCGGGTGGACCTCTTCCTCCTGGCGAACGGCCAGCCTGATCCCCGTGAAGATGAGCAGGGCGCCGAAGACGTAGACCACCCAGTGGAAGAGGTTCAGCAACGTCACCCCCGTGGCGATGAACAGGCCGCGGAAGACGATCGCCCCCAGGATCCCGTAGAAGAGCACACGGTGCTGGTACTGGGCGGGCACAGCGAAGTAGGAGAAGATCACCATCCAGACAAAGACGTTGTCCAGGCTCAGTGACTTCTCCACCAGGTAGCCGGTGAGAAACTCCAGCCCGGCCTGCTTGCCGTAGGCCAGGAAGATGTAGAGGTTGAACAGGAGCGCCAGGGCGATCCAGATGACGCTCCAGACCGCCGCTTCCCTGAACCCGACGACGTGGGCCTCCCGGTGGAAGATGCCCAGGTCTATGGCCAGCAGGACGATGACGAAGGCCGTGAAGGCGAACCAGAGCCAGAGTGGGAAGTCCATTCCCTATTCAGCACCCATGAGGCTATCGGGTGGAAGGGCCCCGACCCATCAAGCGGGAGAGACGGGCCCGCGCCCTGTCCAGCAGTCGTTGCGCCCAGGGCCACTCGCGGGCCAGGATCACCAGCCCCACGATGGTGAGGAGCGTGCCACCGGGGATGAAGGGCAGGGCCACGAAGACTATACCGATGGCCAGGATCAGGCCGCCCACCAGGGTGAACAGGACTCGCCGGCCCAGCAGGCGCAGCAGCGCCAGTTGCTCGCTTCCTCTCATCCTCGATTCCTCCTCTCGTCGCGGACTGAGAGGGCTCTTAGGAACACTATAACCCCTGACGGCGGTGCATGGAACCGCTCCTCAGACGGGGCGTCCCCGCCAGTTGGTGCCGCGGCCCTGCCAGTGCCGCCGGGCCGAGTCCACGGTCATGAGGGTGTAGAGGAGGGCCGCCAGGGGCAGTGTCGGCGCCCACCAGGCGGAGAGACGGTACCAGCGCAGCATGGGCAGGTAGGTGAAGGACATGACGCCCCAGCCCAGCAGACCGCCCAGCAAGGGCCAGCGTCTCCTCTTCGTGAGGCCCAGCAGGGCGGCCAGGGGCGGCGCCAGATAGGTCAGTGACATGCCGGCCACGGTGAGGGCCAGCAGAGCCGGCGAGTAGCCCAACTGGGCATAGGCGCTGCGTGCCACCATCTCCCACACGCCGGACAGGCCGTGGTAGAGGCGGAGGCTGTGGATATCGTCGGCCAGGCCCAGCCAGAGGCGGCCGCCTCCTGGTCGACCTCTCTCCTTCACCGCCCTGGCCAGGGCACAGTCGTCTATGACGGCACCGGCGATAACTTCCAGGCCTCCCATCTGCTCCAGCGCCTCTCGTCTGACCAGGAGACAGCCGCCGGCCGCCGCCGCCGTCCGCCGGCGAGGGTCGTTGACCCAGGCGAAGGGGTAGAGCTTGGCGAAGAAGTAGACGAAGGGAGGCACCAGCAGCCGCTCCCACGTCCCCTCCGCCCGCAGCATCACCATGGCGGACGCCGTATCCAGACCTCGGGCCTCCGCCAGGGAGACGAGACGCCGCAGGGAGTCTGGTGGGTGGCGGATATCGGCATCGGTGAACAGGAGATAGGCGGGCGCCCCGCTCTCCCGGGCCGCGGTTACCCCCTGGGCCATGGCCCAGACCTTCCCCCTCCAGCCGGGCGGCGGTGGTCTGCCCGGGACGACGGTCAGCCGCTCCGCCAGCCCGGCGCGTCGAGCCGCCTCTCTGGCCACCTCCGCCGTGTCGTCGCTGCTGTTGTCGTCCACCAGGAAGACCCGGAAGGGGCCGGGATAGTCCTGGGAGAGAAGAGAGGGAAGGGTGATGGGGAGAAGGGCCGCCTCGTTCCTGGCGGGGACGATGATGGCCACCGGCGGCCAGTCCCCCAGCGGAGCGGGCCCGGGGAGCCGCTCCCGGGTCCGCCAGAAGCCGCCGCGGCCCCAGGCCAGGCCCGCCCAGACCAGGGCTGCCACCGCCGTCGCGCCGTCCAGGAGACGCCAGAGGAGGGCCATCGCCGTCTATGATAGCTGTGCCGCCGCCCGGGGGCACGGCGGCCCCAATGCCTCGCCCGGGGGGCCGCAGTATAATGGCCGCGAAAGACCACTCAGAGGAGGAGAGATGAGCGACTACCAGTTCCTGCGATACGAGACGCTGGACGACGGCGTCATCGCCCGCATCTACCTGAACCGTCCGGAGGCCCGCAACGCCCAGAACATCGGCCTGCTGCGGGAGTTGAACGATGCCTTCCTGCGGGCGGAGGCCGACGACGCGGTGCGAGTGGTCATTCTGGGCGGCCTGGGTCCCGCCTTCTCCTCCGGCCACGACCTGGGGACGGCGGTGGGCAAGGAGGACCGGGAGCGCTACCGCCCCAGCCAGATCGGCGCTGAAGGGCGCTGGATCTTCGAGTGGGAGTACTACTTCGACTGCACGCGCCGCTGGCGTGACCTGCGCAAGATAACCATCGCCCAGGTCCAGGGCTACTGTCTGGCAGCGGGCCTGATGCTCGCTTGGTGCTGCGACCTCATCGTCGCCGCCGAGGGCACCATCTTCGCCGATGTGGTGGGCACCCGGCTGGGCATGTGCGGTGTGGAGTATCTGGCACACCCCTGGGAGCTGGGCCCCAGGAAGGCCAAGGAGCTCCTCCTGACCGGTGACTCCATCGACGCCGAGGAGGCCTACCGCCTGGGCATGGTCAACAAGGTCTTCCCGCCCGAGCGGCTGGAGGAGGAGACCCTCAACCTGGCCCGGCGCATCGCTCGCCTCCCCACCATAACCACGCTCCTCATCAAGGAGGCCATCAACCAGACGCAGGACATCCAGGGCTTCTACAACGCGCTGAAGGCCGCCTTCAGCCTCCACCAGCTCAACCACGCTCACTGGGCAGAGGTGACCAAGGGCGCCGCCTACGTCGGCACGCCGGAGTTCGGCGTGAGCCAGGAGTGGAAGCGCATCATGCCGGCGGAGAAGTCCTCCAGCGGCTACCGTCCTGAATAGGCCCTCGGCTGGGGCAGGGGAGGCACCCCTCCCCTGCCCCAGGACGCTAAGCGGCTCCTCCGCTATACTAGGCCCCAGGAGGACGATGCCTATGGAGACGGTGAAGGCGCTGAAGGAATGGGCGGTGACGGTCCAGGCGCTGGCCCGGGGCCGTCAGGTGATCCTCCTGCGCAAGGGGGGCATCCACGAGAAGCGGTTCGATACCGAGTACCGTAGTTTCTTCCTCTACCCCACCTACGAGCACCAGCGGCGCGAGCTCATCAAGCCCCAGTTCCATGCCGACCTTGAGGAGACCCTGCGAGACGTCCCGCCGCCGGACACTCTGACCGTGTCCTACTGGGCGGAGGCGGCCGAGCTGTACGAGCTGCGGGAGGAGGAGCAGGTGGCCGCCCTCTCGCCCCATTTCATCTGGACGGAGGACTACGCCCTCCGTCGCCTGCACTGGCGGCCCAAGCAACCCCTCACCCTGATGCTGGTACGCCTCTACCGGCTGCCGCGTCCCGTCTCTCTGCCCGTCCTGCCCGAGTACGCCGGCTGCTTCTCCTGGGTGGACCTGCCGGCGGAGGCGCTCTCCTTGGAGGGAGCGACTCCCGTCCTCAGCGACGCCGAGTTCGAGGACCGGGCCCGCCCCGTCCGGGAATCCCTGAAGGGCCTCATCCCCGGCTAGCGGGGCCGGGCTCCCGCGGCAGCGCCAGCAGGCGGGCCACGTGCCGGGCCGCCGACCGCTCCAGCACCGTCCGGGCGTCGCTGGGGATAACCCGCTCCCACCAGGCGCCGTATATGCGGTCGAAAGGGAGGCCATCCAGGGCACGCAGCACCCCCCGCACCTCCGCCGCCGAGAGGGGCACCCAGTTGGGGTAGCTCCACATGAAGGTGACGTAGCGACGGTCGGGGGCCACCATGATGGTGTCGCCGCTGAGGAGGACGCCGCGGCCCTGAGCGCCATCCCGCCAGTGGAGGACGGCACTGCCCGGGAAGTGGCCGCCGCACTGGGCCAGCGTCACCCCAGGGGCCAGGGCCAGCCTGCCCCGCCAGGGGACCATGACGCTCTCGTCCCGCCACTGCACCCACGGCAGGTCGTCCTCCGGCACGTAGACGCGGGCCCCGAAGGCCCTGGCCCACTCCACCATGGAGCCGTAGAAGTGGGGATGGGAGGGGCAGATGGCGCTGACCCCTCCCAGCTCCCGCAGTCTGGCCACCGTCTCCCCGTCCAGATAGCTGATGCAGTCCCAGAGGACGTTGCCCTCCGGCGTCTGTAACAGGAGCGCCCTCTGGCCGATGGCGAAGCCCGGCTCCGTTCCCACTCCCCACAGCCCCGCCTCTACCTCCTCGATGCGGTTGCGGTAGCCCCGGGCCTCCATCTCGGCCAGGGTGGTCCAGCGCTGGCCCCGCGGGGGTACGTATTGGCGCTCGTCCTGACATATGGAGCAGACAGCCGGCGGCCCCTCCGTGGGCGCCTGCTGCACTCCGCAGGTTACGCATATGTAGGGGACAGCCATCCTGCCCTCAAGGATACCGCTACCAGCGCCCCCCGGCGAGAAAAAAGGCGAGGGGCCAGCCGCGGCCGGCCCCTCGCTTCCCCTCTCCGGCGGCCTACCGCACCGTCACCCGGATCTCCTTCACCACCGGCGGCGAGAGGGGCGTGTGGTCATTGTTGACCAGCTCCACCGCCACCTTGTACTGGCCGGGCTGGACGTTGGGCCAGGTGTAGGAAGTGGTGGCGGTGGCATGGTAAGTGCCCTGTCCGGTCACCGCCGGGCGGCCGGCTGTGGTGGGCACCTGCTCGTCCGGGCGGAGGAGGAAGAAGTGGACGTGGCCCTCGTTGGGGGCGTTGGCCATGCCGAGCTTGTCCACCACCTGGAAGTTGCTGACCCTCACCTGCACCGGGAGGTTCCCTGCCGAGACCGTGGCGCCGTCCTGCGGCGTTACTATCTCCACGCTGGGGGCAGCGGTGGGCGTAGTGCCGGCGCGTGGCGAGGGCGAGGGGGCAGTCGTCTCCTCGCCGCCGCCACCGCAGGCGCTGGCCAGGGCTGCCAGGGCGAGGAGGCCAGAAAGGGCCAGAAGAGCGGGGCGTCTGAGGGGCATCGTCCGCACCTCCTGTGGGGGTATCTCGGGGTGTCTCTCCACCTATACTTACGAGCCCTGGCCCCGCTGCGGATTGCTCTCCTGGCCATCGCCCTGGCTGCCCGTCTCCCCGGGCACCTCGAGGCCGCTGCGCAGGACGTGAGTGTGGGGGTCGTAGCGGCCTCGGAGCTCGTCCATCAGCGTCCCCTTCCACAGGGGCACCCCCACGAAGTAAGCGGCGCGGCCTATCATGTGGGCGGCCACCGGGGAGGTCAGGAAGATGAAGAGCATCGTCACCAACGCCCTCAACCCCACGCCCACCTCGGCGAAATGGACAGTCACGGCGCTGAGCAGAAGGCCTCCACCAAGGGTGGCCGCCTTGGTGTTGGCCGACATGCGGGTGAAGAGGTCCGGCATGCGGAGCATGGCCAGGCCGGCCACCAGCATGAAGCCGCTGCCCAGCACGAGAAGGGCGGCCGTCACCCCACCGCTCATGGCCGGGCCCGCCTCTCCAGGTAGCGGGCAAAGGCCACCGTCCCCATGAAGGAGACGACGGCCACCACTATCGCCACGTCCATGAAGAAGGCCTGCTCCTGGTCCACCGCGTAGACCAGGCTGACCCCCATCACCTGGAGCCCTATCAGGTCCAGCGCCACCACCCGGTCGGGAAGGGTGGGGCCGCGCAGGAGGCGCAGGAAGGCCAGGACGATGCCCAGGGCGAGCATCAGAAGGCCCCAGTGGGTGGGAGAGGTGGGGGAGAAGATGTCCAGCGGCATCAACGGGTCACCTCCAGCAGGCGTCGCTCCATCTCGCTCTTTATCCGCTCCCGCGTCCGGCCCGCCTCGTCCAGGTACATGGCGTGGACGTAAAGCACCTGCCTGTCGGCGGAGACGTCCAGGCTCAGGGTGCCGGGCGTCAGGGTGATCAGGTTGGCCAGGAGGGTTATCTCCAGGTCGCTGCGGGCGTCCAGAGGGACGGCGATGATTCCCGGTCGCAGGTGGAAGCGGGGCGTCAGGACGTCGTAGGCCACCCGCAGGCTGGCCAGCAACACCTCCCAAAGAAAGAAAAGGGCGAAGCGGACTATGCGCAGGAACCGGCCTGTCAGCCTCACGTAGGACAAGGCGCATCACCTCCCTAGCACTGCCTCTATGTACTGGCTGGGGTCGAGAAGCTGTTCGGCGGCCCGCGTGGCCAGGGCGAAGAGCGGCCCCGCCCCCAGCCCCATGGCCAGCGTCAGGGCGGCCAGGGCCGCCGCCGGCAGCACCATCGCCGGGCCGGGGGTGTCCAGGCGGCGCTCCGTCGCCCCTCTTTCCCCATCCTCTTGCCAGAAGGCCCTGAGCCAGACCTTCATCAGGGAGAGAAGGCCCAACAGGCTGACCGCCAGGGCGAGCCCTACCATGACGTACTGCTCCGCCTCGAGCCCTCCGCGCACCAGTGCCAGCTTGCCGAAGAAGCCGGAGAGTGGCGGCAGGCCGGCCAGAGAGAGGGCGGGGAGCAGGAAGAGCAGCCCCAACCCGGGACGGGTGCGGTACAGCCCTCCCCCGGCCGTTGGCCCGCGGGAGTCCGAGAGGCGCTGGGCGATGCCGCTCACCATGAACAGGCCGGCGTTGTCCACCATATCGTGGAGGGCGTAGAAGACCGCCCCCGCCAGGGAGAGGGGAGTGAAGATGCCGAGCCCCATCCCCACGTAGCCGATCTGCGCCACCACCTGGAACGAGAGTATGCGGCGGAACTCCTCTTGGGCCACCGCCCCCAGCACGCCCACCGCCATCGTCGCCCCGGAGAGGGCCAGGATCAGGTTGTGGGTGAAGGCCACGTCCTGCACGAAGAGGAGGGTGAAGACGCGCACCAGGGCGTAGACGCCCACCTTGGTGAGGAGCCCGGCGAAGACGGCGGAGACGGCGGGCGGCGGCGTATGGTAGGAGGCCGGGAGCCAGAAGAAGAGGGGGAAGAGGGCCGCCTTGATGCCCAGCGCTACCAGAAAGAGCATGGCCACCGTCGTCACCAGGCCGGGCCGCCCGGCCTCCCGCAGCTTCAGGGCCAGATCGGCCATGTTCAGAGTGCCGGCCAGCCCGTAGAGAATGCCTATGGCCGCCAACAGGAGCAGGGAGGAGAGAAGGTTCAGGACGAAGTATTTGATGGCCCCCTCCATCTGCGCCCGCTCGCCCCCCAGGGCCATGAGGACGAAGGAGGCCATCAGCATCACCTCGAACCAGACGAAGAGATTGAAGACGTCGCCGGTGAGGAAGGCGCCGCAGACGCCCATCAGCAGCAGGTGGAGGAAGGGATAGTAGCCGAAGGCCTCCCTTCGGTCGTCCATGCTCCCTAGGGAGTAGACGGCCACCGCCAGGCCGATGATGGCGGCCACCACCAGCATGACGGCGCTGAAGGTGTCCACCGCCAGGACGATGCCGAAGGGCGCCGGCCAGTCCCCCAGGCGATAGACCTGCACCCCCTCCTGCCATACCCGCACCAGCAGCAGCGAGGAGACGGCCAGCAGGGCGGCCATGGCCAGCACCGCCAGCGCCCGTTGCAGCCAGCGTCGCCACAGGACAAAGGAGAGGGCGGCGCTGGCCAGTGGCAGCAGCAGGGGGAGGGCGGGCAGGACGCTCACTCCTCGGTGCTCCTGAGGTCGTCCAGGTTGTCGGTGCCCAGCGTCTGGTAGACGCGATAGGCCAGCACTACAGCGAAGGCCAGAACGCCGAAGCCGATGACGATGGCAGTGAGGATGAGCGCCTGGGGGAGGGGATCGGCGTAGGGAGGCGGCACCGCCGTCGCCCCCTCGGGGACGAGGGGCCCGCCCCCCCGCACCAGGCCGGCGGCGGTGAAGACCAGCAGGTTGGTGGCGTTGCTCAGGATGGCTATCCCGATGAGGATACGGACGATGCTCCGCCGCAGGAGCAGGTAGACCCCCACAGCGAAGAGCCCACCCACCAGGAAGGCCATCACCGTCTCCATATCGCTACTCCTCTCCCAGCGTCCAGAGGACGGTCAGGGTCGCCCCTATGACCGTCAGATAGACGCCGACATCGAACAGGAAGGGTGTTCCCAGCTCCAGGCCCAGGGCGGGCACCTTCGCCCAGACGCCAGTCAGGAAGGGCTCCCCCCTGACCAGAGCCACGAGCCCCGCCACCAGCGATACCAGCAAGCCCAGGCCGGCCAGCGCCCGCGGCGGGACGGGCAGGAGACGCCTCGCCTCGCCCACGCCGAAAGCGATGGCGTAGAGGGCCAGGCCGGCCGCCACCACCAGGCCGCCGCTGAAGCCGCCTCCCGGCTCGTTGTGGCCCCGCCAGAGCAGGAACAGGGAGAAGGCCACCATGGGGGGCAGCACCAGACGGGCGGCCGTGCGCAGTATCAGGTCACGCATCGCCATCACTCCCTGGGCCCTCGCAACCTCAGCAGGGCGTAGACGCCGATGCCGGCGAGGGCCAGCACGGTGATCTCCCCCAGGGTGTCCAGCCCCCGGAAGTCCACCACGATGACGTTCACCACGTTGCGCCCGTGGGCCAGGGGACGGCTGTTCTCGGCATAGAAGTCGGATATGGGGGGGCTGAACTGAAGGGCCGTGGCCGCCAGCAGGAGGACGGTCATCAGGCCGCCCACACCGAGGGCGATGACGGCATCCCGCAGTCGGGCGGTGGTGCTGGAGAGGCGGGCGAACCGCGGCAGGTGGTAGAACACCAGGACGAAGAGGACCACCGCCAGCGTCTCCACCAGCACCTGAGTCATGGCCAGGTCCGGCGCCCCGAAAAGGAGATAGATGAGGGCCACGCCGTATCCCACCGCTCCCATGGCTGCCACGGCCGCCAGCCGCGAGGTGGAGGTAGCGGCCACCAGCGCCGCCAGGAGCATCGTCGCCGGGACCATAAGCTCGTAGATGCGGAGGTCGGCCAGGGGGGCTGGCCTCACCGGGGAGCCGCGCAGGGCCAGCGTCGCTCCCACCAGGGCGACGAGCCCCAGCACCGTCGCCGTGGTGTAGGCCCGCAGGTAGCCGCTCTGGAGGGCCCGCGTCAGGCCCCTGGCCAGCCAGTCCAGCCCCTGGAGGGAGAGGTCATAGCAGCGCCCCGGCGTCGGCACGGGGATGCCCCTCAGCCTTTCCCAGGCCTCCCGCAGCAGGGCTCGGGCGCCGTAGAGGCCCATACCAGCGACGAGGCTGACCACGCTCAGGCCCAGCGCCGGGGTCAGCCCGTGCCAGAGGGCCAGCTTTGTCCCGGCCCCATCGGTGAGGACGCTCATCGCTGCCGGCGCCGTCAGCGTGCCGTCCACCAGCCGGGGGACGATGCCGGAGACCAGGCCAGCCAGCCCCAGGACCAGGGGGCCAGCCCACAGCAGGAGCGGAGCCTCGGACGTCCGGGGGTCCGGCGCGTCGCCGGCCAGGAAGGGCCGCAGGGTGACGAGGGCGGCCGTGGCCGTCAGCAGGGCGCCGGCGCCCACCAGCGCCCCCAGGATAGCGCCGGAGGCCGCTTCGTATGCCACCTCCTTGGCTACGAAGCCCAGCGCCGGGGGCAGCCCCGCCATGGAGAGTCCGGCCAGGAGGGCGGCCAGGGCTGTCCCGGGCATCGCGCTGGCCAGCCCGCCCAAACGATCCACGTCCCTGGTGCCCGTCTGGTGGTCCACAGCGCCGGCCACGAGAAAGAGGGCGCCCTTGTAGAGGGCGTGGGCCAGTAGCTGGGCCATGGCCGCTTTGACAGCCGTCGGCGTGCCCACGCCCACCAGCAGCACCAGCATCCCCAGGGTACTGATAGTGGAGTAAGCCAGGACGCGTTTCAGATCCCGCGAGACGAGGGCCAGGAAGGCGCCGCAGACCATGGTCAGGGCCCCAACGGCCACGGTGATGTAGAGCCAGGCAGCGCTCTCCCCCAGGACGGGGCTGAAGCGGGACAGAAGATAAACGCCCGCCTTCACCATCGTCGCCGAGTGGAGGTAGGCGCTGACGGGGGTGGGCGCCTCCATGGCGTTGGGGAGCCAGAAGTGAAAAGGCACCTGGGCCGATTTGGTGAAAGCCCCCACCAGGAGCAGCAAGAGGGCGGCCAGATAGAAGCGCTGCTCCCGCAGGGACTCCCCCTGGGCTAGCAGCTCCGTCACCTGGGTGGTGCCGCTGGCCAGGCCCAGGAGGACGAGGCCGGCCAGCAGGGCCAGCCCGCCCATGACCGTCACCAGGAGCGCCTGCAGGGCAGCGGCGCGGGCATCCGCGCGCTCGTGCTCAAAGCCTATCAGGAGGAAGGAGGAGAGAGAGGTCAGCTCCCAGAAGACGTAGAGGGTGATGATGTCCCCGGCCAGCACCAGCCCCAGCATGGAGCCCATGAAGAAGAGGAGCAGCGGATAGAATCGCTCCAGCTCCTTGCGGCTGGCCAGGTAGTCGCCTGAGTAGAGGACGACGATGGTGCCGATGCCGCAGACCAGGAGGGCGAAGAGGAGCCCCAGGCCATCCAGATAGAAAGACAGCTCCACGCCCAGCCCCGGCACCCACGGTCGTCGCTCCAGGAGGGTGGCCCCCTCCGACACGCCGGGCACCTGCCAGGCGAAGTAGCCGGTCAGGGCCGCTGGCAGCAGGGCCAGGACCCAGCCGGCGCGGGCGCCGGCCAGGCGGGCCACCGCCGGCGACAGGGCCGCCAGGGCGAAAACTGCGATGACAGCGAGCGTGCAGCCACCAGGCATCCGGGGCCTCCCGGGACGCCCTACCGGGTATGGATGCTATCCCTCGCGAAACGCCTGCGCAGGGGACACGCAAGTCCACGTGTCCCCCGGTCCGCGCTGTCGATGACCGGCATGACGGCTTAGTCCAGACTGAAGCGACGCCCCGCTCTCCTGCGGACGCGCTCAAATACGTTAGCGAAAGCGCTGGCTTCGGGCAACCAGAAAGCGGGGAATTTCGAATACGGCTAGGAGGACAGCAGGCCAGGGCGAAAGTCAGCCGGGGGTCTTATCCCTGACCTCCACTGTCAGGTGGGCAGCCGATGCCTCGCATGACGATATCGGTGAAGTCGTCAGCGAACTGTTGAGGGGAGACCGGCCCCGCCGGATCCATCCACTCGACAGTCCACAGGACCATCCCCAGTATGGCCATTCGGGCGCTCTTGGTCCTCACGTCCCGGAAGGCGCCTGCCCTGATGCCCTCCAGCAGGATCTCGTCCAGGATGCGGTCAACCCTGTCCCGTTTGGTCTGTATCTCTCTGGCCTGCTCAGGGGGTAGGAACCGCCTTTCCCAGAGAAAGGCAGCCATGCGCTTTCGGCTGGTCGCTATCAGGTCGATGGTCGTGTGGACAAAGAGCCTGAGCTTCTCCCGAGGGGGGCGGTCTTCCCTCAGGATCGCTTCGAGACGTGGCAACAGGTCATCGATGAGGGAAGAATGAATGTCTACCAGCAGATCCGCCTTGGAGTGGAAGTGGTGATAGATGGTACTCTGGGAGATGCCGGCTGCCCTAGCGAGGTCTCGCATGGATGTGCCATGATAGCCGTTTTGCAGGAACAGGTCTGCCGCCAGTTCGAGGAGCTGTCTGCGCCTGTTCGCCTCGCTCATGGCATGGACTCTCAACTGCCCATTGTACCGTTTCCGAACAGGAGCAACCTCCCGGGTCTGCACGGGGGCGTCCGTCGTCCTGGGGAGGGCGCCGGTGGCGCTCGACTTCCTGACGCCGCCGGCGCCCTCTAGCAGGGCTGAGGAGCGGGGGATGGTGCCTCACGGCAGGAAGCGGAGAGGGTGGTCTCCTCCTTGGCTCTTCAGCCCTCGTATAGGCCGGCACGAGCGAACGACATTGGCTACTTGTAGGCCAGCGACTCTATGATGTCCCTGTACGCTCTGAACCAGTCCTTGGCCTGCACCCACTTGCCACCCCTGGCCTGATAGATGGTGACGAAGCCTCCTCCCTCGTGGTCACGAGGGCTCATCTCCAGCCTCACCACGCCGCGCGCCAGCTCACCGCGCACGCTCTCCATCCCACGCTTCACCTTCTCGCCGGTGAGGGGCCAGCCATCGTTCTTCAAGGCCTGTCGCAGAGCTTCTACCCAGATGGCAGCGACCCCTACCCCCCGTAAATACCACGTTGTGCTGGTCTCCATCTCCTTCGGCGGAGTTCCGCCTTGCTCTCGATACATTTTCTTGATGTCCTCCAAGATAGGTTGGTCAACCCCTGTGGCGTTCCACGATGTCAAGTAAAGGCCCTCGGCTACCTGCCATCCCCCAGCGCCCGTCACCTCGTCCTCCCCTATAGCGTATAGGAATACCAGTCGGTCCATGGGGTACCCGATTTGGCGGAATGTCTTTATAGTTGCGGCAGGAGTAGCCCCGAACACATTCGTTATTACATAGTCCGCTCGAAAACGCTGAACGATGTCGGTAGCTTGCGCAACTACATCCACGCTACCCAGAGGAACGGCGAAAGGTTGGTACGTAATCCCCTCCCGCTCAGCGATGGCCTTAAGCGCCTCCAGGGGCTCCCTTCCGGCCGGGTTGTCGGTGTAGAGGTAGGCCACTTTCGGCCTGCCCTGATTGCCTCCTCGCTGCCATTGCTCGAGGACGAACTGGACAGCGCCTGCCACCTGGGACCACCAGCCAGCCGCCTGCGGGAAGATGTAGGGATACTTCTCCCCGTTCATGGTCGCACTGGGGCCGAAGCCTGGCGTGCTGCAGACTATCTTGTCAGCGTTGCAGCGGTCCACCACGGCAGCCGAAAGGGGGGTGGATAGGGTAAAGGTGATGGGCACACCTTCCGCCTTATGGCGTTCGTAGCACTGGACGCCCCGCGGCACCTCGTACCCATGCTCGCACAGGCTGACCTCGATGGGATGGCCGTCGATGCCACCTCTGCTGTTGACCAGCTTGACGTAGTCCTCGAACCCCGTCTTATAAGGGATGCCCAGATGACGAATCGGTCCGGTGCCGTCGTACATGAAGCCTACCTTGATAGGTTCCTTGCGTCCCCCTGGCGCCGGAGTTCCCTCCGGCGCACCACCGGCACACGCCAAAAGAACCAGAGTGATTGCGAATACGACGCCGGCAAGGGCAAACCTTGGTAGCCTGCATGACATCAAGGCACACCTCCCGGTTCGTGTTGGGTCAGGAGATCACTCCCTTCTCCTTCAGGGCCACTATCTCGTCCCAACTGTAGCCGTGCTCAAGCAGGATCTCCTCCGTGTGCTGGCCCACTTCCGGCGCTCGGCTCACCAGCTCTCCGGGCGTCTCGCTGAAGTCCACCGGGCTTTTGAGGAGGGGGATGCGGTCGTCTCCTTCCCCTACCTCACCGATCCAGCCGTTCTCACGGACTTGCGGGTCCTGCAGCACGTCATAGGGCTCCTGGACCTTCCCCCAGAAGATGCCCGCTGCATCCAGTATTCGGGCCCACTCGTCGAAGGTCTTGGTGCTGAACACCTCGTCCAGGAGCATCACCAGCTCCCGGGCATTGCGCCTGCGCGCCTCCAGGGAGATGAACCGTGGGTCGTCCCGCCACTCGGGCCTCTCTATCGCTTCGCAGAAGGCTGGCCAGTGGCGGTCTGCCTGGAGCATGATGAGCTGGATCCAGCGGCCGTCCTTAGTGCGGTAGTAGTTGAACAGAGGGTTCCCCACTTCGTACCTGCCGAGGCGCCGCACAGGCTGGCCAGTGAAGAGCATTGTATGCAGGTCGATGGTGAGAACCCAGAGCGCCGTTCGGAAGAGGCTCACGTCCACCCTCTGGCCCACCCCATGCACCGCCCGATGATACAGAGCCCCCAGGGTGGCCGCTGCTACCATGATAGAAGTGGTGTGATCGCCCATGCCTGGCCGCTGGGAGACTGGCGGGGCATCGGGCTCGCCCAGGAGCGACATGATGCCAGAGCGGGCCCAGAAGGCGGCGTAGTCATAGGCTGGTCGACCTGCCTCTACCCCCCTTGGCCCGTAACCGCTGAGGTAGACGTAGATCAGCCCGCGATTTATCGCTCGCAGGGTCTCGTAATCGCAGCGCAACTTGGTCACGGTCTTGGGCAGGAGATTGCAGGCAAAGATATCGCAGTGGCGGACCAGCCGGTGCAGCACCTGGACTCCCTCTTCCGTCTTGAGGTCGAGGCCCAGGCTGAGCTTGTTCCTGTTGTCAGGCTCGAATACCGGGTTCAGGGGTGACGGCACGCCGCCCAGGTCCACCGCCTGGTAGCCTCTGGCCATATCTCCACCCCGGGGGTCTTCGATCTTGATGACGCGGGCCCCCCACTCCGCCAGCAAGGCAGTGCCAGCGGGCAAGGCGGCCGCCGATTCGAGGGCCAGCACCGTGACGCCTTTCAGCAGGTTGGAAGCCATAACGGCACCCCCTATTATGTGTTGCCTCCCTTCCGCCTCAGCCGGGCGAAGGGTAGAGTCACGTCCGAGCCGACTTCACGGAACACGATCTCCACGGGCGCACCCACAGCGACCTCGTCCTCGTCGGCATCGATGAGATTGGTGACGAGCCTGGGCCCGGGCGCCTCCTCCATCTCCACGAAGGCTATGATCAGCGGTAGTCTCCCTTCGAAGCCGGGCACGAAGGAGCGCCGGAGGACGGTATAGGTGTAGACCCGTCCGTACGGCGCTACCGGCACCCACTCCAGGCCGATATGGCGGCAACCCGGGCACATGGCCTGCGGGTACCACTGGAAGCGGCCGCATTGGGGACAGCGAGGGAGCATGAGCTGGCCTCGGCGGAGGCCTTCCCAGAAGGGGGCTAGCTCGCGCCATGAGGTGTCCGGCAGCCAGGGGTAGCTTTCCTCCATGTCCCCCTTCACCTCGTCAGGACTACCGTAGCATGGTCCCAGGCGCCGCTGCCGGCCACGACTCCCACTCGCGCGTCGGGCACTTGCCTCGCTCCTGCCTCACCTCTGAGCTGGTATACGGCCTCGGCCACATGGTTGATGCCCAGCACATACGCGTGTGAAAGCAGCCCGCCATGGGTATTGATGGGCAGCTGACCGCCGGGCGCCGTCCGCCCCTCAGCGACCAGCGGCCCCGCCTCTCCCTTGCCGCAGAAGCCCAGGTCCTCTATCTGCATGAGGGCGGTTATGGTGAAGCAGTCGTACACCTCCAAGAAGTCAACATCCCGAGGGGTAACCCCGGCCATCGCCATCGCCCGGGGCCCGCTCACCTGGGCCTGCGTGAATAGCAGGTCTTCTCGCTGCGTCAGGCTGGAGTGCCCGGAATAGCGGCCCTGGCTGTAAGCGGCGCCAGCCACGTACACCGGCCTCCTCCTGCAGTCCCTGGCCCGCTCGGCCGATGTCATTATGAAGGCGGCGGCGCCGTCGGTGATGAGACAGCAGTCCAGGACCCGCAGCGGGTCGGCGATGAGGGGCGAGCGATAGTAGTCCTCCAGTGTGATGGGCTCTCGCTTCATCGCCGTAGGGTTGAGGGACGCCCAGGACCTGGTGGCCACCGCCATGCTGCCCAGGTGGTCTGTGGTCAGGCCGAACTCGTGCATGTAGCGACGCGCGATGGCAGCGAAGTAAACGGGCTGGCCGTAGAAGGCGAACGGCATCTCCAGCGATGCCTTGTACATGTCCTTGCCGTGAAATCCATAAGGCCCTGCCGGATCAGAGCCCCAGTTGACACCGAAGTAGGAGAGCACCGTGTTACACAGTCCGGAAGCGATGGCCTGCGCCCCCAACAGTATCGCGCCCACGACGCCGGCCCCGGCGCAGCCGATAGTGGCTGCGAACTGTGTCTCCGCCAGCCCGAGGTTGGCAGCCACCTCGTCGGCAGGCACGATGACAGGTACGATCGACGCCTCAGAGGCTATACCGTCTATCTCGTCGGGATATATGCCAGCGTCCGCGATAGCCGCCGCTATGGCCTCCATTACCAGCGTCTTGATATCCTTCTCGCTTCGTCGGACGTACTCGGTCTCTCCCACACCGACGATGGCGACCTTGTTCCTCAACGATGAGAGCGTGTCCCCTGTTCTCACAAGGCTGGCCACGGCCTGGACCTCCTCTTTGACTTTCCGGGCGCAGATCGGCTCGTCCAGCGGGCAGAGAGCGTCCGGAGCTCGCCCTCGCTCGCCTTCCCTGGACGCCAGCGACCCGAATGGCGTGAGTGTTCCATCGAATTATCGAACGAACGGTCGGTAGACAGTCTTGCGAAATATTACCCGTGGGGCCGTGCCATGTCAAGGAAGCGGCCGGCTGTTGGGCGCAGCATGCCATCGCTAGACGGTCTTCATCGTTCGCGCTCGCGGGCCAGCTAGGTTCGGTCACGGGAGGGGTGGGGCTTGCAGGCCAGATGGAGGGCCACCACGCCACCCCCCAGGAGGCGCACCTGCACTTGGGCCAGCCCCAGTCGCTCCAGGAGGGCAGCGAGAGATCGGGCATCGGGAAAGCCCTGCAGGGAGTCGGGGAGGTACCGGTAGGCCGCCATATCGCCGCTGATGAGGCCGGCCAGCGGAGGCACCAGACGGTTGAAGTAGAGGCGGTACAAGCGGCCGAAGGGCCCGGCCGGGGGCTGCGTCATGTCCAGGCAGGCCAGTCTGCCGCCCGGCCGGAGGACACGGGCCATCTCCGCCAGCCCGGCCGGCAGGTCCACCAGGTTGCGCAGGACGAAAGCGTTGACCACGCAATCGAAGGTGTCATCGGGGAAGGGGAGGTGGAGGGCATCGGCCAGGGCCCAGGCGAGGCCGCCCAAGTCCCTGGCCTCCGCCTTGCGGCGCGCCTCGGCCAGCATCCGGGGTGAAAAGTCCACCCCTACCACCAGCCGGGCCCCCTGGCGCCGCAGCTCCAGGGCCAAGTCCCCGGTGCCGGTTCCCACGTCCAGGGCCAGCCCTCCCCGCGGCGCCACGGCAGTCGCCGTCCAGCGTCGCCAGCGCACGTCCATCCCCAGGCTCATGAGCCGGTTCAGCAGGTCATAGCGAGGGACGATGCGGCCGAACATGCGGCGGATCTCCGCCGCCCTCTGCACCGACATGGCAGGACTTATCTTAAACGGCTCCGCCCCTCCGCTGTAGGCGTTGTCAGTGAGCGGGACGTGGGCTAATATGATTTCCGACCGGACAGTCGGTTTGTTTCCAGGGCCGGGCGCAGTGCAGCAGACCAGAGCCAGAGACCGTCACCAGCGCATCCTGGACGCCGCCCTGAGGGTCTTCGCCCGCCGGGGGTACCGGGAGGCCAGCGTTGAGGAGATAGCCCAGGCCTCCCGCACCTCCAAGGGCGGCATCTACTTCCACTTCCCCAACAAGGAGGCCCTCTTCCTCGCCCTGCTGGACCTGACCACCAGACGTCTCATGGAGAAGGTGGAACAGGCCATGGCCACCCATGACGACCCCATTGCCCGGGCGGACGCCGCCCTCCTGACGGTGCTCCGCACCTTTCGCAAGCACCGTCCTCTGGCTCGCCTGCTGCTGGTGGAGGCGCTGGGGGCCGGGCGGGAGTTTCACCGCCGGATGGCGGAGATACGGGGCGAGTTCGCCGCTGTCATCAAGCGTCACCTGGACGAGGCCGTCCGGGCTGGCGTCATCGACCCCATAGATACGGAGGTGGCCAGCCGGGCCTGGTTCGGCGCCCTCAACGAGGTGATCACCACCTGGGTGCTGTCGGGCCGGCCGGAGCGATTGGAGGACGCCTACGCCGCCCTGCGGCCCCTGCTGATGCGCAGTGTGGGCCTGTCCGACATCCCCGAAGCCAGAGGCAAACGATGACGCCGCCCCGCCCCGCTCCCTGGCCCCTGGCCCAGGGCCTTCAGTCCGTCCGGGATGCCCTCCGCTCCCTGCCCTCTCGCGATGGCAGGAGTCGGCTCCTCTCCGCCACCGTGCGTCTCCCCTGGACCGACCCCCTCGCTCTCTTCCGGGCGGCCGTGGGGGAGGAGCGGGCCTTCTGGGAGCAGCCGGCGGACGGCTTATCCCTGGCCGCCGTAGGCGTCGCTGCCGTCCTGAATGGCCACGGAGAGGGGCGCTTCGCTCAGGTGGCGGCGGGCTGGGAGCGACTGCGCCAGGAGGCCCTGGTGGAGGGGGACACGACGGCCCCCCTGACGCCGCCGGTATGCCTGGGGGGCTTCGCCTTCGCCAGCGGCGGGATGCGAGCGCTACACTGGCGCCCCTACGGCGATGGCCGTCTCGTCGTCCCCCGCCTGTTGCTGGTGGCCCACAACGGGGAGTCCTGGCTCACCCTGACCGTGCCGTCGGCCGCCGGGGCAGGCCTGCCCCTCTTCTCCAGGCCTGAGTCCCTGCCGGGTGACGAGGGGGAGCGGCTCGACATAACTATAGAAGGGCTGTCGGGAGAGGACTGGCGGCGGGCGGTGGCGGTCGTCGTGCAGGAGACGCGGCGGGGCGTCGTGGACAAGGTCGTGCTGGCCCGAGAGGTGCGGGCCAGGGCGTCGCGTCCCTTCCCCTGGGCCACAGTGCTGGAGCGGCTGCGCCGCGCCTACCGCGGCTGCACCGTCTTCGCCTTCGCCCGTGGCGACTCCTGCTTCCTGGGGGCCACGCCAGA